>NZ_FSRS01000001.1:10000-330000 GCF_900142935.1 Rhodovulum sp. ES.010 | reverse complement strand
CAGGCCCAGCCGGACCCGAACTGCCCGGCACCCGCGGCCGAGAACTCTTCCTTGAACTTCTCGACGGAGCCGAAGGCATCGACGATGCGGGCCTCCAGCTCGGAGGGCATGGCGGGCTTGCCCGGTGCCATCATTTCCCAGAACTGGCAGTGATTCCAGTGCTGCGAGGCGTTGTTGAAGATCCCGTTCTGGGCCACGGCGCCGGGCTGGTAGGTGCCCTTGACGATCTCCTCGACCGACTTGCCCTCCCACTCGGTGCCGGAAATCAGCTTGTTTCCGTTGTCGACATAGGCCTTGTGGTGCAGGTCGTGATGGTATTCGAGCGTTTCCTTCGACATGCCCTGATCGGCAAGCGCGTCATGGGCATAGGGAAGGTCGGGAAGTTCGAAAGCCATTTGGCCCCCCTTCTGGTTAATGATCTGCGTCACTTTGCCTTAGATGGAGGCGCTGCGGGGGGAAGGTCAAGCCCAGTCGGGGAAATAGCCGACCGCCGAACCGGGGGCCGCGGCGCCCTTGAGAAGGTCGAAGGCATAGCCCGCGACCGAGCGGAAGCAGACCAGCCCGAAGCCCCCCGTTTCGGCCCAGATCGCAACCGGCACCTGCGCCAGGCGCGTGCGCCGCACCCTGCCCTCGGGGAAGGCGTCGGGGGCCATGTCCGCGGGCGTCAGCTTGGCCAGCACCTCGCGCGCGCCCGGCCCGTGCACACGGAACACGGCGCGGGCGTCGGACACGTCCGCCGCGGTCGCGTGCTGGCCCTCGAGCGCCGCCTCCAGCGCCTCGACGGTTTCGGCGGCCTCGGGGGACGGCATGAACAGCAGCAACTCGTCGGGCGCCATCCAGGCCGCGCCGCGCGGGCCGTCCCAGGACGCGGCCAGCGGATCGGGCAGCGCGACGCCCGCCACCTTCCTGACCGCGGATTTCACCTTCCGGGCGGAGAGGTCGGCGCGCAGCGTGACCATGCCCCGGGCGGGCGCCTCCTCGACCGTGGCGATGCCCTCGGCTCGGGCGCCGTTCAGCGCGGTGACGGGCTCAGACATTCTGCTTCTCCCCTTCGGCGTCGTAGAACACGGGGCTGACGATGCGGGCCGCGACGGTGGAGCCGTCGACCTTGCCGAAGGCGATCACCTCGCCCATCCGGTCGGGCCCGTGGCGCACCAGCCCCATCGCGATGCCGCGCCCGAGCGTGGGCGAGTGATAGCTCGACGTGACGCGGCCCTGCACGTTGCGCTGGCCGTTGGCGTTCTTCCCATCGTCCAGCGCGTAGGCGCCGTCCGGCAGGACGGATCCGTCCAGCGTTTCCAGGCCGACCAGTTTCCACCGCTCCGGGTCGGTCATGTGGCTGCGCGCCTGCGCGCGCTTGCCGATGAAATCGTCCTTCTTCTTCGACACCGCCCAGTCGAGGCCGAGGTCCTGCGGGATCACGGTTCCGTCGGTCTCGTCCCCGATCATGATGAAGCCCTTTTCGGCGCGCATGATGTGCAGCGCCTCGGTGCCGTAGGGCATCACGCCGAGGTCTTCGCCCGCGGCCAGGCAGGCATCCCAGAACGCGCGGCCCCGGTTCGCGGGGATCGCCACCTCGAAGGAGAGTTCGCCCGAGAACGAGATGCGGTAGACCCGGGCCGGGATGCCGGCCAGCGTGCCGTCCGCCCAACCCATGAAGGACAGCGCGTCCCTGGACAGGTCCATGCCGCCGAGTTTTTCCAGCAGGGTCCGCGCCTTGGGGCCGACAACCGCGACCTGGGCGTATTGCTCGGTCAGGTTGACGACGTGAACCTTGAGGTCCCACCACTCGGTCTGCAGCCATTCCTCCAGGTGCTGGTGCACATGCTCGGCCCCTCCGCTGGTCGTGTGGCAGAGGAAGCTGTCCTCCGACAGCCGGGCCACCACGCCGTCATCCATCAGGAAGCCGTTTTCCGAACACATCAGCCCGTAACGGCAGCGCCCGGGTTTCAGCGTGGACTTCATGTTGGTGTAGACGCGGTCGAGGAACTCCGCCGCATCCGGCCCCTTGACCAGCAGCTTGCCCAGCGTCGAGGCGTCCAGCACGCCGACGTTTTCGCGGGTGTTCTTCACCTCCCGCTGCACCGACTGCGCGACGCTCTCGCCCTTGCGCGGATAGGTGTAGGGACGGCGCCAGTGGCCCACGGGTTCGAAATGGGCGCCTTGCGCTTCATGCCAGGCGTGGATCGGGGTCTTGCGCACCGGCTGGAAGGTCGCGCCGCGCGCCTCGCCCGCGATGGCGCCCAGCGTCAGCGGCGTGTAGGGCGGGCGGAAGGTCGTGGTGCCGACCTGCGGGATCGCCGCGCCCAGCGTATCGGCCAGGATCGCGAGCCCGTTGATATTGCTGAGTTTCCCTTGGTCGGTCGCCATCCCCAGCGTGGTATAGCGCTTGGTGTGCTCGACGCTTTCGTAGCCCTCGCGGGCGGCGAGCTGGACGTCCGAAACCTTCACGTCGTTCTGGTAGTCGAGAAACATCTTCATGCGCGCGGCGGGCTCGGCGCGGCGCGGCATGACCCATATGAATTCCATCGGACTTTCATCGGACTTCGATATGGCAAATGTTCGGACTTCCGCCCGGCACCCGGCCGCCTCGGCCGCCGCCGCCCCTGCCCGGCCGGCATCGGGCAGGCAGTCTTCGGCCAGCAGCGCACCGCTGGCCGCGCCGGCCGTCGTCACGAAGGGCCGCCCGTCGGCGCCGGTCGGCGCGCGGGAGGGGTCGGGCCGGAACATGCCGTGCCGGTCGTCCCAGGTCAGCTTGCCGCCGCAATGGGACCACAGGTGCACCACCGGCGACCAGCCGCCCGACATCGCCACCGCATCGCAGGCAATCGTGTCGGAGGCCATGGCGAGCCCGTTGACCGGGCCGATGCCCACGCCGGTCACGCGCTTGGCGCCCTTGACCTTGACCACGGCCATGCCCGTCCGCACCGGCACGCCGCGTGCCCGCACGGCCTGGGGCAAGGGCCCGTCGGCGGTTTGCCGGGCATCGACGATGGCCGGAACCTCCAGCCCCGCGTCCAGCAGGGTCAGCGCCGTGCGATAGGCGTCGTCGTTGTTGGTGACGATCACGGTGCGTTGGCCGGGCGCGACGGCCCAGTTCACCACGTAGTCGCGCACCGCAGAGGCCAGCATGACGCCCGGCACGTCGTTGCCGGGGAAGGCCAGCGGGCGTTCGATGGCACCGGTGGCGGTGACCACCTGTTTGGCGCGGATCTTCCACAGGCGGTGGCGGGGGCCGGGTGCATCGGGGGCGTGATCGGTCAGCCGTTCGTGGGCCAGCACATAGCCGTGGTCGTAGACGCCCGCCCCCTGCATGCGCAGGCGCAGCGTGACGTTATCCATCTTTTCAAGGGCTTCGACGGCGCCCCTTACCCACGCTGCGGGCGCCTGGCCGTCGATCTCGCCCCCGTCCACCGGCGCGCGGCCGCCCCAATGGGCGGTCTGTTCGACCAGCAGCACGCGCGCGCCCGACCGGCCCGCGACCAGCGCGGCCTCCAGCCCCGCGACACCGCCGCCGACCACCAGCACGTCGACATGGGCGTGGAAATGTTCGTAGGTGTCGGGGTCGGCCTCGGTCGGCGCGCGGCCCAGGCCCGCCGACTGGCGGATCACCGGTTCGTAGACATGCTTCCAGAAGGCGCGCGGCCAGAGGAACGTCTTGTAGTAGAACCCCGCGGGCAGGAACCGGGCGAGACGCGCGTTCAGCGCGCCCACGTCGAAGTCCAGCGAAGGGAAGCGGTTCTGGCTTTCGGCCACCAGCCCGTCGAAGAGTTCCGTCATGGTGGCGCGCTGGTTCGGCTCGAACCGGCCGCCCTGCCCGAGGCCCACCAGCGCGTTCGGTTCCTCGGCGCCCGAGGCGACCACGCCGCGGGGCCGGTGATACTTGAAGGACCGGCCGACCAGCATCCGGTCACTGGCCAGAAGGGCCGCGGCCAGCGTGTCGCCGGCGAAGCCCTCATGCGCGGCCCCGTCGAAGGTGAAGCTGCAGGGCGCGGCGCGGTCGATCAGGCGGCCGCCGGTGTGCAGGCGAAAGCTCATTCCCCGCCCTCCCATTCGAAGCCGGGATGTTTCGCGGCGATCCGGTCGATTATGTCGCGGGGCGGTTCGCTCACCTGCGCCGAATAGGTGCCGAACACCTCCAGCGTCACCGTATCGCGCGCGGCGTGGAACCACTTGCCGCAGCCATGGGCGTGCCGCCAGCGTTCGAAATGGACGCCCCTGGGGTTCTTGCGGTGGAAGAGGTAGGATTCGAACTGCGCGTCGTCCCAGCCGGGACCGCGGCGCGTCAGGTGCGCCTCGCCGCCGGGCGACAGTTCGGTTTCGTCCGCGGCGGTGCCGCAGACGGGACAGGTCAGGATCAGCATGACGCCCCCTCGGTCCGTTGGGTCAGACGGTCGGGGGCGCCGGGGAAGCCCCCCTTATTCTTCGGGCAGCGGGTAGACCTGCTCGCCGCCCTGGCTGGAAATGGTGCCGTAGATCTGGGCGCCGACCACCCCGATGAAGAGCGGCAGGAGCAGGCCGGCGACCAGGCCGATCCACTTGCTCGCGCTTTCGGGAACGATGACGTCGTAGTTCTGCTCAGCCATGGGCGGATCTCCGAATTGCGTTTGGCACCCCTTATGCGAACGCGCTGCGGGAGCGTCAAGGCGACCAAACGCGCACGGCGCCCGGATGCGACAGAGCGGCCCAGCGCGGGCCGGCCCGGGGCGGGCTGCGCGTCGCGCGGCGCAAGCGGGGCGGCGAGGATCGGACGGGCGGGCATCAATGCGCCACCCCCGCCGCCACGCTTTCGTCGATGAAGCGGCCCTCGCGGAAGCGGTCGAGGCCGAACTCGGCGGCCAGCGGCCCCGGCGCGCCCTTCGCCACCAGCTCGGCCATCGCCCAGCCCGATCCGGGGATCGCCTTGAAGCCCCCGGTACCCCAGCCGCAATTGATGAAGCAGTTGCCGAGGGGCGTTTTCGAGAGGATCGGCGAACGGTCACCGGTCATGTCGACGATGCCGCCCCATTGCCGCAGCATCTTGAGCCGGGTGACGATGGGGAAGGTCTCGCACAGCGCGCGGACGGTTTCCTCGATATGGTGGAAGCTGCCCCGCTGGGTGTAGTTGTTGAACCCGTCCGCGCCGCCGCCGATCACCATCTCGCCCTTGTCGGACTGGCTCATGTAGCCGTGCACGCTGTTGGCCATCACCACCACGTCCATGCAGGGCTTGATCGGTTCGGAAACCAGCGCCTGCAGCGCCACGGATTCGATGGGCAGGCGGAAGCCGGCCATCTCGGCCAGCACGCCGGAATGGCCCGCCACGACGATGGCGAGCTTGTCGCAGCCGATCGTGCCCTTCGAGGTCTCGACGCCGGTCACCTTGCCGCCCTGTTGGCGAACGGCCGTCACCTCGCATTGCTGGATGATGTCCATGCCCATCGCCGAACAGGCCCGCGCATAGCCCCAGGCGACCGCGTCGTGGCGCGCGGTGCCGCCGCGGGCCTGCCAGAGCGCGCCGAGGACCGGGTAGCGCGGCCCCTCGATGTTCATGATCGGGCAGATTTCCTTGACGCGCCTGGGCCCGATGAACTCGGTCGGGATGCCCTGCAGCGCGTTGGCCTGCGCGGTGCGCTTCCAGCCGCGCGCCTCGTGCTCGGTCTGGGCCAGCATCAGCACGCCGCGGGGGCTGAACATGACGTTGTAGTTCAGCTCCTGCGACAGGTCCTCGTAGAGGCTGCGCGCCTTTTCGTAGATCGCGGCGGATGGGTCCTGCAGGTAGTTCGAGCGGATGATCGTGGTGTTGCGGCCCGTGTTGCCGCCGCCCAGCCAGCCCTTTTCGATCACCGCCACGTTGCGGATGCCGAACCGGCGCCCGAGGTAGTAGGCCGTCGCCAGCCCGTGCCCGCCCGCGCCGACCACGATCACATCATAGTGAGATTTCGGGGCCGGAGAGGTCCAGGCCCGCGCCCATCCTTCGTGGTAGCGGGTGGCTTCGCGGGCGACGGCGAAGGCGGAATAGCGTCTCGTGGCCAAAGGCGACTCCCCTTGTCTGGCGGGCTTTCCCGGGCCCCTTCATGCACCGCGCGCGCGCCCCGCCCCTGCCCGCTTGCGGCATCGTGGAACGGGAACGCGACATGGGCGGCGGGGCGCGGCGGCGGACGCTTTGCCCTTTCGATTCCGCCGGATGCGTAATAGATCGGCGGGGGAACGTTACAACGAGGTCGCCGCGCATGTTCTTCTGGATCGTCGCCATCGGGCTGGCCGCCGCGATCGCGGCGCTTCTCGCCGTCACGCTGGTCCGCGGCCGGTCGGGGGACGAACCGCCCGCGGCCTACGACCTGCGCGTCTATCGCGATCAGTTGCACGAGGTGGACAAGGACCTGGCGCGCGGCGTGATCACCCCCGACGAAGCGGATCGCATCCGCACCGAGGTGTCGCGCCGGGTGCTGGAGGCCGACCGCAAGCTGGCCGAACAGGACGGCGGCGCGCGGGCGCCGCGGACCGTCAGCCTAGCCACGGCCGCGGGGCTGGTCGTCGCGCTGGTCGCCGGCACCTATGGCGTCTATGCGGTGGTCGGCGCACCCGGTGCGCCCGACCGGCCGCTGCAGGCGCGGCTGGGCGAGGCGGCGGAGTATCGCGCCAACCGGATGCGGCAGGCCGAGGCCGAGGAACAGGCCCCGCCGGTGCCCGTGCCGCCGCCCTCGCCCGAGCATATCGAGCTTGTCGAAAAGCTGCGCAGCGTCGTGGCCGACCGGCAGGACGACCTGCGCGGCTTCATCCTGCTGGCGCGCAACGAGGCGGCGCTGGGCAACTTCAAGGCCGCCTATGCCGCGCAGTCCCGGGTGGTCGACCTGAAACAGGGCCGCGCCACCGCCGAGGATCACGCCACGCTGGCCGACATGATGGTTCTGGCGGCCGGCGGCTATGTCTCGCCCGAGGTCGAAGCGGTGCTGGAGGACGCGCTGAACCGCGACCCGCGCAACGGCACGGCGCTGTACTACTGGGGGCTCATGCATATCCAGACCGGCCGGCCCGACGTGGCCTTCCGGGTGTGGCGCGAGCTTCTGAAGACGACGGAAGCGGGCGATCCCTGGCTTCAGCCCGTGCGCAGCCAGATTCTGGACCTGGCCTGGTATGCCGGCGACACCGATTACGAGATGCCGCCCCTGCCCGAGGCGGAGGGCGTGCGCGGCCCCACCGCCGAGGACATGGAGGCCGCCGCCGGGATGAGCCCCGAGCAGCGCGAGGAGATGGTGCGCAACATGGTGGCGAACCTGTCGGACCGGCTGGCGCGCGACGGCGGCGGGCCGCAGCAATGGGCGCAGCTGATCCGCGCGCTGGGCGTGCTCGGCGATACCGAGCAGGCCGGCCGCATCTGGGCCGAGGCGCAGCAGCTCTTTGCCGGCTATCCCGACGCGCTGGACACCGTCCGCGCGGCCGCGGCCGCGGCGGGCGTCGCCGAGTGAGCGTTTTCGACAGCCCCGAGGAGTTCGCCGCCGCCCTGCCCGCCCATGGCGCGCTGGTCGGGCTCGATTTCGGCGAGAAGACCATCGGGGTCGCGGTCTCGGATGCGTTCCGGTCGGTGGCGACGCCGCTGGAGACCGTGCGGCGCAAGAAGTTCACGCTGGACGCGGGCCAGGTGCTGGAAATCGCCCGGGGGCGCGCGGTGTCGGGGCTGCTGCTGGGGCTGCCGCGCAACATGGACGGGACCGAGGGGCCGCGCTGCCAGTCCACCCGCGCCTTCGCGCGCAACCTCTCGCGCCTGACCGACCTGCCCATCGGCTTCTGGGACGAGCGGCTGTCGACGGTCGCGGCCGAACGCGCGCTGCTGGAGGCCGACACCTCGCGCAAGCGCCGCGCGGAAGTGATTGACCATGTCGCCGCCGGCTATATCCTGCAGGGGTTTCTCGACCGATTGCGCCACCTGAAGGACGCGCCATGAGCGAAGACCGCCCCGCCCGGCCGACCGGCGCCATCGAGACGCCCTGCAACAAGGTCTGCAAGGTCGACCCCGAAAGCCGGCTGTGCATCGGCTGCCTGCGCTCGATGGACGAGATCGGCGCCTGGAGCCGGATGCGCCCCGAGGACCGCCGCCGGGTGATGGACGAGCTGCCGGCCCGTCGCCCGCGCCTCGCGCGGTCCTGACGCGGTCAGAGCCCGACCGCCTTTCGCAGCATGTTGCCCGCCACGACCAGCGCGAACAGCGCGAAGACCCGGCGCAGCGGCCGCGGATCGAGCCGGTGGGCGAGCCGCACGCCGAGCGGCGCGGTCAGGAAGGTCATCCCCACGATCACCGCGAAGGCCGGCAGGTTCACCGCGCCGACCGTGAGCGGTGGCCGGCCCTCGGGCGGGATCTGCATCGCGAGAAAGCCCAGCACGGAGGGCCCGGCGATCGCGACCCCGAACCCCGCCGCCGTGGCGACGGCCCGGTGGATCGGCTGGTTGTAGGCGGTCATCAGCGGCACGCCGAACAGCCCGCCGCCGATGCCCATCAGCACCGCGAGAAACCCCACCAGCGCCGACAGCGCCGCGCGCAGCCGGCCCAGGGGCATCGCCTCGGCCAGCCGCCAGTTCGGATTGCCGAAGGCCAGCCAGCCGCCGGCCAGCACCCCCAGCACGCCGAACATGGCCTGCAGCACGACCGAGCGCAGCCCCGCGGCCACCAGCACGCCCAGCACCGCGCCCGCCGCCAGCCCCGGCCCCCAGCCCTTCAGGATCGTCCAGTCGACCGCCCCCTTGGCGTGATGCGCCAGGACCGAGCGCACCGAGGTCACGATGATCGTCGCCAGCGAGGTCGCAAGGCAGATCTGCATCAGGTGCGGGCTGTCGTAGCCCAGCGCCGAGAAGGCATAGAAGAAGGCCGGCACCAGGATCAGCCCGCCGCCCACGCCCAAGAGCCCCGCGATCACGCCCGCCACGGCGCCGATCGCGAGCAGCAGCGCCAGCATCGAAAGGATCAGCGTCGGCTCGGGCATCGCGGGCCGGGTAGCGCATGGCCGCGCCCGCGGCAAGCGGCATGTGGCGGGCGCGGGCTCAGGCGGCGCGCGCGCCGTCGCGCTGGCGCAGCGCCTCGTCCAGCAGCTCGAGCCCCGCGCCCGGCCGTGTCGCCCCCTCGCTGAGCACGCGGCGCCAGGCGCGCGCCCCGGGCCGGCCCGCGAACAGCCCCAGCATGTGCCGGGTGACCGCGTGCAGCCGCCCGCCCGTCGCGAGGTGGCGCGCGATATAGGGCTTCATCTCCTCCACGACCCGGTGCCGCGACGTCTGGCCGGGCACGCCGAAGATCGCTTCGTCGGCCGGCAGCAGGATCGCGGCCGGATCGTGATAGGCCGCGCGCCCGATCATCGCCCCGTCAAGCCCGCCGGCGAGGAAATCCCGCGCGGCATCAAGGCTCTGAACGCCGCCGTTGATGCAGATTTCGAGCGCCGGAAAGGCGCGCTTCATCTCGGCCACCAGCCCGTAGTCGAGCGGCGGGACGTCCCGGTTCTCCTTCGGGCTCAACCCCTGCAGCCAGGCCTTGCGCGCGTGGACGACGAACCGCGAGACGCCCGCCGCCGCGACGGTTTCGAGAAAGCCGGGCAGGACCTCGCGCGGGTCCTGGTCGTCTACCCCGATCCGGCATTTGACCGTGACCTCGACAGAGGACGCGGCCGCCATCGCCGCCACGCACTCGGCGACCAGCGCGGGCGTTTTCATCAGCACCGCCCCGAAGGTGCCCGACTGCACCCGGTCCGACGGGCAGCCGACATTGAGATTGACCTCGTCATAGCCTTCGTCGCAGGCGATCCGCGCGGCCTCGGCCAGTTCCTTCGGGTCCGAGCCGCCCAGCTGCACGGCGACCGGGTGCTCGGCCGGGTCGAAGGCCAGCAGGTGGCGCGCCTCGCCGCGCACCAGCGCGGGCGCGGTGACCATCTCGGTATAGAGCAGCGTGTGCGCGGACATCAGCCGGTGGAAATACCGGCAATGCCGGTCGGTCCAGTCCATCATCGGGGCGACGGACAGGCGCCAGGGCACGATATCTTGCCGCTGTTTCTCCATGGCCGTCGCTTACACCCTAACCGTCGCTTTCGCCAGCCGCCGTTTGCCGCCCAAGGTCCATCCATTCGGCAGCGCCCGCACCAGGGGCCACGCCGGGCCGGGTCTTGCCCCTGCCCGTGCGCCTCGGAAGCTGGCGGCGGGCACGGGCGGCATGAGGGCGGCCCGGGCGCGCCCCGACAGGACGGTACCGGCAGTTCCGGCCCCGCCCCGGAACGCAGGCGGTTGACGCACCATATATTTCCGTCGAATGAACGGAAACGACTCGGAAAGGAGACCCGATGATGATCAGACGACATTTTCTTGCGGCCGCCCTGGGCACCACCGTCGCGCTCGGCGCGCTGCCCGGCGCCGCCTCTGACTTCGACGCGATGGAGCCCGTCACCCTGCGCCTGGCCCACGCCGTCAACGAACAGGACGGCTTCCACGTCGCGGCCGAGAAGTTCCGCGACCTCGTGGCCGAGCGCACCGACGGCAAGGTGACGGTCGAGATCTTCCCCAACGCGACGCTGGGCGACGAACGCACGCTGCTGGAGGGCATGCAGATCGGCAGCGTGGACATGGGCGTGATCACCAACGGCCCCGTCGCGAATTTCGTCGAGGAAATGGCGGTGTTCGAACTGCCCTTCCTGTTCCCCTCGCGCGAGGCGGCCTATCAGGTGCTGGACGGCGAGATCGGGCAGGAACTGCTGGACCGGCTTTCGGACGTGAACCTAAAGGGCCTTGCCTATGCCGAGCGCGGGTTCCGCAACCTGACCAACAGCCAGCGCCCGGTGGAAAGCCCCGCCGACCTGGACGGGCTGCGCATCCGGGTGATGGAGAACCCGGTCTATACCGACACCTTCCGCGAACTGGGCGCCAACGCAATTCCGATGGCCTGGACCGAGGCGCTGACCGCGATGCAGCAGGGCACCATCGACGGGCAGGAAAACCCGGTCGGCGTGGTCCATTCCTTCAAGCTGAACGAGACCCAGACCCACATGACCATGACGCGCCACACCTATGCGCCGGCGGTCTTCGTGATGGGGATGCCGGCCTGGAGCAAGCTGCCCGAACCCGCGCAGGAGGTGGTCGTTCAGGCCGCGCGCGAGGCGGCCGCCCATGAACGCGCGGTCAATGCCGAGATGGAAGCCAAGCAGCTGGAGGACCTGAAGGCCAGCGGCATGGCGGTGATCGAGGATGCCGACCTGTCGGCGTTCCAGGCGGCGGTGGCGCCGGTCTACGAGAAATACGGCGCGCGGTTCGGCGACTATCTCGACCGTATCCGCGCCGAGCTGGACTGACGTGCTGCGCCTCTTCGGCCTGATGGACCGCGCCATCGGCGCGGTCCTGCGCCCCGTCCTTGCGGCGGGGATGGCGGCGCTCATCGCGGTGATCACGTTGCAGATCGTCTCGCGCGTGGCGTTCACCGCGGTGGGCTGGACCGAAGAGGTGGCGCGGTTCCTTCTGGTCTGGCTGACCTTCCTGGGCGCCGTTCTGGCCTGGCAGCAGCACCGGCATATCGCGGTCGGCGTGCTGGTCGACCGGCTACCCGACCGCACGGGGCGGCTGGTCACGGGAACGGCGCTGGTCGCCGGCATCGCCTTCCTTCTGGCGCTGGCCTGGATCGCACGGGACTACATGGCGATGCAGAGTTTTCAGAAATCGGCCGCGCTGCGGGTGCCGATGACCTATGTCTACGCGGTGATCCCGCTCAGCGCCGTGCTGATGGCCGTGCTGGCGTTGTCGGACCTCGTCCGGCTGGCGCTGACCGGGCGGCGGCCAGCCCCCACGGAGCCCGTGGAATGAGCCTGCTTCTCTTCGGCCTGTTCTTCCTTCTGTTGCTGATGGGCCTGCCGGTCGCGCTGGCCATCGGGGGGGCGACGATGGTGGCGCTGCGGGCCGACGGCGTGCCGCTGTTGGTACTGCCGCAGCAGATGTTCTCGGGCGTCGACTCCTTCGCGCTGGTCGCGGTGCCGATGTTCATCCTGGCGGGCGACATCATGGCCCAGGGGCAGGTCAGCGCCCGCCTGGTCGCGCTGGCCGATGCGCTGATCGGGTTTCTCAAGGGCGGGCTGTCGATCGTCTCGGTGCTGGCCTCGATGTTCTTTGCGGCGATCTCGGGTTCGGGGGCGGCGACCACGGCGGCGGTCGGCTCGACCCTGGTGCCGGAACTCACGCGCAAGGGCTACGACCCCGCCTCCGCCGCCAGCCTGATCGCGGCGGGCGGCACCATCGGCGTGGTGATCCCGCCCTCGGTGCCGATGATCATCTACGCGGTGATCGCGCAGGAATCGGTGTCGAAGCTGTTTCTCAGCGGCTTCCTGCCCGGCCTCGCGATGGGGCTGGGGCTGATCGGGCTGGCGCTGGTGCAGGGGCACCGGCGCGCCTATCCGCGCGGCAGCGCGTTTTCGCCCCGCACCATCTGGCGGACGTTTCGCGCGGCGTTCTGGGGCCTTCTGACGCCGGTCATCATCCTTGGCGGCATCTTTTCCGGCATCTTCACCCCCAGCGAGGCCGCGGTGATCGCCGTAAACTACGCGATCATCGTGTCGCTCTTCATCTACCGCGACCTGGGGCTGGCCGATATCTACCGGCTATTCGTGCGCGCGGCCGTCACGACGGCGGTCATCATGTTCGTGATCTCGGCCTCGGCGGCGCTGAGCTGGACGCTGTCGAACTGGCAGGTGCCGGCGCGGATCGCCGATCTGGTGCTGGGGGTGTCGGCCAACGGCATGGTGGTGCTGGCGATGATGCTGGTGCTGATCCTGCTGACCGGCATCTTCATCGAGACCGCCTCGGCGCTGATCATCCTGACGCCGATCCTGCTGCCGCTGGCCCTGCAACTGGGGCTCGACCCGGTGCATTTCGGCATCATCATGGTGGTGGGGCTGGCCATCGGGATGATCACGCCGCCGGTCGCGATCAACCTTTACGTCGCCTCGTCGGTCACCGGGCTGGGCCTGGAACGGATCTCGCGCGCGGTGGTGCCCTACCTCCTCGTCCTGCTCACGGTGCTGGCCGCCATCGCCTACCTGCCGATACTTGTGGCGGGCTGACGCGCGTGGCCCTTGCGGCGGGCGATCCATCCAATTCACCGCAGCCCCGAACTGCAGTATGAACGGGATGAACGGCATCGGCGCAGGGGCATGAAGGGCAGGACGTCAAAGGGGCTGAGCATCGCGCAGCTGCGCGCCATCGAGGCCGTGGTGCGCTGCGGCAGCTTCTCGGCCGCCGCCAAGTCGCTGGGGGTGTCGCAGCCGTCGGTCTCTACCCATGTCTCGACCGCCGAACGCGCGGCGCGGGCCGTGCTGTTCGACCGGTTCGGCGACTCGATCCGCCCTGCCCCGGCGCTGACGGCCGTGTTGCCGCAGATCCGCGCCTTGCTGGCGCTTTACGGCGATATCGAGGCGAGCTTCCTTTCGACCCGCAGCGTGCAGAAGGGCGCGCTGCGCATCGGCTATTCCACCTACCAGTTGGCCATGCCGGTGATCGGAAGCTTCATGGCGGCCTTCCCGGCGATCGAGATCGAGGCACGGTCTCTGGCCTCCCGCGACGTGCTCGCCGGGCTCGACGCGGGGCGGCTCGATCTCGGCCTGGTCACCGGGCGCGAACTTCCCGCGCAGATGCACGGCGCCCCGCTGGTCGAGACGCCCATCGTCCTGGTCGCGCGCCCCGATCACCCCCTGGCCGCGCGCGGACGGGCGGATTGGGACGACATCGCGGGACTGCCGCTGATCACGCGCGAGAAAGGCTCGGGCACGCGGCAACTTTTCGAGGGTGCTGCCAGACTCGCGCGAATCGAGCTCAACCCGGTGCTCGCGCTCGGCTCCTGGGGCTCCATCGTGGCGATGGTGCGCGAAGGCGTGGGCCTTGGCGTGGCGATGCGCGCCGAATTGACGGCAACCGAGGGCCTCGTCCCCATCACCATCGGCGACGGGCGCCTGACGGCCCGGCATTTCGTCGTGTGTCCGCAACACATGGCCCGCGTGGCGGCGGTCGAGGCGTTCATCGCGCGCGCCCTCGACAAGCATGACGGAACCGTGACGGGCGGCAATTCATAACGTTTGGCTATATATCGGGCCGTTTTACGCATCTGTCATATGGGGGCGGCACCACGCGCGGGTCATCATGCCCAACGGAGTCCGCCATGACCTCGAAAGCTCTCCTTCTGTCCGGGGCGGCGCTGCTGACGCTGGCCCTGCCCGCGCTGGCCGAGTGCCCCGCCGTCACTGTCGCCGACATGCGGGGCCTGACGCCCGACCATCCGCAGCAATTCGAGCTCGCCGAGTTCGAGTCGAAGGCCGGGTGCGACCTCGGATTCGCCGAAAACCCCGAGATCGCGACCCTGAACGGAGAGATCCTGGGCAACGGCGATCTGCCGCCCGTCGAAGAGCGCCTGCCCGAGGAGCCGCTGGTGGTCGCCCCCTACGAGGCGATCGGGGCCTATGGCGGCACGCTGGTGGGCCTGTCGCGCGGCACCGAGTCGGGCACCTCGGACCTTTTGTCGGTCCGCCACGTCAACCTGGTGCGCTATTCCGACGACCTGCAGACCATCGTGCCGAACGTCGCGAAATCCTGGGCGTGGAACGACGATTTCACCCAGCTCACCTTTACGCTGCGCGCCGGTCACAAGTGGTCGGACGGCGCCCCGTTCACCGCCGAGGACGTGGCGTTCTGGTACAACGACGTGCTGATGAACCCCAACGTCATCGAGAAGGCGCCCGGCCGCTGGCTGTTCGACGGCAAGCCCGCCACGGTCGAGGCGCTGGACGGGACCACCGTTCGCTTCACCTTCCCGGTGGCGCAGCCGAACCTCTTGAACCGCTGGGCGATCGACTACGGCCAGACCTTTCTGCCCAAGCACGTCCTCGGCCGCTACCTCGACAAGTACAACGAGGGTGCCGCCGAGCTGCGCGCCGAGCACGGCTTCGCCAGCGAGGCCGAGGCGGTGAACTTCTTCTACGGAAATTCCGACTGGAGGGACGTGCCCTCGCCGCTGATGAAGGATGCCGACAAGGTCGCCGGGATCGGCGTGGGCGTCATGCCGACGCTGGAATCGCATATCCTGGTGGAGGAGGACACCGAAGGCCGCCACCTCGTCGCCAACCCCTATTTCCACATGGTCGACACCGCCGGCCACCAGCTGCCCTACATCTCGGAAATCCGGGAGGACTACGTGCCCGAGCGCGAGGTGGTGAACCTGCGCATCATGAACGGCGAGGTCACCTGGAAGCAGCAGGCGATGCAGCTCAACGACTTTCCGCTGCTGAAGGAGAACGAGGCCAAGGGCGACTACACCGTCGCGCTGACCCCGACGCTGGGCCAGTCACCCTATTACAGCTTCAACCGCACCCACAAGGACCCGGTGCTGCGCGCGATCTTCTCGGACGTGCGGTTCAGCCAGGCGCTGTCGCTGGGGCTCGACCGGGACGAGATCAACGAGATCGTCTATCTCGGCCAGGGCAAGCCGATGCAGACCGCGGCGGCCGAGCACATGACCGTGCCGTTCCTGTCGCCCGAGGACCTGGCGGTGTTCGTGGACTACGATCCCGACCGGGCCAACGCGCTTCTGGACGAGATGGGGCTGGCGCGCGGCAGCGACGGGGTGCGCCAGCGCCCCGACGGCAAGCCGCTGTCGATCCGCATCGTCTTCGCCAGCCAGGGCACGGCCTCGCAGCTCCATGAGCTGACCGCGGGCTACTGGTCCGATCTCGGCCTTCAGGTCGACGTGCGCGAGGTGACCTCGGACGAGTACCGCGCCGCGGCGAACGCCAACGAGGTCGACGTGCTGACCTGGAAGAACGACGGCGTATCGGGGCCGAACATCAGCCAGGACGCGACCGACGCGCTGTTCCCGGGCGATCCGTTCAACCCCAAGGGCCACGCCGACTGGGCCACCTGGATCGAGACCGACGGCGCGGAAGGCATCGAGCCGCCGGCCGATATCAAGCGGCTCTTTGCGGCGGCGGCCGAGTTCACCCGGCACCCGCTGGGCAGCGAGGAGAGCAACGCGCTGGGCGCCGAGATGATGAAGATCCATCTCGACAACCTCATCAAGATCGGGATCGTCGCCGAGATCCCCGAGCCGGTGGTCTACACCAACGCGCTGAAGAACGTGCCGCAGTTCACCGCCAAGGCCTACGACTACTACTGGACCTATCCCTACCGGGCCCAGCAGTGGTGGCTGGAGCAATAGGCGCGGTCGCCCCCCGTTGAGACGGCCCCGGGCGCCCGCGCCCGGGGCACACACCCCCCGCACCTCACGCGACAGCGCAAGGGACAGGCCCATGCTGCGGTTCACCGCCGAACGCTTCGTCGGGATGATCGTCACGATGCTGCTGGTGTCGCTGATGGTCTTCATCATCATGGAACTGCCGCCCGGCGACTATGCCGACCGCTATGCCTTTCGGAAGTATTCCGGCACCGGCGTTGCCGTGACCGAGGCCGATATCGAGGCGATCAGGGGCGAGCTGGGCCTCGATAAGCCGATGCTGCTGCGCTATGCCGACTGGATCGGCAACATCGTGCTCAGGGGCGATTTCGGGCAGGCCTTCGCCTTCGAGACCTCGGTCACGAAGGTGATCGGCGACAAGGCGTTCCTGACCGCGGCGATCCTCTTCGGCACGCTGATCGTCACCTATCTCGTGTCCCTCCCGATCGGGATGTATGCCGCCGTCCGGCGCGGATCGGGCGCCGATTACGGGCTGACGATCTTTTCCTATCTCGGGCTCGCACTGCCGAACTTCCTGCTGGCGCTGATCCTGCTCTACTTCGCCAACAAGTGGTTCGACGCCGATATCGGCGGGCTGTTCTCGGCGGGCATGCAGGACGCGCCCTGGTCGGCCGCCAAGGTCTGGGACCTGGTGAAACACCTGTGGCTGCCGGCGGTGGTGCTGGCCTGGTCGGCGGTGGCCTACCAGTTGCAGACCGTGCGCGCGACGATGTCGGACGAGCTGAACAAGCTGTCGGTGACCGCGGCGCGGGCGCGCGGCGTTCCCGAGATGAAGCTCCTGATGAAATACCCCGCGCGGCTCGCGATCAACCCGGTGGTCTCGACCATCGGCTTCGACGTGAACCGCATCTTTTCCGAACTGCCCATCGTCGCCGCCGTCCTCGGGCTGACCGAACTCGGCGAGCTTCTGCTGCGCGCCTATCTCGACCTCGACATGTATGTGGCCGGCGCGATCCTCCTGATGCTGACCTTCATGATCGTCTTCATGAACTTCCTTTCCGACATCCTGCTCGCGTGGCTCGACCCGCGGATCAAGCTGGGGGGCTGACGCGATGACCGACGCGACCCAAGGGCCGGACCGCGACGAGGCGCAGCGCCTGCGCTATTATTCCGCTTCGCAATGGACGCTGATCTGGTGGCGCTTCCGGCGGCACCGGGCGGCGATGGTGGCGGCGACGATCCTGGGGCTTATGGCGCTGATGGGCCTGTTTGCCGAGTTCGTGGCGCCCTACGGAACCACCAGCCGCAACGCCAGCTATATCGACGGCCCGCCGCAGATGCCGATGTTCTGCGACGCGCGGGGCTGTTCGCTGCGCCCCTTCGTGCACGGGATCAAGACGGAACGCGACGCGGTGACGCTGCGCGCGATCTCGGTGCCCGATCCCGAGACGCGGGTCTATGTCAGCCTGTTCGCCAGGGGCGAGCCGGTGAAGGTGCTGGGGCTGATCCCGACCGAGCGGCACCTCTTCGGCCTGGACCACCCCGAGGCGCGGCTGCATCTGTGGGGCACCGACAATCTCGGCCGCGACGTGTTTTCGCGCACGATCTACGCCACCCGCACCTCGCTTTGCATCGGGGTGATGGGGGTGCTGATCTCCTTCGTGCTGGCGCTGATGATCGGCGGGGTCGCGGGTTATGCAGGCGGGCGAACCGACGCCGCGATCCAGCGGGTGACCGAGGTGGTGCGCGTGGTGCCGATCATCCCGCTCTACATGGGGCTGGCCGCCGCGATGCCGAAGGAATGGTCGACCACGCAGGTCTATTTCGCGATGACGCTGATCCTCGGCCTCTTCGGCTGGCCAACGCTCGCGCGGCGCATCCGCAGCCAGCTCCTGTCGATCAGGAACGAGGATTACGTGGTCGCGGCGCGGCTCGCGGGCGCGCGGCCGTCGCGGATCATCGGCCAGCACATGCTGCCCTCGTTCACCAGCTTCATCATCGTCGATCTGGTGATTTCGTTTCCCTACATGATCCTGTCGGAAACCGCGCTCAGCTTCGTCGGGCTCGGGCTTCGCCCGCCGACGGTCAGCTGGGGGGTGATGCTGCAGCAGGCGCAGTCGGTGCGGGTGATCGAACAGACGCCCTGGCTGTTCATCCCCGCGGCCTTCGTGGTGGTCGCGGTGCTGGCCTTCACGGTGATCGGCGACGGGCTCCGCGACGCGGCCGACCCCTATTCGGAGGCGCGCTGATGCCTGATCTGCTGAATGTCGAGAAGCTCACGATCTCCTTTCGAACCGACGAAGGGCGGATCACGCCGGTGCAGGACGTGAGTTTCACCGTGCAGAAGGGCCGCACGCTGGGCCTCGTGGGCGAGTCGGGCTCGGGCAAGTCGGTCTCGACCAAGGCGCTGATGAAGCTGTTGCCCGGCAGCGCGGCGATCGCCCCCGAGGCGCGGATGCACTACACGGCCAAGGACGGCCGGCGGATCGAGATCGAGACGCTGGACCCAAGGTCGCGGGCGATCCGGAGGCTGCGGGGCGGCGAGATCGGGATGATCTTCCAGGAGCCGATGGCGAGCTTCAGCCCGGTCTACACGGTCGGCAACCAGATGATCGAGGCGATCCGGCTGCACCGCGAGCCGAACGCGCGGGCGGCGCGCGAGATCGCCATCGCGATGCTGGAGCGTGTGGGCCTTTCGGATCCCGGCACCCGTATCGACCAGTATCCGCACGAAATGTCGGGCGGCATGCGCCAGCGCGCGATGATCGCGCTGGCCCTGTCGGCGGGGCCGCAACTGCTGATCGCGGATGAACCCACCACCGCGCTCGACGTGACGATCCAGGCGCAGGTGCTGGACCTGATGCGCGAATTGCAGCGCGATCTCGGGATGGGGATGATCTTCATCACCCACGACCTCGGCGTGATCGCGCAGATCGCCGACGAGGTGGCGGTGATGTATCTGGGCACCATCGTCGAACGCGGCCCCACGGCAGACGTGATCCGCGACCCGAAACACCCCTACACCCAGGGGCTTCTGGCCGCGATCCCGAGCCTCGAGAGGCTGGACGCGCGGATGACGCCGGTGCCGGGCGACATCCCCTCGCCCTCGGAACGGCCCGCGGGGTGCCCGTTCCACACGCGCTGCGGCCAGGCCATCGCCGGGCTCTGCGGCGCGCGCGCGCCCCGCGAGGTGCGCCCCGAGGCCGACCGCGCGGTGCGCTGCTGGCTGCATGACGAGGCAGGGAGGTCGGCGGCATGACCGACAGGCTGATCGAGGTGCGCAACCTCTCCGTCCGCTTTCCCATCAGGACGCGCAAGCTGTTCCGCACCGAAATCCGCGACCTGGCCGCGGTGGACGACGTGAGTTTCGACATCCGGCGCGGCGAGACCGTGGGGCTGGTGGGCGAATCCGGCTCGGGCAAGACGACGGTGGGCCGCGCGATCCTGCGCGCGATCGACCCCTCGGACGGCGAGGTGATCTTTCACACCCATACCCGCGATGTCGACGTGGCCCATGCCGAGGGCGAGGACCTGCGCCGCTTCCGCACCCACATGAACATGATCTTCGCCGAGGAGCCGGTGCAGTTGTCGTCGATGGCGCAGGACCGGTTGCGGCTGTTCCGCTCGCGCATGTCTCTGGTGTTCCAGGACCCCTATTCGTCGCTGAACCCGCGGATGACCGTCCGCGACATCATCGCCGAGCCTCTGGTGGCCTCGGGCATGATGAAGAACCGCGCCGAGATCGACGCCAGGGTTCGCGAGATCGCCGCGCGCTGCAAACTGAACCTCGAACACCTGCGCCGCTTCCCGCATGCCTTCTCAGGCGGCCAGCGGCAACGCATCTGTATCGCCCGCGCCCTTGTCTCGCGGCCCGATTTCGTGGTCTGCGACGAAAGCGTCTCGGCGCTGGACGTGTCGATCCAGGCGGAAATCGTGAACCTGCTGAAGGATTTGCAGGAGGAGATGGGCGTCGCCTTCCTGTTCATCGCCCACGACCTGTCGGTGGTCGCGCAGATGTCCCACCGGGTGGCGGTGATGTATGTCGGCAAGTTCGTCGAATACGCCCCCACCGAGCGGCTGTTCTTCGCGCCCCGTCATCCCTACACGCACGCGCTCTTGTCGGCGATCCCGCAGGCCGACCCCGATGCCGGGTTCGACCCGATCAAGCTGGAGGGCGAGATCCCGAACCCGCTGAACGCGCCCTCGGGCTGCCGGTTCCGCACGCGCTGCCCCCATGCGCGCCCGGCCTGCGCCGAAACGGCGCCCGAATGGCGAGAGATCGCACCGGGCCATCACGTGGCCTGTCACTTCGCCGAAGAGTTCGATTTCAGCCGCCCGCAGGGACGGGCCGCAGAGTAGAAAGGACCGAGAATGGCATCGAGCAACGCCCCCCTTGCACCGCCCCGGCTGGAAGAGCCGTACCTGCTGACCCCCGGCCCGCTGACCACGGCCCATGACACCAAGGCCGCTATGCTGCGCGACTGGGGCAGCTGGGACGCGGATTTCAGGGTCCTGACGGCGGAGATGCGCGCCGGGCTGCTGGACCTGCTGGGACCGGGCAAGGCGGACTACGACTGCGTGCCGATGCAGGGCTCGGGCAGTTTCTCGGTCGAGGCGATGCTGGGCGGCTTCATCCCGCGCGACGGCAAGACGCTGGTGCTGGCCAATGGCGCCTACGGCCAGCGCGCCGCCGAGACGCTGCGCTATCTGGGGCGCGCCCATACCGTTCTCGACAAGGGCGACTACCTGCCGCCGCGCGGCGAGGAGGTTGCCCGCGCGCTTGCGGCGGACCCGCACATCACACATGTCGTCGCGATCCATTGCGAGACCTCCTCGGGCATCCTCAACCCGATCGAGGAAATCTCGGATGCCGTCGCCGCGGCGGGCCGGGCCCTGCTGATCGACTCCATGTCGGCCTTCGGCGCGGTGCCGCTGGACCCGCGGCGGTTGCAGTTCGACGCGATGGTGTCGTCCGCGAACAAGTGCATCGAGGGCGTGCCGGGCTTCGGCTTCGTGATCGCGAAACGCGCGGCGCTGGACGCCGCCCGGGGCAACGCGCACTCGCTGTCGCTCGACGTGCATGCGCAATGGGCGCATATGGAGCGGACCGGGCAGTGGCGCTTCACGCCGCCCACCCATGTCGTGGCGGCCTTCGTGACGGCGCTGCGGGCGCATGCGGCCGAGGGCGGCGTCGCGGCGCGCGGCGCGCGCTATGCGGAGAACCGCGACGTTCTGGTGGCCGGCATGCGCGCGCTGGGGTTCGAGACGCTGCTGGACGATCGCTGGCTTTCGCCGATCATCGTCACGTTCTTCTGCCCGGCCGACCCGGCCTTTTCCTTCCCGGCCTTCTACGACGCGATGAAGGCGAAGGGCTTCGTCCTCTACCCCGGCAAGCTGACCGCGGTCGAGAGTTTCCGCATCGGCTGCATCGGCCAGATGGATGCGCAGGTGATGCGGCGGGTGGTGGCGGCCGCGGCGGAGGTGCTGGACGACATGGGCGTGACAAGCGCCGCGCCGCCCGAGGCCGCCCGGGCCGAACGGGCGCGGCTGGCCGAGGGGGAGGTGTGAGATGGGCAGGTTCAAGGCCGCCGTCTTCGACTGGGCGGGCACCACGATCGATTTCGGATCCTTCGCGCCGATGGGCGTGTTCGTGAAGGCGTTCGAGCGCTTCGGGATCGCGGCGACGATCGCGCAGGCCCGCGCGCCTATGGGAAGCCCGAAATGGGACCACATCCGCGCGATGCTGTCCGACCCCGACATCGCCGCGCAATGGGCCGCCCGCCATGGCGCCCCGCCGACCGACGCAGATGTCGACAAGGTCTACGAGGTCTTCGTGCCGATGAACGAGGAGGTCGTGGCCGATTACGCCACGCTGGTCCCCGGAACCGTCGAAACCATGGCCTGGCTGCGCGGCCGGGGCATGAAGATCGGCTCGACCACCGGCTACACCCGGTCGATCATGGAGCGCGTTCTGCCCAAGGCGGCCGAGCAGGGCTATGCGCCCGACAACCTCGTCTGCGCCGACGACCTGCCCGAGGGGCGGCCCGGCCCCCTGGGGATGTACCAGTGCTTAATCGATCTGGCGGTCTACCCGCCGGCAAGCGTCGTCAAGGTCGACGACACCGCGCCGGGCATCGCCGAGGGCGTGGCCGCGGGCTGCCTGACCGTCGGCGTCGCGCTGTCGGGCAACGCGGTGGGCAGGACGCCCAAGGAGCTTGCCGCGCTGCCGGCCGAGGAGGTCGAGACGCTGCGCCGGCGGGCCACCGAGATGCTGCGCGCGGCGGGCGCCGATCACGTGATCGACACGGTCGCCGACCTGCCCCGCCTTGTCGACCGCCTCGACCCCGCCTGAGCGCCACACCGGAGACCGCCATGCAGCTGCCCGCCTTCGCCCGCCCCGGACGTTTCTACCGCGGCAACCTTCACACCCATTCCACCCTGTCCGACGGTGCGCTGGAGCCCGCCGAGGTGTGCCGCCGCTACAAGGCCGAGGGCTACGACTTCATCGCGCTGACCGACCATTTCATCGGCCGGTACGGCTACCCCGTCGCCGACACCCGGCCGTTCCGGGACGAGACGTTCACGACGCTCCTGGGCGCCGAGCTTCACTCCGGGGCGATGGCGAACGGCGAGCTCTGGCACATCCTCGCGGTGGGCCTGCCGGACGACTTCGCGCCCCCTGCCGCGCCGACCTTCCAGCCGGTGGACGCGCAGGAGACCGGCCCCGAACTGGCCGAGCGCGCGCGCGCCGCGGGCGCCTTCGTGGCCATCGCGCATCCGCATTGGTCGGGCCTGACCGCGGAGGACGCGCGCAGCATCGAGGCCGCCCATGCCGTCGAGGTCTACAACCACGGCTGCGCGACGGGGGCGGACCGGGGCGAGGGGTTCCATACGCTCGACCTGTTGCTGTCCGAGGGCCGGCCGCTGACCCTGGTTGCGACGGATGACGCGCATTTCACCGAACCCGACCATTTCGGCGGCTGGGTGATGGTCAAGGCCGAGGCCAATGCCCCCGACGCCCTGCTGGCGGCGCTGAAGGCGGGGGAATTCTACGCCTCGCAAGGCCCGGAATTCAGGAACGTGGCGGTCGAAGACGACCGGGTGGTCGTCGAAACCTCTGCGGTGTCCTCGGTGATCCTGCAAGGGCACGGCTCGGCCGCGAAGGCCGTCCACGGCGCAAGCCTGACACGGGCCGAGATACCGCTCGCCCGCTTCTCGGACAGCCCCTGGATCCGCCTCTCGGTGATCGACCGGGCGGGCCGGCGGGCCTGGACGAACCCCTTCGCCCCGCGTTGAGCGCGCCGTCCTTCGGGCCTCCCCGGGCTCACGCGAAGCGCGGCCGCGTCCGGTTGGCGAAGGCCACGAGGGAGAGCATGACCGGAACCTCGACCAGCACGCCGACCACGGTCGCCAATGCGGCGCCGGAGTTCAGACCGAACAGACTGATCGCCACCGCGACCGCCAGTTCGAAGAAGTTGGAGGTGCCGATCAGGGCGCAGGGTGCCGCGATGCGGTGCGGCACGCGCAGCGCCCAGGCCGCCGCATAGGCCAGCGCGAAGATGCCGTAGGACTGGATCAGGATCGGCACCGCGATCAGGCCGATCACGAGCGGCCGGTCGAGGATCACCTCGCCTTGCAGGCCGAAGAGGATCGTCACGGTCGCGATCAGCCCGACGATCGACCACGGCTTGACCCGGTCTCGGAACGCCGCGATCCGGGCCGGCGTCCGCAGCCTGTGGCGGGTCCACAAGCCGGCCGCAAGCGGCAGCGCCACGAAGAGCAGGACCGACAGGATCAGCGTCTCCCACGGCACGGCGATGTCGGTGACGCCAAGGAGCACGGCCACGATCGGCGCAAAGGCGAAAACCATCACCACGTCGTTCACCGAGACCTGCAGAAGCGTGTAGGTCTCGTCGCCGCGCGTCAGGTGCGACCAGACGAAGACCATCGCCGTGCAGGGGGCCGCGCCCAGCAGGATCAGCCCGGCGATGTATTGCTGCGCGTCGGCCGGCGCGATGAGGCCGGCGAAGACATGCTCGAAGAACAGCACGCCGAGCGCGGCCATGGTGAAGGGCTTGATCAGCCAGTTTACGGCAAGCGTGATCGCCAGGCCCTTCGGCTGTTTCAGGACGCCCCTCAGGCTGCCCGGATCAACGCCCACCATCATCGGGTAGACCATCGCCCAGATCAGCACCGCGACCACCAGGTTGACGCGCGCCAGTTCCGCCGCGGCGATCATCTCGACCAGCGCGGGGGCCGCGCTGCCGATGGCGATCCCCGCGATCATGGCGAGCGCCACCCACAGCGTGAGATACCTTTCGAAGACGCTCATGCGGGCGCCTCCGTCCCGCCTTGCGGGCGCAGGCGCCCGGCGGCCAGCGCGGAGGCCGCGACCATCGCCGCCGCGGTGCCCAGCATCAACGGCAGGCCGCCGGCCTGGTAGGTCAGCCCCGACAGGACCGTGCCGAGGAGCCGGCCGCCGGCATTGGCCATGTAGTAGAAGCCGACATCCATGGTCACCCGCTCGGCCCGGGTGAAGGCGAGGATCAGGTAGGAGTGCAGCGACGAGTTGATCGCGAAAAGCCCCCCGAAGACCAGCAGCCCGCCGACCAGCGTGGCGGTCAGCCAGGGCTGCGGCCCCGCGGCAAGCAGGGTCGCCCCCGTCAGCACCGCGGGCACGGCCAAGAGCGCCAGCGCCCATCCCCTGGCCGCGCCGATCAGCGCGGCCTCGGGGCGCGCCCCGGCGCGCAGGAGCCGGGGGGCCGCGGCCTGCACCGCGCCGTAGAGGATGATCCAGACCGCCATGAAGGTTCCGATCAGGAAGAATGCGGCGCGGTTGCCCTCTTCGCTGCCGTCCGACAGCACCGCATAGAAGTAGATCGGGATGCCGACCACGAACCAGACGTCGCGGGCGCCGAACAGGAACACCCGCGCCGCCGACAGCCAGTTGACATTCGCCGATTTCGAGAAGACCTCCGTGAACTTGGCCCCCTTGCGCCCCTTCGGCAGACCCGGCGGCATGGCGATCAGGACGGCCACCAGGATCGCCGCCAGCACCGCGGCCATCCCCAGCACCGCCCAGGTAAAGCCGACCCCGGCCAGAAGCGCCGCCCCCAACAGGAAGCCCAGCCCCTTCACCGCGTTCTTCGACCCGGTCAGCGCCGCCACCCAGCGGAAGAGGCCGTCGCCCTCGGTCGGCGCCAGCAGCTTGACCGCGGATTTCGACGACATCTTGGCCAGGTCCTTCGCCACCCCGCTCGCGCCCTGCACGACCATGACGTAGGCCACGGAAAGCCCCAGTGCCCAGCCCGGATCGAGCTGCGCCAGCGCGATCAGGGCCATGACCTGCAGGCCCAGCCCGGCATACAGGGTCGAGGTCAGCCCGAACCGCGCGGCCAGCCAGCCCGCCGAGAGGTTCGTCACCATCCCCGCGATCTCGTAGAGCACGAAGAGATAGGCCAACTGGACCGGCGTGAAACCCAGCGTGTGAAAGTGCAGCAGCACCAGCATCCTGAGCGCGCCGTCGGTCAGCATGAAGGCCCAGTAGGCGGCGGTCACGGCGATATAGGCCGACAGGCCGTCGGGGCGCCGGGTCATGGATAGATCCTCTCGGCCAGCGCCCTGAATTCCGACACCCCGAGCGAGCCCCGGGCGCGGGCCTTCGATCCCGGCTGCGCAAGCCGCTGTCGAACGGCGTCCATGTCGGCTTCCCAGATCTCCAGCGCATCGAACGTGTCCGGGTCCATCAGCACCAGGACGACCGCATCGCACTCCGCGTCCCGCTTGATGGTGCCGACGCGCTGGCTTGCCCCGTTGCGCCGCGGGATCACCCGCCCCTTGATCTGGATACGCTCCCTGCGCCCGTCGCGGGTGCGGATCGCGTCGAAGCCCGGGCTCCGCGCATCGGCGAGGTCCAGCCCGAGGATCTCGGCCGCGAGATGCTCCGCCACCTCGCCCGTGACGCCGAGGGGCTTGCCCGTCAGGGCCTTGTATTCGACCGCAAGGCGCCGGACCTCGGCGAGGATCTGGCGCACGCGGAAGGCGTTGTCGTCGCTCACAGCGCGGCCCCCACCATCAGCGCGACGTCCGCCAGCCGGTGCGCATAGCCCATCTCGTTGTCGTACCAGGCGAAGACCTTCACCTGGGTGCCGTCCACGACCATGGTGGAGGGGGCGTCGACGATGGCGGACCGCGTGTCGTTCACGTAATCGGCCGAGACCAGGGGCCGGTCCTCGTAGCCGAGGATGCCCTTGAGCGGTCCGTCCGAGGCGGTTTTCAGGAAGCGGTTCACCTCGTCGGCGGTGGTCGTCCGCTCCACCTCGAAGACGCAGTCGGTCAGCGAGGCGTTGAGCAGCGGCACCCGCACCGCGTGGCCGTTCAGCCGGCCCTCGAGTTCGGGATAGATCAGCGTGATCGCCGTGGCGCTGCCCGTGGTGGTGGGGATCAGCGAATTGAGCGCCGAGCGCGCCCGGCGCAAATCCTTGGCCGGGCGGTCCACGATGGTCTGGGTGTTGGTCACGTCGTGGATCGTGGTGATGACGCCGTGGCGGATGCCGAAGGTTTCGTGGATCACCTTGACCACGGGGGCGAGGCAATTGGTGGTGCAACTGGCCGCCGTCACGATCCGGTGCCGGTCCGCATCGTAGCTGGCGTGGTTCACGCCATAGACGATGTTGGCCGCGTCCCCGTCCTTCACCGGGGCCGAGACCACGACCTTGCGCACACCGGCGTCGAAATAGGGGGCGAGCCTGGCCTCGGACTTGAAGACGCCGGTGCAGTCGATGACCACGTCCACGCCGTCGAGCGGCAGATCCTCGATCCGCGACGCACCCACGAAGGGCAGCCGGGTGCCGTTGACCGTCAGGCTGTCGCCGTCATGGGCGAACGCCGCGTCCCAGCGCCCGTGCACCGTGTCGAATTCCAGGAGGTGGGCGTGCATCTCCGGGTCGCCCACCGCGTCGTTGATCCAGGCAATCTCGGCGCCGCGCTGCAGCAGGGGGCGCAGCGCCAGCTTTCCGATCCGGCCGAGGCCGTTCAGCGCGTAGACGGTCAAGACCGCACCTCGGCGGCGTCGCGGCCGATCTCGTCCACCGCCTTTTGCAGCGCCATACGGTCGAGCGTTTCTAGATGCAGCGCCGCGAAGGCGTGGATGCGGTTCCGCAGTGCGCCATAGGCGTGCTGGAACGCCAGGCCTTTCTGCGCGTCCGTGCCCTCGGCCCTGACGGGGTCGGGCATGCCCCAATGGGCGGTGACCGGCTGGCCTTCCCAGGCGGGGCAGTCCTCGTTCGCGGCCTGGTCGCAGACCGTGAAGACGAAATCCATCTTCGCCGCGTCCGGCCCCTGGAACTCGGAGACGTGCTTGGCCCGCAGCACCGAGATGTCGTGGCCCTTGTCGCGCAACACCTGCACGGCGAAGGGGTTGAGCTCGGAATAGGGCTTCGTCCCGGCGGAATGGGCGTTGAAGCGGTCGCCGGCCTCCTTCCGAAGGATCGACTCGGCGAAGATCGAGCGCGCCGAGTTGCCGGTGCAGATGAAGAGCACGTTGTATTTTCGGTCGGGCATCTGGAGGGGTCCTGTAAGCGAGGGGAAGGAAACGGGCACGCAGAGATCCGGCCGCCCGCGACAGCAGTCGAGAAGCAGGTAGTCGAAGGTGCGTCGCACCTCTGTCATGTCGATCGCGTAGCGCAGAGACGTGCCCTCCCGCGTCTGGGTCACCAGCCGCGCCCGCATCAGCGCCGCGAGATAGGCCGACAGCGTCGACGGCTTCAGCCCCAGCGCCACGCCGATCTCGCCCGCCGCCACGCGGTCGGGATAGCGCCGCACCAACAGGCGGAAGATCGCCAGACGGTGCGGGTGGCCCAGGGTGGCCAGACGGGAGGGAATCATCTCTTCCATATTTCTCGAATATCCGAAATATAGAACGCCGTAAACGCTTTTCGCACCGCGCCTCCGCGCCGTTTCGGCGCCCCTGCAAAAGGGGGTGCCCGGTAACAGACAAGCGCCGCGCGCGGCGCGGATGGTGATCGCCGAAAGCCCCCCTTCACGACGCGCGCCCGGCACGGGAATGGGGGCCTGCGCGAAACGTTCGGTTTGCACGCGGCCCGCGGCACCGTCGCGTTCCGTCCCGCGCCGGTCTTGGAGAGTCCCCTGCCCCGCTGGCCGCTTTCGCCTACGCCTCCAGGGCCGCGCGCAGGCGCGCCAGGGTCTCGTCGAGGCCGCCCTCGCTCGACACGCGGGTCCAGGCCGCAGGCGGCGCGGCGCGGCCGAGCTGCGCCTCCAGCACCTCCGGTGTCGCATCCGAGGCGCCGGGCGCCCGGCCTTGGACGCGGCTGCGCAGCGTCTCCGGCGGCGCGGTGAGCCAGATCGCCGCGAGGTCCCGGCCGGCCAGTCCCGTCACCAGCGCCGCTCGACGCTCCGGCCGGTCGTAGACCGCGGCAAGCACGACGCTGACGCCGGCGCCGGCGAGCGCGCGCGCCCGCGAGACAAGCCGCGCATAGACCGCCTCGGACACCTCGGGGCGATAGGCGCTTTCGGGCAGGCGACGGTCGACCGGGATACCGAAAAGCCCCTTGCGCATGCGGTCGCTTTCGACGAGGCGCGCCCCGGGCGGCCGCCCGAGCTCTGGCGCGAGCGCCTCGGCGAGCGTGGTCTTGCCGCTGCCCGAGAGCCCGCCCAGCGCAACCACGCGCGCCGCGCCGCCCGACAGAAGCCGGTTCGCCAGGGCGAAATAGCGGCGCGCGGCGGCCGCCTGCGCCGCGGCGCCGCCGCCCGCCTCCATCGCGGCCGTCGCGGTCACATGCGCGCGCACCGCGGCGCGCAGCGCCATGAAGAAGGGCAGCAGGTCGAACCCCGCATCCGTCGCGGCCGCGTCGAAATAGCGGTTGGCGACGCGGTTCGCGCGCCCGGGCAGGCCGCGGTGCCAGAGATCCATCAGCAGGAAGGCGAGGTCGTAGAGCACGTCGACGGTGGCGAGCCGGTCGTTGAACTCGATGCAGTCGAACAGCGTGGGCCGCCCCCCGAACAGGCAGATGTTTCGCAGGTGCAGGTCGCCATGGCAGCGCCGCACGAGCCCCGCGGCCTCACGCGCGTCGAGCCGGGCCGCAAGCCGCGCGAGCCGGCGGCGAAAGCGGGTATCCAGCGCATCGATCTCGGCACGCGCGAAGACGTCGCTGGTGGCGAAACCGGCACGGTTGATGTCGAGCACACCGGCGATGTTCCGCGCCCCGCCGCCGGAGTGAACCACCGGGGCCTGCGCGTGGAACGCCGCGACCCGGCCCGCGAGATCGTCCAGCAACTCGGGGCCAAGGGCGTTCCGCTCGGCGAGCCGGTCGAACAGGGCCGCCTGGTCGAAGCGCACCATCTCGACCACGGCATCGACCAGCGGCCCGTCGCCGTCGAAGACCAGACCGCCAGCGCATCGCGTGATCCGGCGGACGCCGAGATAGAGGTCCGGCGCGCCGGGACGGTTCAGCGCCAGTTCCTTCTCGCACGTGGCGAGGCGCAAGCGGGGCGTGGAGCCGTCGGTATAGGGCAGCTTGACCGCGCGCTTCAGCTTGTAGGCCCGTGCGCCCGCAAGGAAGACGACCGAGATGTGGGTCTCGATCACCTCGACCGGCCCCGCCACGCCGTGGGTGGCCGGATCGGACAGGAACGCGATGACGCCGTCCTGGCAGGGGTCGGTCATGGGCGCTCGCTCGGGACGCGGTCGATACCGGAACCACCCTACCACGCCGCCAGGTCGCGGCGCACAGGTCGCAAGGTCGCGACCGGCCCGCCAGCGGATCGTCGTGGAGTTGGATCGCCACCTGCCGCCCGCCTCGCGGATCGACGCCACCGCGACGCCCGGCGCAAGCGCGATCGCGTCGACGCCGACCTAGAAATCGGTGATGACATCGCGTTCGCGCGCGCCGTTCAGCGCCTCCTCGGCAAAACAGAACACGTTCGCGGCGGTTTCGCCGTCATTTTCGGCACAGAGCTTCAGGCTCGGCGCGGATCGACCGCCCAGCGGGCGCCGGGCCCACGATCCCGGGTGCCGTCGCCGGTCCGCAGCAGGCTCGCGACCGCGCCGGCGGGTCAGCCCTGCGCCTTGCCTCCGGTTCCGAAGGCGAGCCGCATCTGTTTCTCGGTCTCGATCAGGGCGAAGAACGCCACGCCGATGGCCACGATGAGCATCCCGTCGACGACCGGAACGTTTGCCGTTCCGAAGACGGCCTGAAGCGGCGGCAGGTAGGTGACGGCGAACTGCGCCCCGGTCACCGCCACGATACAGGCCCAGACGACCCGCGTGGCCCTGGCCGCGGCCCAGGTCAGCGAGGTGCCGTGGATGTTGCGGATGAAGAACAGGTGGAAGATCTCCAGCACCACGATCATGTTCATCGCCATGGTCTGCGCCAGCTGCTGCGAATGCCCCTTGTCCAGCGCGTAGGTGTAGATGCCGAAGACCGCGGCCGAGAACAGCAGCGAGACCAGCGCCACGTGCCAGACCAGTTCCCCGGTCAGCAACGCCTCGCCCCGTCGCCGCGGCGGGCGGCGCATGGTGCCGGGTTCGGACGGCTCGAAGGCCAGCGCGAGGCCGAGCGTGACCGTGGCGATCAGATTGACCCAGAGGATCTGCACCGCCGTGATCGGCAGGGCCATGCCGAGGAACAGCGCGATGATGATCGGCATCGCCTCGCCCGCGTTGGTGGGCAGGGTCCAGCTGATGACCTTCTTGATGTTGTCGTAGACCGTGCGCCCCTCGCGCACGGCGGCCGCGATCGAGGCGAAGTTGTCGTCGGCCAGCACCAGTTCGGCGGCCTCCTTGGCGGCCTCGCTGCCCTTCCGGCCCATCGCGATCCCGGCATCGGCACGCTTCAGCGCGGGCGCGTCGTTCACCCCGTCGCCGGTCATCGCGACAGTAAGCCCGCGCGATTGCAGGGCGGTGACAAGCCGCAGCTTGTGGGCGGGGGACGTGCGCGCGAAGATGTCGGTTCCGACGGCGGCCTCGGCCAGCGCGGCGTCGTCCATCGCCTCGAGGTCAGCGCCGGTCAGGACGCGGTCGTGGTTCATCAGGCCGATGCGCGCGGCGATGGCGCGCGCGGTGGCGGCGTGGTCGCCGGTGATCATCTTCACCCGGATACCGGCGGCGTGGCACTCGGCCACGGCGTCGATCGCCTCCGCCCGCGGCGGGTCGATCAGGCCGATCAGCCCGACCAGCGTCAGCCGCCCCTCCAGGTCGGCCACGTTCAGCACGGTGTGATCCTGCGGCACGGACCGCACCGCCACGGCGATGACCCGCTGCCCCTCGGCGGCCAGATCGTCGACCGCCCGGTGCCAGTGGTCGACGTCCAGAGGCTCTGTCCCGCCATGCGCCGCGCGCTGGTCGGCGCACATCGCCAGCACCGCTTCCGGCGCGCCCTTGAGGTGAACGCAGGCGCGGCCCGCGTGATCGTGGTGCAGCACCGCCATGTAGCGATGCGCCGCGTCGAACGGAATCGCGTCGGTGCGCGTCCACTGGCGGAAGGGCTCGGCGCCCTCGCCGGTGATCTTGCCCGCCAGCGCCATCAGCGCGCCCTCCATCGGGTCGCCCTCGACGCGCCAGCCGGCCTCGTGCGCGTGCAGCATCGCATCGTTGCAGAGCCCCGCAGCGCGTGCGAATTCCATCAGCACGGCGTGCTCGTCGGGATGGGCGTCGGCCTCGCGCCAGCGCACCGCGCCCTCGGGGGCATAGCCGCTGCCCCCGACCGAGTAGACATGCTCGGCCGCCGCGAGGGTCGCCGCCATCATCTCGTTCCGGGTCAGCGTGCCGGTCTTGTCCGAGCAGATCACCGAGACCGAGCCAAGCGTCTCGATCGCAGGCAGGCGGCGCACGATGGCGTTGCGCCGGGCCATGGCCTGCACGCCCACCGCGAGCGTGATCGTCAACACCGCCGGCAGGCCTTCGGGGATCGCCGCAACCGACAGGCCCACGACCGCCATGAACAGCTCGGCAAAGGGCAGGTGTCCGACGAAATACCCGTAGGCCAGCAGGCTGCCCGCCACCAGCAGGATGAACACCGTCAGCCAGCGGGCGAAGACGTCCATCTGGCGGACGAGCGGGGTGGTCAGCTTTTCGACCCCGGCCAGCATCCCGCTGATCCGGCCGATCTGGGTGTCGGCGCCGGTGGCCACGACCACCCCGCGCCCGGTGCCGCCGGCAATCAACGTGCCCGAGAACAGCATCGGCGTCCGGTCGCCCAGCACCGCCGCGGCACCCACCGGGGCGGTGCCCTTGTCCACCGGCACGGACTCGCCCGTCAGGATGGCCTCCTCGGCGCGCAGCCCGCGCGCCTCGACGAGGCGCAGGTCGGCCGGCACCCGGTCACCCGCCTCGACCAGCACGAGATCGCCGGGCACCAGGTCTGCCGCATCCACGCTGAGCCGCCGCCCGTCGCGCAGCACCGCCGAGCGCGGCGCCAGCATGTCGCGGATCGCCTCCATTGCCTGCTCGGCCCGGCCCTCCTGCACGAAGCCGATGATCGCGTTGACGATCACCACGGCGAGGATCACCCCGGTATCGACCCAGTGCCCCAGCCCGGCCGTGACCGCCGCCGCGCCGATCAACACGTAGATCAGCACGTTGTTGAACTGCACGAGGAAGCGCAGGAGCGCGCTGCGCCTGGGCGGCGCGGGCAGGCGGTTGGCGCCATGCGCCGCCAGCCGGCGCGCGGCGTCCTCGGCGGCCAACCCGTCGCTGCGCCCCCCGACGGCGTCCAGCGCCACGCCGGCGGTCACGGCATGCGGTCTCGCCCGCGCCGCCTCGGCGCCCTTCCCCGAGGCGGCGGCCTGAACCGGCGAATGGTCGGTCATGCGGGCTGCGGCTCCTCTCCTCCGATCTCCGGGATGTCGGTACGGTCTTCCCCGGGCGCGCCCGATATCAGCTCCACGGCCCGGTCTGCGGCATCCTGGAACGGCTCCAGCACGAGGTCGGCGCCCGCGCCGAACAGGTCCTCGGTGTCCTTCGCGCTGTGCGAGGTCACCGCGATGCGCCCGGTGAACCCCGCTCCGCGGGCCAGCTGGATCAGCGTTCGCCGCGTGTCCTCGTGGCTCAGACCCATCGGATGGATCGGCACGGTCGAGACGACCCACTCGGCCCGCGGCAGCGGCAGGTCGGCGACGAATTCCGCGTCGGTCCCGTCACCGTATTTCGCGCGGAGCCCCAGTTCCCGCGCGCGGCGCACGGCCTGCGGGTTGAAATCGACACCCAGCACCTTGACGCCCTGCTTCTGCAGCCGGACCGCAATGGCCGTGCCGAACCGGCCCAGGCCGAAGACCAGCACCGGATAGCCGTCCTTCGCCGTCGCGACGGCACCGTGCGGTTCGCGTGGCGTTCCCTTGCGTTCGAAAACGCCCAGGACCGGTTCGAACACGCGGTAAAGCTCGTGCGAATAGGTGATCATGTAGGTCGAGGCCGCGATGGTCACGAGGCCGACCATCGTCACCAGCCCCAGCGCGTCGGGCGCGACATGGCCGAGCGAGACGCCCATCGCGACGAAGATCAGGGAAAACTCGCTGATCTGCGCGACGGTCAGGCCCGCGAGGAAGCCGGTGCGCTTTCGGTAGCCCAGTGCCCCCATGATCGCCAGCACGATCAACGGGTTGCCGATCAGCACGAAGAGCGAGAACACGATCGCACCCGTCACATGGGCGCCCAGAAGCGAGAGGTCGAGCGCCGAGCCGAGCGCGATGAAGAAGAACAGCAGCAGGAAGTCGCGCAGGGGCGCGAGGCGGGCCGCGATGGTCTCGCGATAGGGCGTCGAGGCCAGCGAGACTCCGGCCAGCAGCCCGCCCACCTCCTTGCCGAGGCCGACGAAATCGCCGACGGCGGCGAAGATCGCGGCCTGCGCGATGGCGAAGATGACCAGCAGTTCCGGCGCGCGCGCCAGCCGCTCGGTCAGCGGGTCGGCGACGTAGCGCACGAAACCGATCACCAGCGCCACCATGGCCACGCCCGAGGCCAGAACGGCCAGGATCGAACCGCCGCCATTGCCGTCGCCCGTGCCGATCCCGATGGCCGAAAGCACGATCATCGCCAGCACCACCACGAGGTCCTGCACGATCAGGAAACCCAGCGCGATCTGCCCGTGCAGGCTGTCGATCTCGCGCTTGTCGGACAGCAGCTTCACGATGATGATCGTGGACGAGAACGTCAGCGCCACCGCCACGTAGAGACTGGTGACATGGTCCAGCCCCAGAGCCAGCCCGATCAGGTAGCCGAAGATCGAGGTGAAGGCGACCTGGCCGAGGCCGGTCATCACCGCCACGCCCCCGAGCGACCGGATCAGCTTCACGTCCAGCTTGATGCCAACGAGGAACAACAGCACCGCGATTCCCAGTTGCGACAGCAGGTCGATCTGTTCGTCCGACCGCACCACGTCCAGCGCCGAGGGCCCAGCGGCCAGACCCACCGCGATGAAACTGACGATCAGCGGCTGGCGCAGGATGAGGCCGAAAAAGCCGATCACCGCCGCCAGGACGAGAAGCGCCGCGACCTCTCCGAACGGGGAATGGAGCAGCGCGTCCATCAGGCCTCCCGCCCGGCGGCGCCGTCGCCTCCCGCCGCGCCCGCGCGGTGTCCCGACCCGCCGGACCGCTCGGGCGGCCGCGTCTCATGGGCACTGAGAAAGGCGCCAAGGTCGTTCGCCCCGACCCTCCAGCCCTTGCCGATATCGATGGCACGCAATTCGCCGTCCCTGATCCAGCGCCGGACGGTGGCCTCGCTGACTTTCAACTGTTCGGCGACGTCCCGCACGGTTTTGTAGTCCTGGAAAGGCATGTGCAGCGTATTTCGGCTTCATTTGACCTCGTATATCGAAGAATAGCGTAATATGATGCAGTCAGCTACCGGGCATTGGCGCCCGGAGAAGGAGGCCGGATGAAACTCTTGATGGTGGCCACCGATTTCTCCGAGCGGTCGGACCGGGCGCTGCGGCGCGCGACGCTGCTCGCCCGGCAGACCGGGGCGGGGCTCGCCCTCGTGCACGTGGTCGATGACGACCAGCCCACCCGGATCGTCGAGGCCGAGCGCGAAGTGGCCGCCGACCTTCTGCGCGAGCAGGCCGCCACGATCCGCGAGTCCGACGGGATTGCCTGCACGGCCCGGGTGGGGCTGGCCGATCCCTTCGCGGGCATCGTCGCGGCGGCGGAGGATATCGCGCCCGACCTTCTGGTGCTCGGCCCCCATCGGCGGCGGCTTCTGCGCGACGTGTTCGTCGGGACGACGGCGGAACGGACGATGCGCTCGGTCAGCTGTCCGGTCCTCATGGCGAATGCGGCGCCCGTGGGCCCGTACCGGCATGCCCTGCTGGCGACCGACCTTTCGGAAGGGTCGCGCGCGGCAATCACCCGTTTCTCGGAACTCGGGCTCGCGCCGGCGGCGCGCGCCTCCGCCCTCTATGTCTTCGACACCGCCGAGGCCCGCATGATGCGCGTCCACGCCATGCCGTCGGACGGGCACGAAACGCACCTTGCGGAAACCGGCGAGGCGGCAGCGCGGGCGCTTTCCTCGTTCCTGGGGGCGTTTCCGCATGTCCCGTTGACCGAGGTTCCGCGGCCGCAGGAAACCACCCCGCCCGACCAGATCCTCGCCGCCGCGGCCGAGACGGAGGCCGACCTGATCGTGCTGGGCAGCCATGGCCGCAGCGGCCTGGAAGCCCTCGTCCTCGGCAGCGTCGCGCGGCAGGTGTTGCGCGGCGCGGACATCGATGTTCTGACGGTTCCGCCCGCGCGCGGCACACAACCCGGCTGAGCCCCCCGCCGACGCCACGCGGGCGCGTCAACCTGCCGCTCGCATCCCGCGGACGCGAACAACATATCGAAGCGAAATCTCGGCAACAGACAGGGGATATGCAGGATGTCGCCCGGACCTGAATTCTTCGGACGCGGAGGCCGTATCGCCCTCTTTGCGCTGGCGGCCTATTTGCTGGTGCTGTCCGGGCTGCTGATCGGGCCGGCGGTGCCCCTGCTCGCCATCGTCGCGGTCGCGGTGGCGGCATTGTCGGTCAGCGCGCTGCGCCACCCCGGGACGGTGCGGCACTGGGCGGCGCGGCTCGCGCGCCTAGTGCGCCGCGAATCGCGCGACACGGGCCCGGAGCCCACCGTCCCGCCGCAGCCCCGCCGGCCCCGGTCGACCCTGGCCGCCACGGGCCCCTCCTCGTTCGAGCGGCGCGGCCTGACGGAGGGCTCGCCCCTGCTGCGGCTGCTGCTCGGCCGCAACTGGCAAAACCGCGAGGCCATGGTCCGCGACTTCACCGTGCTCGGCGCCGGCGGGCTCGTGCTTGTCCTGATCGGGCTCGTGCTGCCCGACTGGCCCCTGCTCGGCTGGCTCGGCGAGGTCCTGAGCATTCTGGGCGTCATGGGCATCCTGATCGCGACCGCGGTGCTCTATTCGTCCTGGCGGGACCGCGCCTGATCCGGCCGTCGACGCGGGGGCGGCCGGCCCGGCGCCGCCCTTTCCCCGGCACCTCACGCTGCCATCACAGCTCCGTGTGCGGCTGCGGCCAAGCTGTCGCAGGCGTGTTGACCTGTGCAACGGCGGCATAGCTCTTCGGGAAACTGGAGACGCATCATGTTCGACCATTCCGATCCCCTCACCCCCGACATCGAGATGCACAAGCCGCCCTCCGATCTCGGCGACCGCGTGGCGCTGCGGCTGGTGAAGTTCATGCGCATCTTTGCGGACGCCTTCTTCACCAAGCGCTACGGCCACCGCGCCGTCGTGCTGGAAACCGTCGCCGCGGTGCCCGGCATGGTCGGCGGGATGCTCCAGCACCTCAAGGCGATCCGCCACATCCGCGACGACCAGGGCTGGATTCGCGAGCTTCTGGACGAGGCCGAGAACGAGCGGATGCACCTGATGACCTTCATCAAGATCGCCCGGCCCTCGGCGCTGGAACGGGGAATCATCCTCGTCGGCCAGGGGCTGTTCTTCAACGCGTATTTCTTCCTCTACCTCTTCTTTCCGCGCATCGCGCACCGGGTCGTCGGCTATCTCGAGGAAGAGGCGGTGATCAGCTACACCCAGTACCTCGCCCAGGTCGATGCCGGCGAGGCCGAGAACGTCCCGGCCCCGCAACTGGCCATCGACTACTGGAATCTCGCCCCGGACGCCCGGCTGCGGGAGGTGATCGTCGCGGTGCGCGCCGACGAGGCCGGCCACCGCGACCGCAACCACGAGATGGCCGACAGCCTGGCCGACAGCTAAGGCGGCGCGTTCAGATCGGGTTCTGGGCGCCCGCGAAATACATCAGGCGGCCCTGGTCGTCGAAAATCGGTCGGATGCGCAGCCGATTGACGAACGGGCTGCCGTCCTTGCGGTAGTTCAGCAGGTCGATGCTGAACGGGGTCTGCGCCCGCAGGGCATGGCGGATCGCCTCGACCGCGTGGGGGTCGGTGTCCGGCCCCTGGAGAAAGCGGCAGTTGCGCCCGACCGCCTCGTCGGCGGTATAACCGGTCTGCCGCTCGAACTCCTCGCTGACATAGATCATCGGGTTGTCGGGCAGGCTCGGGTCGGAGATCACGACGCTCATCTCCTGCTCCTCGCCCTCCAGAAGCGCCCGCGCCTCCTCGATCGACAGTTCCCTGCGCATCTCACCTTCCCCGTATCGTCCCACTCCCCCGTGCGTAGCCTGCGGCGGGACGCTCGGCAAGACGGGCGGGGCAAACGGGGTCTGGACGCGGCCGCCGCCATTCCTTATATCTTTTGTAAGACTTTCGGGAAGGGCCATGACACACACTCAGGAAAAGTTCGAGGGCGCCCCGCTGATCCGTCCCTCCTCCACGGACCACCCGCTTTACCAACAGGTGGTCGATGCCTGCCGTTCGGTCTACGACCCTGAAATTCCGGTCAATATCTACGATCTCGGCCTGATCTACACGATCGACATCGACGCCGAGAACGCGGTGGCGATCACCATGACGCTGACCGCGCCCGGCTGTCCGGTGGCCGGCGAGATGCCCGGCTGGGTCGCCGAGGCCGTCGAGCCGCTGCCCGGCGTCAAGCAGGTCGATGTCGAGATCACCTGGGATCCGCCCTGGGGCATGGACATGATGTCCGACGAGGCGCGGCTGGAACTGGGGTTCATGTAGGGGTCACGGCACCGTCGCGTCGCTGTCACGCGACGCGGTCACATCGTCTCCGTTGCTCGCGAAACGAAACGGAGAGGCCCATGATCCTGCACCGCCTGACCGTCGCCGCCTCCGTTCTGGCCGCGACCGCCCTGACCGGGCATGCCGAGATCGCGCTCGATTACGGCCCACGCCCCTATTACCTCGTAGACAAGATGGAGGACGGCCCGCTCAAGGAAACGTTGGCCGCGTGCATCGGGCAGACACCCGAGCGCACCGACTTCTCGATCGGCCATCGCGGGGCGCCGCTGATGTTTCCCGAGCACACGGTGGAATCGAACATGGCCGCGGCGCGGATGGGCGCCGGCATCCTGGAATGCGACGTCACCTTCACGCGCGACAAGGAACTGGTCTGCCGGCACGCCCAGAACGACCTGCACACCACCACGAACATCCTGCTGACCGATCTTGCCGACCGCTGCGTGACCGCCTTCACCCCGGCCGGCGGCGGCGCCCCCGCCACGGCCGAGTGCCGCACCTCCGAGTTGACGCTCGAGGAGTTCAGGACGCTCCAGCCCAAGATGGACGCCGCCGACGGCAGCGCCACCACGCCCGAGGCGTACCAGGGCGGGATCGCCGGTTTCCGCACCGACCTCTACACCAACGGCGCGCAACTGATGACGCATGCGGAGGCGATCCGGCTGTTCAAGGCGCTTGGCGCCAAGTTCACGCCGGAGCTGAAGGCGCCCGCGGTCGAGATGCCGTTCGACGGCTTCACCCGCGAGGACTACGCGCAGAAACTGATCGACGAATACAAGGCGGCCGGCATCCCGCCCGAAGATGTCTGGGCCCAGTCGTTCAACCTCGACGACGTGCTTTACTGGATCGCGAACGAGCCCGCCTTCGGCGCCCAGGCCGTCTACCTGATGGACGAGTACGACATCGAGGACTACGACGCGATGGACCCGGCGACCTGGCCCAACAGCATGGAAGAGCTGAAGGGTATGGGGGTGAACTACATCGCGCCGCCGATGTGGATGCTGGTCACCGCCGAGAACGGCGAGATCGTGCCCTCCGAGCTTGCCAAAGAGGCCCGGGCAGCCGGGCTGAACATCGTCACCTGGACGCTGGAGCGCTCGGGCCCGCTGGCCTCGGGCGGCGGCTGGTACTTCCAGTCGATCGAAAGCGTGACCGACAATGACGGCGTGTATTACGAACTGCTCGACGCGCTGGCCCGGGACGTGGGCGTGGTCGGCGTGTTCTCCGACTGGCCGGCCACGGTGACCTTCTACGCCAACTGCATGGGCCTTTGAGCATCCCGCGCGAGGCGGCGCCGTGCCGTCCCGCGCGGGCGCCCCTTGAGTGCGCCCCGTTGAATCCCTACTCTCTGACTCGGGAACAGGAGGCGCATTCGATGTTCGGCATCCCCGGCAAACAGGCGGTCACGCTCACGCCCGCCGCAGTGGCGCAGGTCGCCAAGCTGATGGCGCGCGACAACGCGGCCGGTCTTCGCATAGGCGTCAAGAAGGGCGGCTGCGCGGGAATGGAATACACCATGGAGTACGTCGCCGAGATCGACCCCAATGACGAGGTGGTCGAGCAGGACGGCGCCCGCGTTGCGATCGCGCCGATGGCGCAGATGTTCCTCTTCGGCACCGAGATCGACTACGAGGTCGGCCTGCTGGAGTCCGGCTTCAAGTTCCGCAACCCGAATGTCACCGAGGCCTGCGGCTGCGGCGAATCGATCAAGTTCCGCGAGATGGACGAGACCGACGGCGCCTGACGCCGGGCTGCGCGGAAAAGGGCCGTTCCGCTCGGACCGCAAATGCCCTAGGACATCTCCCGACAGCAGCCAAGGGAGAGAGCGCATGCGGCGGAAACTGGCAGCCGGAAACTGGAAGATGAACGGAACGGCGGCCTCGCTTGACGAGGTCAGGGCCGTCGCCGAGGCCCATCCCGCCCCGTCCGTCGACCTTCTGCTCTGCCCCCCCGCGACGCTGATCGACCGGATGGTGCGGGCCGCGGCGGGCTCGGCCATCGCGGTCGGCGGCCAGGATTGCCACGCCGCGGCCGCGGGCGCCCATACCGGCGACATTTCGGCGGCGATGCTGACGGACGCGGGCGCCACCCACGTCATCCTCGGCCATTCCGAACGCCGCACCGACCATGGCGAAACCGACGACACCGTGCGCGCCAAGGCGCAGGCCGCGCTGGCCGAGGGTCTCGTCGCGGTGGTGTGCCTTGGCGAAACCGAAGCGCAGCGCGATGCCGGCGAAACCCTCCCCGTCGTCGGGCGCCAGCTTGCCGGCTCGCTGCCCGATGCGGGCGTGACCGGCGCGACGCTCGTGGTCGCCTATGAACCGGTCTGGGCCATCGGCACCGGCCGCGTGCCCACACTCGACCAGATCGCAGAGGTACACGACGTCATGCGGGCGGAACTGGTCGGCCGCTTCGGCGACGCGGGCGAGGCGATCCGGCTGCTTTACGGCGGGTCGGTCAAGCCCGACAACGCGGGCGAGATCTTCGCCACCTCCAACGTGGACGGCGCGCTGGTGGGCGGTGCCTCGCTGGCGGCCACGGACTTCTCGGCGGTCATCGCCGCGCTTGAGGCCGCCCCCGCCGCCTGATCGGGCAGACGGGGCGCCGCCTCAGCCCTCCCCTGCCGGCATCGTGCCCACGGCCAGCATGGGGGCGAACCCGCCAAGGATCATGCGCTTGCCGCCGAAGGGCATCGCCACCCCGACCTCGGCCATGCGCGGGTCCTCCATCGTCTTTGCCCAGCCCGCGTCGCGCGTCGCCTTGTCGGGCCAGGCAGTCCAGGACAACACCACCTTGTCGCCCGGCTCGGTCTTCACCGCCATCGGGAAGGAGGTCACCTCGCTCTCGGGCACCTCGTCACCCCAGCAGTCCAACATCGCAAGCGCGCCGAATGCGCGAAACAGCGGCCATGCCGCCGCGGCGTGGTCGAGACACGCCGATTTCTTCCCGTCCGGCACCGGCGACACGACGCCGTCGACACAAGGCATCCGAAATCTCCCTGCTGCGCCGGAGGGGGCGGAGTCGCCCCATCCAGCCATTCATATGGGTATCAACGTATCACGAGTCCGGCGGCGATGCGGGACGATCCGCCCGGTGCCGTCGCCCAAGAGGTCCGCAACCGATCCCTGTGCCTGCATGGTTGGCGGGCGAGCCGGGCGCTGGCGACCGCCGGGAACGGCGCCTGCGGCTGACCGATGCGGGAGCCCGGCCCCGGGCGGGCGCGATTGATCGCGGACCACCGGCGCGCGTATCATGCGGTTCAAGCTCACTGCCGAGGGAGCACGATCATGAAACGCATACGCGCCGCGGCGCTCGTCGCCGCGACGGCCGGCAGCACCGCGCAGGCCCAGGGCTGCATGGAAATCCGGTTCGCCCCCGGCGCCTATTCCGGCGAGGTCGCGGGCCGCGTGACCGATGGCGCGCCGCTGTGCTTCACCTTCGGCTCCGGTGCGGGCCAGACCGCGCGGCTGGAACTCTTCGGCAGCGAGAACACCTGCTTCGCGATCCCGGGCGTCGTCGACTGCCAGGACGATTTCAGTTTCCGCACCGCGCCGACAACCTACAGGGTCGACGTGGTGCAACTGTTCTACGCGCCCGCATGGGAACAGTTCACCCTCCGCCTCACGATCCGGTAATGCGCGCGGCCAGCGGCGGGGATGGCCGCGCCAGCGGCCCGAACGTATCTCTTGCGCCGGCCCGCCCGGGCCGGCGCGCCGCCGGATCAGTTGGTGATGATCTCCGGCCCCATCACGCTGGTCGGTAGCCAGGTCGAGAGCCAGGGCACGTAGGTCACCAGGATCAGGAAAACGAAGAGCACGGCCAGGAAGGGCAGCGCGGCCTTCACCACCCGCATCATCGGCATTCCAGCCACGCCCGAGGTGACGAAGAGGTTCAGCCCCACAGGCGGCGTGATCATCCCGATCTCCATGTTCACGACCATGATGATGCCCAGATGGATCGGGTCCACGCCCAGTTCGATCGCGATGGGAAAGACCAGCGGCGCGACGATCACGATCAGCCCCGAGGGCTCCATGAACTGGCCGCCGATCAGCAGGATCACGTTCACCATCACCAGGAACATGATCTTGCCGAAGCCCGCCTCCAGCATCGCGCCCGCGATCATCTGCGGGATCTGCTCGTCGGTCAGCACATGCTTGAGGATCAGGGCGTTGGCGATGATGAACATCAGCATGATCGTCAGCTTGCCCGCCTCGAGCAGCGTGGTCCGCGTGTCGCGGTGCACGAAGCCCGTGACCAGCGCCTGCGGCTTGCGCAACAGCGAAACGGGCGCGCCGCCTTCCTCGCGCGGCTTCAGCGGCCCCATGTCGCGGTAGACGAACACCGCGATCACGAAGGCGTAGACCGAGGCCACCGCCGCCGCCTCGGTGGGGGTGAAGATCGCCCCCGTCACGCCGGGGATGCCGTAGATGCCGCCCATGATGATGCCGATCAGCATCAGGCCCCAGAACGCATCCCGGAAACTCGCGGCGATTTCCCCCCAGCCCTGCCAGTCGCCCTTGGGCATGTTGCGGATCGTGGCGATCACGTAGATCGACACCATCAGCATCAGGCCCGCGAGAAGCCCGGGGATGACGCCGGCCAGGAACATCCGCCCCACCGAGACGTCGGTTGCCGAGGCATAGACGACCATCACGATGGAGGGCGGGATCAGGATGCCCAGCGTGCCGGCGTTGCAGATCACGCCCGCGGCGAAATCGCGGGTATAGCCGACCTTGCGCATCGCGGCGATGACGATGGAGCCGATGGCGACCACGGTGGCGGGCGACGAGCCCGACAGGGCCGCGAACAGCATGCAGGCGAAGACGCCCGCGATGGCGAGCCCGCCGCGCAGGTGCCCCACGCAGGCGATGGAGAACCGGATGATCCGGCGGGCTACGCCGCCCGTGGACATGAAGCTCGAGGCGAGGATGAAGAACGGGATTGCCAGCAGCGTGTAATGGCCGGCCATCGCCTGATACATCGACTGCGCGATCGAGGCGAGCGAAGTGTCCGAAAACGCCAGCAGGAAGATCATCGAGGCGAGGCCCAGCGACACGGCGATGGGCACACCGATCAGCAGGAAGCCGATCACGAGCGCGAAAAGAAGAACGACCTCCATCGATCAACCGTCCTTCCGGATCGCGGCCTCGGCCTCGGCGACCGCGTCTTCGGCCTCGTGGCTGGCGATCAGCCATTCCTGGCGGCCGGTGACGATCCGCCAGCCCGCCTCCAGCAGGCGGAACAGGATAAGCGCGGCGGCGACGGGAATCATCGTGTAGGGCACCGCCACGGGCAGCTTCTCGTAGGGTTCCTCGCCTTCGGGCAGGAACAGGAATTCGACGGGGGCGCGCAGGATTTCGGGCATCGGGATCCGCTCCGTGGGGGTGTAGCCGCGGAAGTCCCAGGGCTTCATCTCCTCGAAGCCCGTGGGGAACCAGCGCCCCGTGGTCGGCGCAAGATTCGCATAGGGCGCCCAGTAGTCATAAGCGCCCTTCATCAGCAACAGCGCATAGGCGAGGCAGACCCCAAGCGCCACCAGGGACAGCACCCGGCGCGTGCCGCGCGAGACCATGTTCAGCACCGCATCCACGCCCAGATGCATGGTGATCTTGAACCCGTAGGCGATGCCGAACAGCACCAACCAGGCGAAGAGCGCCAGCGTCAGTTCCAGCCCCCAGATCAGCCCGGTGTTGAACCCGTAACGCAACACCACGTTGGTGAAGGTGACCAGCGCCATGAGCCCGAGCAGCGCGGCAATCACCGTCTCCTCGAAGGCATGCACCGCGCGGCCCAGCGCGGTCTTCGGCCGGTAAGATGAACTCATCCCCGCTGGCCTCCCGATCTGTCGGATGTTCCCCCTGCGCGGACGGCGGCGCCCGGCCGCCGCCCACAGTCGGTCCACCTGGGCTCAGAGCCCGGCGTTGATCGCTTGCGCGGCCTCGATATTCTCGGCGCCCACATCGCCCTCGAACTGCTCCCAGACCGGCTTCATGGTGTCGACCCAGGCCTGGCGCTGTTCGGGATTGAGCTGGCGCACTTCCGACCCCGCGTCGATGATCGCCTGCTTGGCCTGCTGGTTGACGTTGTAGGATTCGGCGTTCCGGGTCTCGGTCACTTCCTGCAGGATCGTGGCGAGCTGGTCGCGCACCTCGGCGTCAAGCCCGTCCCACCATTCCACGGACGTCACCACGAGGTAGTCGATGATGCCGTGGTTGGTTTCGGTGATGCCGTCCTGCACCTCGAAGAACTTCTGGCCGTAGATGTTCGACCAGGTGTTCTCCTGCCCGTCGACGACGCCGGTCTGCAGCGCGCCGTAGACCTCGGAGAAGGCCATCGGCTGCGGGCTGGCGCCCAGTGCCTCCATCTGCGCGACCAGCACGTCTGAGGTCTGGACGCGGAACTTCAGCCCCTCGGCATCCGAGGGGTCCAGCAGCGGCCTGTTGGCCGAGAACTGCTTCATCCCGTTATGCCAGAACTGCAGGCCCAGAAGGCCGCGGCGCATCATCGATTCCTTCATCGACTGGCCGATTTCCGAGGCCTGGAACGCATCGACCGCCTCGATGTTCTTGAACATGAACGGCAGGTCGAAGATGCGGAAGACCTTGGTGTATTTCTCGAATTTCGACAGCGACGGCGCGGCGAGATGAACGTCGCCGTTCAGCATCGCCTCGAGCACCTGGTCGTCGTTATAGAGCGTGGAGTTGGGGTAGACCTCCATGCAGGCCTTGCCGTCCATCTCCTCGTTCACCCGCTCCATCAACAGCGAGGCGGCGATGCCCTTGGGGTGCTTGTCGGTGTTGGTGACGTGGCTGAACTTGATGACGGTCTCGCCATCGTCGCAGGCGGCGCTCGCGGCGCCGGCGGTCAGCGACAGCGCCGCGGCCGCGGCGGCGGCAGTCAGGAATCTCATCGGTATCCTCCCAGATCGTCCGTTGGAGTTCTTCAGGCCGCATCGCACAGGGATGCGGCGCCCGACTATCTCCGATGACGGCGCCGGTCTCAAGCAAAACCCTGCAAGGCCCCGCCGCCCCCGCGCCGATCCGCCGCGGGCAGCGCATTGAGCGCGGCCTGTCGGGTTAGCCGACCTCGACCGCGCGCCGCACCGTCTGGGCATGCGGCCCACTGATCCCCGCCAACGCGTGATCGAGCGCGCCGGGATCGGCGATCCTGAGCCAGCCATAGCCGGCCTCGACGACCCCGCCGGAGACGAGCCGGCGCAGCGCGCGGTTCGCGGTGTTGCGCGACAGGCTGGCCATCTCGGCCAGTTCCGACTGCGTCACCGGGAAGTGCACGGCGCCGTCGTTGAAACGGTGAAGGCGGCTCAGCGTCAGCAGAATCCGCATTACCGGATCGGGATGGGTGCTGGCCAGCAGCAGCATCGACAGGCGGTCGTAATGCGCCGAGATATTGCCCGCGAGATGCTTCCAGACGGAGCCGTCCGCGCGCGCCATCGCCTCGACATGCCCGCGCGGCACGCCGAGCACCACCGCTGGCGTTCGCGCCACGACCGTGGCGCGCCGCCACGATCCATCTGCAAGGCCGACGCCGCCAATCCACCAGCCCGGATGCCCGATGAACGACAGCCTCGGCGTCCCCGTGCCCGGGTCGATATGGTCCTCGAGCAGGCCGTCGGCGAGGCCGACGAACTCGGTTGCGGGGTCGGCGACGTGAAACACGATCTCGCCCGATTGGAAACGCCGCAGCCGCGCGCCCTGCAGGAACTCTTGCCGAAACCCGTCGGGCAAACGGCGCAGCCAGCCCCGGACCGATAAAACACGCTTTGCCGAATCTAAATTCATTCAAGTTGCATATACAGCCAGCGATAAGGAAACTGCCCTTTCGGTCACAATGTGGTGGGGAAACACAGGCCATTTTCCGTTTCGCAACGCGCTGTTGCAAGCCGGCTACAGGTTGCGTGCCATCGGCACATTCGTGCCCCGTAAAGCTTGCAAACGGGCGGCGGAAATCCCGCGGAAGGGGCTTGGCGCAGCGCGGCGGGTGCGGCATGCGATCTTGATCTGAGTCATGGTCGCGCCGGCCCGGCTCGGGAATACCCGGCGGGACGGGTCATGCCCGACCAAGACCGGCCCCGCATGGCCCAAGGGGGGTTTCCCCGCGGGACGAGGACACCTAGAAGGAAAGGAGCGGGGCGCACGCCGCCCCGGCGATGCCACAGACATGAATCAGCAGACTGCCGTGACCGAAACCGCCGCCGCCGCCAAGAAGACTCTGCCCGACGCGCAGACCGTGACCGAGGTGCGCCACTACACCGACCGGCTGTTCTACTTCCGCACCGAACGGCCGCAAAGCTTGCGCTTCCGCTCGGGCGAATTCGTGATGATCGGGCTGCCGGGCGACGACGGCAAGCCGATCATGCGCGCCTATTCCATCGCCTCTCCGTCCTGGGACGACGGGCTCGATTTCTACTCGATCAAGGTGCAGGACGGCCCGCTGACCTCGCGGCTGCAGCACATCCAGCCCGGCGACGAGATCATCCTGCGGCCGAAGCCCGTGGGCACGCTGGTGCTCGACGCGCTCCTGCCCGGCAAGCGGCTGTGGTTCCTTGCGACGGGCACGGGCATCGCCCCCTTCGCCAGCCTGATGCGCGACCCCGAGACATACGAGCAGTATGACGAGGTCATCATGATGCATACCTGCCGCGAGGTGGCGGAACTGGAATTCGGCCGGCAACTGATCGAAAGCCTGCCAGAGGACCCGCTGATCGGCGAATTCGTCGGCGACAAGCTGAAATACTACCCGGCGACCACCCGCGAAGAGTTCAAGACGATGGGCCGGGTGACCGACAACCTCGCCTCGGGCAAGGTGTTCGCCGACCTGGGCCTGGGCGTGGACCGCATGGACCCGGCGACCGACCGCGCGATGGTCTGCGGATCGCTCGATTTCAACAAGGACGTGATGGCGATCCTCGAGGGCTGGGGCCTGCGCGAGGGCGCCAATTCCGAACCGGCCGAATACGTCGTGGAAAAGGCCTTCGTCGGGTAAACTCCTCCCGCCGAAATGCGAAACGCCCCGCAGGCCAATAGCTTGCGGGGCGTTCTTCGTTCCAGACCCTGGGCGCAACGGGCGCGAGCGCCCGGGGCGCGGGTCATCACATGTCGAGAGCCGAGCGCACCTGGTCCAGCGCCTCTTCCAAGATCTCGGGGCTGTTGCGCGCGGTCTCCACCACCGATTTCAGCGCCTCCTTCTGGCCGTCACCGAGGGCGGAGTCCTCGATCATCTGAATCACGGAATCGGCATCGAAGCCCTCAACGGTCAGCGCGTCGGCGACCGCATCCCCGGCCCGCTCCATGGCCTCTCCGGTTTCCTCGGCCGCTGCCTCGGTCGCCTCTGCGGCCTCTTCCGTCACCTCCTCGGTGGTGTCGACGACCTCTTCGGTGGCCTCTTGGGTCGCTTCGACGGTTTCCTCGACCGCTTCTTCGGTGGCCGCCGCGGCCTCTTCCGCCGCCTCGTCCGTGGCCTCGACCGCGTCCTCAGCCATCTCTTCCGTGGTCTCGGCGGTTTCCTCGGCCGCCTCCTCGGTGGTCGCCGCGGCGTCTTCCGCAGCCTCCTCGGTGGCCTCGGCGGCGTCCTCGGCGGTCTCTTCCGTCGCCTCCGCGGCCTCGGCCGCCTCATCGGTCGCGTCCTCAGCCGCGGCCGGTGTCTCTTCGACGACTTCCTCGACCGCTTCCTCGGTGGCTTCGGCGGCTGCATCCGCAGCGTCAACGGTCTCTTCGACGGCTTCCTCGGCCGGCTCGGCGACCGCTTCGGGCGCCGCCTCGTCTCCGGCCATGTTGCCGAGATACCAGACATATCCGCCCACCCCAATGGCGGCGAGAATGATGATCGTGATCAGCGCTTTCTGCATCGCAATGTCCTTTATTCCCGGGATCGCGCGCACCGTCCCTGCCCGCTTTTGGCATGATCGGCGGCAGAGGGAAACCGCCCCGTCGCCGCAGCGGCACCTCTCTGCCTAAACGTCCGGAGAACCGCCTTGATGCGAGCCGTCCGCAAGAGTAGTTTGAAGGACGTTTGAACGCAGCAGAAAAAGGAACATCACCATAGCCCGCAGACCTCACAACGCGCCTCCCACGCGCGACACCGGCCCCCGCGTCAACGACCGCATCCGTGTCCCCGAGATCCGCCTGATCGGGGCCGATGGCGAGAATGTCGGGGTGGTTCCGCCCTCTCGGGGCCTCGAACTGGCCGCGCAAGCGGGGCTCGATCTGGTCGAGATCTCGCCCAACGCAACGCCGCCGGTCTGCAAGATCATGGATTTCGGCAAGTTCAAGTATGAACAGCAGAAACGCGAATCCGAGGCCCGCAAGAAACAGAAGGTGATCGAGGTCAAGGAAGTGAAATTCCGCCCGAACACCGACAACCACGACTACGACGTCAAGATGCGCAATGTCGTCAAGTTCCTCGAGAAGGGCGACAAGGTGAAGGTGACGCTGCGTTTCCGCGGCCGCGAGATGGCGCACCAGAACCTCGGGCGCGAGCTGCTCGAACGGGTGGCCGAGGACGTCAAGGAGATCGGCAAGGTCGAGAACATGCCGAAAATGGAAGGCCGCCAGATGATCATGATGATCGGGCCGCTGACCAAGTAGCTTTTTCCAACCGAACGGACCCGCCCTCCCCGGCAGAGGCGCACCTCCGCCGGGGAGGGCACAAGGGTGTGACGCGCCGGCCTTGACCGGTCACAACCTCCGCGGGTCGGCCGGGCCGTCGGACAGGGCGCGACTGTCAGGCCGGGATTTCCTGTCGCTCGCTGCCCGATGGGGCCAGCCCCTTCGCCCGCGCGAAAAACCGCGACAAACGATGCCCCCGCCGGACGGTCGGCGGGGGCTGCATTTCGGTGATCGCCGGGGTCAGCCGGCGGCGGTCACGGCGCGCGCGGTCAGCACCCTGACCAGGTGCGCCCGGTAGTCGGGCGTGCCGTGCAGGTCATCGATCATCGGTTCGGGATCGACGGACAGACCCGACACCGCGTCGGCGCTGAAATCCGAGGAGAGCGCGGCCTCGGCCTCGGCCCAGCGGAACACGCCCTCCTCCGAGGCGCCCGTCACCGCCACCCGCACGCCGTCGGCGGACTTCGCGACGAACACCCCGACCAGGGCGAAATGCGACGCCGGCTGCTCGAACTTCATGTAGGCGGCCTTCTCGGGCACCGGGAAGCGCAGCTCGGTGATGATCTCGCCCTCCTCCAGCGCGGTCGCGAACATGCCCTGGAAATAGTCGTCGGCCGCGATGTCGCGCATGTTGGTGCGGATCGTAGCGCCGGACGCCAATGCGGCGGAGGGGTAGCAGGCCGAGGGGTCGTTGTTGGCCAGCGAGCCGCCGATCGTGCCGCGATTGTTCACCGCCGGGTCGCCGATATTCGACGCCATCGCGGCCAGCGTGGGGTAAGGCGCGGCCGCCTCTTCGGCCACCACCCTGTGCGGCGTCGCCCCCCCGATGCACACCGCGCCGTCATCGGCCACGCAGACCCCCTTAAGCTCGGGGATCGCGGTCAGGCTGACCAGCTTCGACGGCGCGGCCAGCCGCTGCTTCAGGGTCGGGATCAGCGTCTGCCCGCCACCCAGCGCCTGCGCCTCTTCCGCCGCCAGGGCGGCCACCGCCTCGTCGAGCGTCTTGGGCCGTTCGAAATCGAATGCGTACATCTGTTGTCCTCCTCAGCCCTGCATGGCGGCCCAGACGCGGGACGGCGTCAGCGGCATGTCGATATGGGTGACATGGGTGTGGCCGGCGCGCTGCAGCGCGTCCACCACGGCATTGACCACCGAGGGCGGCGACCCGATTGCGCCGGCCTCGCCGCAGCCCTTCACGCCCAGCGGGTTGTGCGTGCAGGGCGTCTGGCAGGAATGGTCGACCGCGTAGAACGGTACGTCGGCCGCGCGCGGCATCGCGTAATCCATGTAGCTGCCCGACAGGAGCTGGCCGTACTCGTCATAGGCCGCGCTTTCCAGCAGCGCCTGACCGATCCCCTGGGCCAGCCCGCCATGGACCTGCCCGTCGACGATCATCGGGTTGACGACATTGCCGAAATCGTCGGACGCGGCGAAGCGCTCGATCGTGACCTTGCCGGTATCGGGATCGACCTCGACCTCGCAGGCATAGGCCCCTGCGGGATAGGTGAAGTTGTTCGGGTCGTAAAAGGCGGTTTCCTCCAGCCCCGGCTCCAACTCCTCAAGCGGGTAGTTGTGCGGAACGTAAGCCGCCAGCGTCACATCCCCCCAGGCGACCGACTTGTCGGTGCCCGCGACGGTGAACTGGCCGTCCGTGAGCTCGATGTCCTCGGGGCTCGCCTCCATCAGGTGGGCGGCGATCTTCTTGGCCTTGGCGATGATCTTCTCGGTCGCGCGGACCATCGCGCTGCCCCCCACCGCGAGCGAGCGCGAGCCGTAGGTGCCCATGCCCATCGGCGTGTTGGCGGTGTCGCCATGCACGATCTCGACCATGTTCTCGTCGATCCCGATCATGTCGGCCACGACCTGGGCAAACGAGGTCTCATGCCCCTGCCCGTGGCTGTGGCTGCCGGTCATCACCACAAGACCGCCGGTCGCGTTGACCCGCACGGTGGCGGATTCATAGAGCCCCGCGCGGGCGCCCAGCTGGCCGACGAGGTGCGAGGGCGCGATCCCGCAGGCCTCGATATAGCAGTTGATGCCGCAGCCGCGCAGCTTGCCGCGCGATTTCGACTCTTCCAGACGCTGCTGGAAGCCGTTCATGTTGATGATCTCCAACAGCTTGTCGAGCGTCGCGTTGTAATCGCCGGTGTCGTATTCCACCGCGACGGGCGTGGCGTAGGGGAACTCGGTGATGAAGTTCTTGCGCCGGATCTCGACCGGATCGATCCCCATCTCGCGCGCCGCCTTGTCGATCACGCGTTCCAGTTGATAGGTCGCCTCGGGCCGGCCCGCGCCGCGATAGGCGTCGACCGGCACGGTGTTGGTGAACACCGCCTTCACGTTCACGTAGATGAGCGGCGTCTTGTAGTTGCCGGCCATCAGCGTGCCGTGCAGCCAGGTCGGCACCGAGGGCGCGAAGGTCGAGAGATAGGCGCCCATATTGGCGTAGGTCTCGGTGCGCAGCGCCTGGAAATGCCCCTCGGCGTCCAGCGCGAGCTCGATCTTCGTGACGTGGTCGCGGCCCTGGGCATCGGTGATGAAGGCTTCCGACCGCGAGCAGGTCCATTTCACCGGGCGCCGAAGCTGCTTGGCGGCGAAGGTGCAGGCGGCCTCTTCGGCATAGTGGAAGATCTTGGACCCGAAGCCGCCGCCCACGTCGGGGGCCACCACGCGCAGCTTGTGTTCCGGGATGCCGAGGACGAAGGCCCCCATCAGCAGGCGGATCACGTGGGGGTTCTGGCTGGTGGTGTAGAGCGTGGAGTCGTCGGTCGCGAAATTGTAGTCGCCGATCGCCACGCGCGGCTCCATCGCGTTGGGGATCAGGCGCTGGTTGACCAGTTCCAGCGTGGTGACGTGATGCGCCTCGTCGAAGGCCTTGTTCACCGCCTCGCGGTTCTCCTCGACGAAGCCCCAGTCGTAGCAGAGGTTCGAGCTCAGGTCGTCATGCACCTTCGGCGCACCGTCCGCCAGCGCGGCCTTCATGTCCAGCGCCGGCTCCAGTTCCTCGATATCGGGCTCGATCGCCTCGGCCGCGTCGCGGGCCTGCTCGGCGGTCTCGGCGACGACCAGCGCGACCGGGTCGCCGACATGGCGCACCTTGCCGCTGGCCAGCACCGGGTGGCCGGGTTCCTGCATCGGGTTGCCGTGCCGGTCGGTCACCTGCCAGCCGCAGGGCAAGCCGCCCACGCCCTCGAAATCGGCGCCGGTGAAGATGCGGATCACGCCGGGCATCGCCTCGGCGGCCGAGGTGTCCACCCCGTTCAGCCTGCCATGGGCGACCTGGCTGCGCACGAAATGCGCATAGGCTTGGCCCGGCAGGTTGATGTCGTCGGTATAGCGGCCCCGACCGGTCAGGAACCGCACGTCCTCGCGCCGCTTGGAACTGGCGCCGATGCCGTGATCTTTCGGCATGTCTGATCCTCCCTGAGATACGGCGGGCGCTCCCTGCCCGCCCGAAACCGCCCTACTCTGCGGCGATGGCGGTCACGTCCTGGCCAGAGGCCGCCATGATCGCCTTGACGATGTTGTGGTAGCCGGTGCAGCGGCAGATATTGCCTTCGAGATAATCCCGGATCTCGGCCTCGGAGGGCGTCGGGTTCTTCTCCAGCAGCGCGGCCGCCGTCATCACCATGCCCGGCGTGCAGAAGCCGCACTGAAGCCCGTGATGGTCCTGGAACGCTTGCTGGATGGTGGAAAGCGAGCCGTCGGGGTTCGCCATGCCTTCGATGGTCTTGACCTCGGCGCCCTCACATTCCAGCGCGAACATGGTGCAGGACTTCACGTCCACCCCGTCCACATGCACCACGCAGGCGCCGCACTGGCTGGTATCGCAGCCGATATGGGTGCCGGTCAGCCCCAGCCCGTCGCGCAGGAATTGCGACAGCAGTGTGCGCCCTTCAACGTCCCCCGACACGGCCTTGCCGTTCACGGTCATCGCGACCTTGGTCATCAATCTCCTCCCTGGTTTTCGACGATACTAAAGCATGGGGACCGGGCTTTGAGAACCGTTGATTTACACATGCTTTGGTCTAGGCTGCCGCGGCCTGCGCGGGCCGCCGGCAGAGCGGCTTCGCGGCGCTCAGCCCTCGCGCGGCTGGGGCCGCGACGGAATCTCCTTCAAGAGCCCGCCAACCCCCATCGCGGCGATCTCGTCCGCGCCCACGTGCAGCCCGCAGACCACCCGTTCCAGCACCCAGTCCGCGCCGTTCAGCGCGGGCGCCCGCGCGCAACCCGGCAGTCCGATCACGGGCCGCCCGCCCTGCGTGCCGAGGAACAGGAGGTTGCCCGGATCGACCGGCATGCCGAAGCGCGCGACGCTGCCGCCGGCGGTTCGCACCGCCTTGGGACCGGTATCGTAGACGTCCGAAGTGGCCGAGCCGGTCAGGATCAGCGCAACCTCGCCCGGAAGGCGCGCCAGCGCCTCGGCCATCGGGGCGACCGCGTGCGGCACGGTCGCGACCGCGTCCAGGGTCATGCCCAGCGCCCTCAGTCGCGCCTCGACGGCGGCACGGCCCTTGTCGGTGAGGCCCGGCTTCTGGCCCGGCACCTCCGACAGGATCAGGCCGGCCCTGCGCCGCACCACCGGGTGGACCAGGACCGCACCGGGCGCGCGCGCACAGGCGGTTTCGAGCGCCGCGCCCGGCACCGCGTAGGGGATGATCTTGACGGTCCCCACCAGCAGCCCCGGCGTGACGCGGGTGAAGGGCGCCAGCGTGGCAAGCGTCACGCCGGGGTCGACGCGGTTCAGCGCGTGAATCGCGTCAACGTCCAGCCCGACGACGCCGGGACAGCCCGCATGGAGGTTCACCCGCCCGCGCGCCGCCTTGCCGATCCGCAGCCCCGCCGCGCCCGGATCGGGCACCAGCGCGGAGGCGAGCCGCGCGGCGGCGGCATCCTCGGCGACGTCTCCGGGCTCCATTCGCGCGACGGTCACCTCTGTGACACCGGCCGCCGTGAGCGCCGCGACCTCGTCGCGGCCCAGAACCTCCCCCTTCTTCAGCATCCGTCCGCCGAGGCGCAGCGAATGCGCCAGAACGGCGCCCTCGGACTCGACGGGCGGGACCGGTCCGAACCGCATCAGCCCTGCCTCAGTCTCTCGATGATCTCGGCCAGGATCGAGACGGCAATCTCCGCCGGGCTCCGCGCGCCGATATCGAGCCCCACGGGCGCGTGGATGCGGGCGATGCGGTCGTCCGGGATACCGGCCTCGCGCAGCCGCTCCAGGCGCTTGGCATGGGTCCGGGTCGAGCCGAGGCAGCCGAGATAGAACACCTCCGAGTCCAGCGCGGCGACGATCGCGGGATCGTCGAGCTTGGGGTCATGCGTGAGCGTCACCACCGCCGTGCGCGCATCGCGCCCGTGGGCGGCCAGCGCAGCGTCGGGCCAGTCGTCCAGGATGGTCTCTCCCGGGAACCGCTCGGCCGCGCCGAAGGCGGGGCGCGGGTCGATCAGCACCGGCGCGAAACCCGCAAGGCGGGCCATCTGCACCAAAGGCTGCGCGATATGGACGGCGCCCACGATCGCCATGCGCAGGGGCGGGTTGTGGATGCCCAGGAACGCCGCCCCCTCGAAGCCCGACTTGTCGGCGCGCATCCGATCGGCGATCCGGTCGCCCAGCATCGGATCGCCGGGGCCGGCCAGCCGCCGGTCCCAGGTCTCGGTATCCACGACATGGGCGACCGCGCGGCGCGCGGCCCGGGCGGCGACAAGATCGGCCAGCAGGTCCTCCGGCAGCGCCGCGCCGACCGGTTCCACCAGCACGCGGATGCGGCCGCCACAGGCCAGCCCCACGGCGAAGGCGTCGTCGTCGCTCACGCCGAACTCAAGGATGCGGGGGGTGCCGTCCTCCAGCGCCTCCAGCGCCTCCGCGATCACAGCGCCCTCGACGCAGCCGCCCGAGACCGAGCCCGCCATGCCGCCCTCGCCCGAGATCGCGAGTTGGCTGCCGACGGGGCGCGGCGCGCTGCCCCAGGTCTCGATCACCGTCGCCAGCACCGCTCCCGCGCCCGCGCGGTGCCAGTCGAGCGCAGTCTCCGGTATCGCCTCGAAATCGCCTGTCAGCATGGCGTCCCTCCTCCCTCGCGGGGATAATGGGGGCAGAGGCGCGGCTTCGCCAGTACGAAACGAAACGCCGCGGGCCATGGACCCGCGGCGTCGCGATGCGTGGGGGGGGCGGCCGTCCTATTCGGACGGCTCGGCCACCGGAGCGCCTGCAGGCGGGCCCTTCGGGCCGACCAACCGCCGCGGCAGCAGGATCGCCACGAGGATGAAGAAGACGCCGATCCCGATCCCGATCACATCGCCGGTGACGGGCAGGTTCTGCAGCGCCGCCGGATAGTCGGCGTCGGGGATCGCGCCCACCGTCCACTTGTCGCCCGCGAGAAAGCCGATATCCACCCAGAACGGGTAGGTCAGCGCATAGGCCGCGGCCCCGAGGAGGCCGCCCGCCACGAAGAACAGGGCGTCGATCCGGCCGGTCGCCGCCGCGCAGACCCCGGTGCCCGGGCAAAAGCCCGCGATGGCCCAGCCGATCCCGAGGATCGCGCCGCCGAGCAGCACGCCCACGTTGATCGCCTTCACCGACATGTTGCCGACCTCGACCAGGCCCAGCATCTGGCCGCCGAACATCAGGATCGAGGCGGTGCCGATGGCCACGAGGATCGTCTTCATCAGGTGCATGTTCGTGAGGTTCAGCATCCGGCCGATCCAGTTCGGATCGGTCGCGCCGATGCGTTCCAGCATGATCCCAAAAAGGCCGCCGATCACGATGGCGAGAATGATCTCCTGCATCTCAGGCCTCCTTCTTCAGCAAGATGCGGGCGGTGGGAAAGGCCGTAAGGAACGCGCCGAAGGCGAAGAGATAGCCCGAGACGGCAGTCTGCATCATCCCCGACATCATGTGCCCCGAGGTGCAGCCCCCCGCGAGCCGCGCGCCGTAAAGCACGAGCGCCCCGCCGACGAAGGCAACGATCCAGCGGCCGATCCAGCCGCCCGAGAGGTTGGCGCTCCAGAGCGCGGGGTTGAAGCGTTCCCAGAACCGGATCTTGCCGAAGACGATGGACGAGATCAGCGCCCCGCCCATCATCGCGAGCACGAAGATGAAGGAATAGTTCACCGGGTTGGCGATGTTGTCGGCATAACGGTCGAGATAGGCGTTGGGCGAGGTCCAGCCGCCATCGCCCGCCTCGACGATCATGTCCGGCACCTGCCGGTCCCAGAGGATGCCGTCCGCCACGACGAACTGCGTCGACACGCCGATCGGCTTGACCAGCAGCACGGCGAGGAAAAAGACGAGCCCGAGCAGCGGCCCGCCGATCTTCCAGTTCAAGACCATGAGATGTCCCCCACATAATATTCGTTATTTCGAATGAAAGTGTGGCAGCCCAGCGGTGCCGCGATCAAGCGGAATCCGCGGGCGCGCCGGAAATGCCGCGGCTGCGTCAGGCACAGAAAAACGCCGTGGGAGGGAGGGCCCACGGCGTTTCTGTAATGCGTCACCTCGGGAGGGAGAGCCCTTGGCGACCGAACCCCCGGGCCGGGAACAGGCGCGGGGGGCGAATGCGGTTTCTCGACGCTCGTCGGGAACTTACGACCGTCGCCGCAAACGACACATGCCGAATGTAGCTTTTGACGCGGTGCGGCATTGATCCAGATCAAACCGGTCAGGTTTGTCGCAGGTTCCGCAGCATCCGGTCGCGCTCGCCGGGCTCCCCGGCGTCGGAAATCGCCTGGGCAAGCGCCTCGAGCGACGCGATCGAATGGCCCGCGCGGAAGCAGTCCACATGGGGCAGCATGGCCCGTATTCCCTTGGCTTTCGGGGCGAAGCCGTCCCAGCGCAGCAGCGGGTTGATCCAGATGACGCGGCGGGCAGACAGGTGCAGGCGCTCCATCTCCTGCGACAAGCTGTCCGCCTCGTCGCGGTCGAGCCCGTCGGTGATCAACAGAACCACCGCACCCTGCCCCAGCACCCGGCGCGACCAGTCGCGGTTGAAGGCGTGCAGCGCGCTCGCGATTCGGGTGCCGCCCTCCCAGTCCTGCGCCTCGGCCCCGGCCGCGGCAAGGGCGGCATCGACGTCGCGGGTGGCCAGGTGCCGGGTAATGTTGGTCAGCTGAGTGCCGAAGGTGAAGGCGTGCACCTTCGCCCAGCCCGCGCCCTTCTCGTTGGCGACCGCGTGCAGGAAGTGAAGGACCATGCGCGAGTACTGTGACATCGACCCCGAGATGTCGCAGAGCACCACGAGGTTCGGCCATCGGGTGCGGCGCGCCTTCTGCCGGAAGGCGCGGATTTCGCCGCCCTGGCGCAGCGCGGTGCGCATCGTGCCGCGCCAGTCTGGCATCCGGCCACGGGCGTCGGCGCGGGTGCGGCGCGAGTTCAGCGGCTTCACCGGCAGGCTGAGGCGCGCAAGCATGCGTTTCGCCTCGGCCACCTCGGCGGTGCTCATCTGCTCGAAATCGAGGGTCTTGAGCCGTTCGCGCCCCGACTGGGTCTGGGAGGCGTCAATCTCGATCTCCTCGCCCGCGTCCTCGGGGTCGGGCAGATCCGGCACGTCCCGGTCGACCCCGTCGAGCAGGGCCTCGGCGGCGCGTTTTTCGGCGGCCTTCGCCTCGCGCTCCTCGGCGACGCCGCGCAGCGAGGGCAGCATCAGGCTCATCATGTGTTCCAGGAACCGCGGGTCGCGCCAGTAGAGACGGAACACCTGGTCGTAGACCTGGCGGTGCTCGGGGCGCGAGATAAAGCAGGCGGCGAGCGTGTGATAGAAATCGGCCCGCTCGGAAAAGCCCGCGGCCTCGACCGCGCGGATGGCGTCGATCACCCGGCCGGGCCCCACGGGGAGGCCGGCCGTGCGCAGCGCACGCGCGAAATGCAGGATGTTGTGGCTGAGCTTGCCGTCTTCGGGGATGTCGAGGTCTGGTAAGTCTGCCATCGCGGCCTCGGGTTTTGGGCGAGAGGCCGGGGGCTGTCTGCCCCCCGGCCCCCCGAGGATCTTTTCGGCCAGAAGAAGGGTCAGGCTGGCGCAAGCGCGGCGCGGACGTCGTCGAGCAGGCGTTTCGCCTCGGAGCCCTCGATTTTCTGGATGTCGTCCTGGTATTTCAGAAGCGCGCCGATCGTGTCGGCGATGACTTGCGGGGAGAGGTCGATCACGTCGAGCGCGAGCAGGCATTTCGCCCAGTCGATGGTTTCCGCGACGCCGGGTTTCTTGAACAGGTCCTCGGTGCGGAGCTTCTGGACGAAGGCCACGATCTCGCGGCTGAGCGTCTCGGCTGCCTCGGGCGCGCGGGCGTGGAGGATTTCGAGTTCGCGCTCGAAGCTGGGATAGTCGACCCAGTGGTAGAGACAGCGGCGCTTGAGCGCGTCATGCACCTCGCGGGTGCGGTTCGAGGTGATGATGACGATGGGGGGATGGTCGGCCTTGATGGTGCCGAGTTCGGGGATCGTGACCTGGAAATCGCTGAGCGCCTCCAAGAGGAACGCCTCGAAGGGCTCATCGGTGCGGTCGAGCTCGTCGATCAGCAGCACGGGCGGGCCCTCGACCTGCGGGCGCATCGCCTGCAGCAGCGGACGTTCGATCAGGTATTCGCTGGAGAAGAGCTCGTCCTTCAGCGCGGTGCGGTCGGCCCCGGCGCCTTCGAAGCCGACCGCCTCGGCAGTGCGGATCGCGATCATCTGTTCGGCGAAGTTCCACTCGTAGACCGCGGAGCCTGCGTCCAGCCCCTCGTAGCATTGCAGGCGGATCAGGCGGCGGCCGAGGGCCGTGGCGAGCGCCTTGGCGATCTCGGTCTTGCCGGTGCCGGGCTCGCCCTCGAGAAACAGCGGCTTGCCGAGTCTGAGCGACAGGAAGGCAACCGTCGCCAGCGCCCGGCCGCAGACATAGTCCTGCCCGGCCAGCAGCGATTGCACCTCGTCGATCGAGCCGATTGTCTCGCCCATGCGCATGTCCTCCCTGTCCCTAGAACTGCATGGGGCGCGCCGGCGGTCAAGCGGGCGGGCGCGCCGAGATTGCCCTGGGCGCCCGCGCGCGATATGGCACGGGCAAGACGTGCATGGAGGAGACCGAGATGGACAGCACCGCCCCCCTCAAGCCGAAAGACGCCCCCGACCTTTCCCGTTTCGACTGGGAGGATGCGCTGCGGCTCGAGGATCGCCTGGACGAGGACGAGCGGATGCTGCGCGACGCGGCCCGCGCCTTCGCAGACGACCGGCTGGCGCGGCGGGTGACGGAGGCCTATCGCGCGGAGCGCGTGGAGCCCGAGCTCTTCGCCGAGATGGGCGAGGCCGGGCTTCTGGGCGTGACGGTGCCCGAGGAATACGGCGGGCTCGGGGCGTCTTACGTCACCTACGGGCTCGTGGCGCGGGAGATCGAGCGGGTGGATTCGGGCTATCGCTCGATGATGAGCGTGCAGTCCTCGCTGGTGATGTACCCGATCCTTGCCTACGGCACGGAAGAGCAGCGGCAGAAATACCTGCCGGGGTTGGCGAAGGGCACGCTGATCGGGTGTTTCGGCCTGACCGAACCCGATGCGGGCAGCGATCCGGCGGGGATGAAGACGCGAGCCGAGAAAACGCAGGACGGCTACCGGTTGACCGGCACCAAGACCTGGATTTCGAACAGCCCGATGGCGGATGTCTTCGTGGTCTGGGCGAAATCCGAGGCGCATGGCGGCAAGATCCGGGGCTTCTTGCTGGAAACGGGTTTGAACGGCCTGTCCGCGCCGAAGATCGAGGGGAAGCTGTCCTTGCGCGCCTCACCCACCGGCGAGATCGTGATGGACGGCGTCGAGGTCGGCGAAGATGCCCTGCTGCCGGGTGTCGAGGGGCTGAAGGGGCCGTTCGGCTGCCTCAACAGGGCGCGCTACGGCATTGCCTGGGGGGTGATGGGCGCGGCCGAGGCCTGCTGGCACGCGGCGCGCGCCTACGGGCTGGACCGGCACCAGTTCGGCAAACCGATCGCGGGCACCCAGCTTTTCCAGAAGAAGCTCGCTGACATGCAGACCGAGATTTCGCTGGGGCTGATGGCCTGCCTGCAGGTGGGCCGCTTGATGGACGAGGGCCGCGCGGCGCCGGAGATGATTTCGCTGATCAAGCGAAACAATTGCGGCAAGGCGCTGGAGATCGCACGGGCCGCCCGCGACATGCATGGCGGCAACGGGATTTCGGACAGCTTCCCGGTGATCCGCCACATGGTCAACCTGGAGACAGTGAACACCTACGAGGGCACGCATGACATCCATGCGCTCATCCTCGGGCGGGCGCAGACCGGGCTGCAGGCGTTCTTCTGACGACCGGCGGGGCCGCTTGGCGGCCCCGCGCAGACGTCACGCCCCGTCGTCCGAGGGCGTGACGTGGACGATCTCTCCGTTCTGCTTGTCGGTGAGCAACAGCAGGCTGCCATCCGAAAGCACCTCGATGTCGCGCAGCCGGCCATGGCCGCCGAGAACCCGTTCCTCGGCCCGCACGCGGCCGTCATCCAGGTCCACCCGCACAACGCTCTTCGACACGAGCCCCGCCACCAGCATGTCGCCCTGCCAGTCCGGGAAGGCATCGCCTTCGTAGATTACCGCGTCGCCGGGCGCGATCACCGGATCCCAGTAGTAGAGCGGCTCCTTCATGCCGTCCTGACGGGGATCACCGCTGCCGATCATGTCCCCGTCGTAGCGCTTGCCGTAACTGACCACCGGCCAGCCGTAATTGGCGCCCGGCTCGACCACGTTGACCTCATCGCCACCCGCGGGGCCGTGTTCGATGACATAGAGCCGCCCGTCATGCATCACCGCGCCCTGGATGTTGCGATGGCCATAGGACCAGATCGAGTCCTCGGCGCCCTCCCGACCGACGAACGGATTGTCGTCGGGGATCGACCCGTCGAGATTGACGCGCACCACCTTGCCGTAGGTGGTCTCCAGATCCTGCGCCTTCTGGCGTTCCTCGTTCGTGAAGTGCTCGCCAGTGGTGATGAAGGCGTGGCCATCGCCGTCGAAGACGATTCGGCTGCCGTAATGCATCCGCGCGGGCGACGGGGGTGTCTGCACCCAGATGTCTTCCACCTGCGTAAGCTCGGTCATGTCCTCGCTTAGCACGCCGCGCGCGGCGGCGGTGGCGGACCCGTCCGCCAAGGGCTTGGCATAGGTCAGGTAGACATGCCGCGTCTCGGCGAAATCGGGGCCGAGCTTGACGTCGAGCAGGCCGCCCTGGGCCGTGTCCATCCCCTCGGCCGGGCGGTTCTCGACCTCCGGCACGCCCGCGATGGGGTCCGAAACCGTGCCGTCCGGGGCGATATGGCGCAACCGGCCGGGGCGCTCGGCCACCAGGCAGCCCTGCCCGTCGGGCAGAGCGGCAACGGCCCAGGGATGCTCCAGGCCCGCGGCAAGCGTCTCGTTGGCAACCGCGACATCCGTCGCTTCCAGGGGCGCGCGGGTCTGCTGCGGAAAGGCCGGCTCGAACTGGGGCACGTTCTTGTCGCCCCATCGGTGGGTTTGGCCCGACTGCGCGGCGGCCGGAGCGGCGGCGAGGGCGGCCATAAGGGCGGTGATCGACAGCGTGGATGTCTGCGGCATGAGTGTCCTCCTTTCCCATCCAGACGGTCGGGACGCCGCTTCGTTCCCGCGGCGGGGCAACACGGGAGCTCGGCGCACGCGATCGTGACCCCAGGCCGTCCGGTTGCGCGCTGCCCACTTGCGCGCCGCGGCGCGGCGTGGCTCACGCGGCGCGGTGTTGTCGGAGTCGCCCCATGCCCCTCGATCTCTGGCTTGCCTTCGCTGCCGCCTCCGCGGTTCTGCTCGTCATTCCGGGACCCACGATCCTCAGCGTGCTGTCCTACGCGCTGAGCCAGGGGCGGCGGGTCGCGGTGGCCATGGCGCTGGGTGTGGCGCTGGGCGACCTCATCGCGATGAGCGCCTCGCTGGCGGGGCTCGGCGCGCTGGTGCTGGCCTCTGCGACGCTCTTTGCCGTGCTGAAATGGATCGGCGCGGCCTATCTGGTCTGGCTGGGGGTAAAACTGATGCGGTCGCGCCCGGTGCTGGCCGGCGAGCTCGCGCCAGAGCCGCGGCCGGCCCGTGCCGTCTTCGCACACGCCGCAGCGGTCACCGCGCTCAACCCGAAATCCATCGCGTTCTTCATCGCCTTCGTGCCGCAATTCCTGCAGTCAGAGGCGGCACTCGCCCCGCAATTCGCGGTGTTGATCGCCACCTTAGTCGGGCTCGCGGCGCTGAACGCGCTGGCCTATGCACTGCTGGCCGACCGGTTGCGGGCGCGGATCCGCCGCCCCGCTGTCCTGCGCTGGATGAGCCGGGCGGGTGGCGGCGCGCTCGTCGGGATGGGCGCGCTCACGGCGACCGCCGCGCGCAGCTGAGCGGGAACGCGACGCGAGTCATCCCCAGCCTGTGGACAATAAATCTGGTATTCCCGCTTCCCCGAGCGCCCAGATATGGCTAGTATTCGCCTGTCGGAAAGAGGCGCGAGATGAAGGATCGAGTCGGGCACGACCTTTGCGGATACAACTGGCACGCGGTCTTCCTGGCACCGGATTCGCGGGCGATCGTCGAGCCGCTTGGCGAAGATCACGCGGCGATCCGGGCCGAGGCCGGCCGGGTCCTTCTGGTCAGCTTCGAACGGGCGTGCGACATCCACAATGCCGGGCTGGACGGCCAACCGCTGGCCGCGACGCTCGCCGAGCCGGCCGGCTGGTCGCGGCTCACCCTCGTTGCACGGTCCGAGACGTGGTTCCGCGACCCGGCAGTCTATGCCTATTTCGACCGGCTGATCGACGCGGGCTATTTCGACCGCTTCGACCGCGTGGTGTTCTACGGCGCCGGCATGTGCGGCTACGCGGCCGCAGCCTTCTCGGTGGCGGCGCCGGGTGCGGCGGTGCTTGCCCTGTCGCCCCAGGCCACGCTGGACCCGTGTCTTGCGAGCTGGGATGGGCGTTTCGCGGCGGCGCGGCGGCGCGATTTCGCCTCGCGCTATGGATTCGCACCGCACATGGTCGAGGCGGCCGAGCAGGTGATGGTCGTCTACGACCCCGCGTGCCGGGAAGACGCGATGCATGCGGCGCTGTTCCACGGGTCGAACGTGACCCGCCTGCGCACCCCCCATTGCGGGCAGGGCCTGGATTTCCATCTCATGGCGATGGGCGTGCTGCCCGAGTTGATCGACGCCGCCGGCGAGGGCGCGCTGACGGCCGAGGTGTTTCACCGGCTGTTCCGCGCGCGACGCGGCTACGGCCCCTACCTGCGGGCATTGATGGATCGCATCGAGGCGAACGACCGCCCGGCCCTCGGCGCGCGGCTGTGCCGGCACGTGCTCAGGCGCCGCAACCATCCGCAATTCGCCCGTCGCCTCGCGGAGTTCGAGTCGCGGGTCACGATCCGCCGCGAGGCCATGCGAGGAGCGGCGCCGACGCAGCGGATGCCGGCAGCCGCCCTGCCGCCATACGACGCGCCGAGCGCGGCTCAGATGTAGTAACGGTCGCGGAAGATGTGGCGCAGCGCGTCCTGCCGGGTCAGGCCCTTTGCGGCGAGGTCCTCGTCGCTGTAGCTGTTGAGTTCATCGACCTGCCGCGCCAGCGGATGGTTTTCGACCATCCTTACCATCAGCGCCATGAGGCCGGAAAAGAGCGAGCCCGTGCGGCCCGTCACGTTTGTCTGTGCAACTGCCATTTCGTGGAAACTCCTGTCATGTCACAGTTGTTTCCTCCCATGGTTGCAAAGATAGGGCAGATCACCTTACCTTACCAATGCCGGCTCGGAAGTCCCGCCTTGCGCCGGGCGGTCAGCCGGACCTGCAAAGCTTCACGGAATTTTCAGGCCTTCGTGCCGTGGGCGCCGGGCGCCCGCCCGTCCAGATAGGCGCGGAAGATCTCTGGCGGGATCGGTCGGCCGGCACGGCCGGGTCGATTGGTCGAGGCCAGCGCGACGCCCACCAGGATCAGCACCATGAACCCGACGGCACCGCTGATCGCGTCGCCCGCGACGGCGGCGCGCGCCCAGAGCGCGAGGCCGCCGAGGAGACAGACAAGGCCCAGCCCGAAGCCGATCCAGCGCGCCCAACCGCCGCGGCGCATCTCGACGGAGATCTCGGGACGCCGCTCGGCCAGCCGCGCGACAACGGCGCGCATCGCCCGTGGCCCTTCGCGATCGGTCGCCGCCCCCTCGAAGGTCAGCCTGTGCAACTTGCCGTCGGCTGCGATGTCCAGCGTCTCTGTCCAGCGGTCGGCCCGGTAGATCAACCCGGTCACCGCGTCCCAGTCCAGGCGCCACCGCCCCTCGAGCGCCAGGCCGTCCGCATCGAGCAGCAGTTCTTCGCGCGGGGCATCTGGCCCGGCCTGCCAGGAAAACCGCTCCACCTCGTCGCCCGTCATCTCTCTTCTCCTCTGGAAAGCCCCCGGCCGATTGTGTATCGCGCTTGGCCATGATGAACAGCCTGACGATCCGTCGCCCCGACGACTGGCACCTGCACCTGCGCGACGGCGCCATGCTCGCCGGCGTCCTGCCCGAAACCACACGCCATTTCGCCCGGGCGATCGTGATGCCCAACCTGATCCCCCCGGTGGTCACATCGCAAGACGCGGCCGCCTATCGCGAGCGAATTCTTGCCGCCCTGCCCGCGGGGGCGGATTTCACGCCGCTGATGACCCTCTACCTGACCGAGGAGACGGACCCTGCCGATGTCGCCGCCGCCCATGCGAGCGGCCTAATTACCGCGGTCAAGCTCTACCCCGCGGGGGCGACGACGAACTCGGCCTCGGGCGTGACCGATTTCGACAAGGTGCGCGGCGTGCTGGAGCGGATGGCCGAGATCGGCTGCCCGCTATGCGTCCACGGCGAGGTGGTCGATCCCGAGATCGACATCTTCGACCGCGAGGCGGTGTTCATCGACCGCGTGCTCGACCCGATCCGCCGGGCGACCCCGGGGCTGCGCGTGGTGATGGAGCACCTGACCACCGCAGACGGCGTGCAATACGTGCGCGACAGCGACGGCGGCCTCGGCGCGACGATCACGACGCATCACCTGATCATCACCCGCAACCACCTTCTCGTCGGCGGGATCAAGCCGCACTATTACTGCCTGCCGGTCGCGAAACGCGCCCGCCACCGGGACGCACTGGTCGGCGCGGCGACAGGCGGCGACGCGCGCTTCTTCCTCGGCACCGACAGCGCGCCCCATACCGATCCGGCCAAGGAATCGGCCTGCGGCTGCGCCGGCATCTTCTCGTCCACCAATACGCTGTCCTGCCTGGCCGAAGTGTTCGAGCGCGAAGGCGCGCTCGACCGGCTGGAGGCGTTCGCGTCGCTGAACGGGCCGGCGTTCTACAGCCTGCCGCCCAACGAAGAGACGATCACCCTGACCAAGGGCTTACCGGTGGCCTACCCGGAGACGATCGAGACCGGCGCAGGGCCGGTCACGGTCTTCGATCCCGGCTTCCCGCTGCACTGGGCAGTCGACGAATGAGCCGCGCCTTCCGTCGAAGAGATCGGCCGGGCATGCCCTTGAAGCCCCGACCACAGACCGAGAGGTTCCGCCGATGATCGCCGCCGCCTACCCCGACCGTGACGAGATCGCGCGGCTCTCCGCGCGCATGCTGCTGGAGGCCAGGGCGGTCCATTTCAACGCGGAAGACCCCTTCACGCTGGCTTCCGGCCGGCCCTCGCCCACCTATATCGACTGCCGCCGGTTGATCTCGTTCCCGCGAATCCGGGCGACGCTGATGGACTTTCTGGCCGTCACGGTTTTGCGCGAGGCGGGGTTCGAGGCGTTCACCAATGTCGCGGGTGGCGAGACCGCCGGCATCCCCTTTGCCGCGCTGGTGGCCGAACGGCTGGCCCTGCCGATGACCTATGTCCGCAAGAAACCCAAGGGCTACGGCCGCAATGCCCGGATCGAGGGGATCATGGGCGAAGGCGACCGCGTGCTGCTCGTCGAGGATCTCACCACCGATGGCGGATCGAAGCTGTCCTTCATCGAAGCGATCCGCGAGACCGGGGCAATTTGCGGTCATACAGCGGTGATCTTCTATTACGGGATCTTTCCCGAGACCGAGACCATGCTGGCCGAGCACGGCGTGGAGTTGCACCACCTGTGCACCTGGTGGGACGTGCTGGCCGAGGCCCGTCGACAGCAGGCATTCGAATCGGCAACGCTGGACGAGGTGGAGGCGTTCCTGAACGCCCCGCGCCCGTGGCAGGACGCGCGTATGGGGGGCAAGACCCCGGCGCCTTGATGCCGCAGGGTTATTTCCCGGCGCCAACGGCTTTGCATTGCGGCCCATCAAACAGGTTCGCGCATGGCGTGTGCCGCAAAACGGCGGCGCCCTTCACGGTGCGTTTTCGCTTGGCCGTGCGATTCGGGACACAGCGCGCCGCGCGCAAGACCAAATCTTGACGAAAGTGGGCAGTTGCCCCCAAAATGAGGGAGTGGAAGGGCCGTGAAACTGTCCACAGGTGACTCACAGGATATCCCGATTGAAGCGGCCCGCAGCCTTGGCGTAGATCGGGCGCTCAGCGAGGCGGGGCATCTCTCATGAACGAACTCAGGACGTTCCAACCGGGCGCGCATGGCGGCGAAGACGAGGACGGCACCCTGCCCCATAACATCGAGGCGGAGCAGCAACTCCTCGGCGCGATCCTCACCAACAACGACGTCTATGACCGCGTCGCCTCGATCCTGCAGTCGCAGCATTTCTACGAGCCGGTCCACGCCCGGATATTCGAGACCGCCGCCGCGCGCATCCAAAAGAACGCGCTGGCCTCGCCGGTCACGCTCAAGGCCTTCTTCGAGGACGACGAGGGTCTGAAAGAACTTGGCGGCCCGGCCTACCTGGCGCGGCTCGCTGGCGCCGCGATCTCGACCTTCGCGGCGCGCGACTACGCGCAGATGATCTACGACTTCGCGATCCGGCGCGAGTTGATCCGGCTGGGCCGCGACATCTCGGACAAGGCCGCGAAGGTCGACATCGCGTCCGAACCGCGCGCCCAGATCGTCGAGGCCGAGCAGGCGCTTTACAAGCTGGGCGAACAGGGCCAGGCCGAAACCGGGTTTCAGTCGTTCCTGAAGGCGGTGACCGACGCGGTGAAGGTCGCGAACGCAGCCTACGAGCGCGACGGCCAGCTTTCGGGCGTCTCGACCGGGCTGATCGATCTCGACCGCAAGCTGGGGGGGCTGCACCGCTCGGACCTGTTGATCCTGGCCGGGCGCCCCTCGATGGGGAAGACGTCGCTGGCCACCAACATCGCCTTCAACATCGCCAAGGCCTACCGCCGGGGCCTGACGCCGGACGGCACCGAGGGCGCGGTCGACGGTGGGGTCGTGGGCTTCTTCAGCCTGGAGATGAGTGCCGAGCAACTGGCGGCCCGGATTCTCTCGGAAGCCTCCGAGGTGCCCTCTGAGCAGATCCGCCGCGGCGACATGACGGAAGGAGAGTTCCGCCGCTTCGTCGAGGCGGCCAAGCAGCTCGAGGCCTGCCCGCTCTACATCGACGACACGCCCGCCCTGCCGATCAGCCAGCTTGCCGCGCGCGCCCGGCGCCTCAAGCGCACCCACGGTCTGGATGCGCTCTTCATCGACTACCTGCAACTCGTCCGGCCCGCCTCGGCCAAGGACAGCCGGGTCAACGAGGTCTCCGAAATCACGCAAGGGCTGAAGGCGATCGCCAAGGAGCTGGATATTCCCGTGGTGGCCCTGTCCCAGCTCTCCCGCCAGGTGGAGGCCCGCGACGACAAGCGCCCGCAGCTTTCGGACCTGCGCGAGTCGGGCTCCATCGAGCAGGACGCGGACGTGGTGATGTTCGTGTTCCGCGAGGAATACTACAAGGAGCGTGAGAAGCCCGGCGATCACGACCTCGAAGCGGTGGCGAAATGGCAGGAGGAGATGGCCTCCGTCCACGGCAAGGCCGAGGTGATCATCGGCAAGCAGCGCCATGGCCCCATCGGCACGGTAGAACTGAGCTTCGAAGGCCGCTTCACCCGCTTCGGCAACCTGGTGAAGCCCTGGCAGCACGGCATCGGCTCGGACGAAGACGTCTGAAACGCAAGCTGTCTCCGTTCGCCGTGGGCACGGAGTGATCCCAGTGAAGGAGTCCCCGCGCCTTTGCGGACCGCCGAGATCGCGGCCCGCTCGCCGCGGGGAAGCGACCTTTGGAGTCCGGTGCTCGAATATCCCAGGGCGGTTTGGATGCCGACGGGGCGCCGCTCGTCATCCGGCTTTGTGCCGGGACCATTTCGGTCCGACCGGTTGCAGCGGCCTGGTGTCCGCCGCAATCGGCAACCCCGCGAGACCGAATCTTCGGCGAAGCCGGCCACATGGATGAGGGCGGCCGCGACCGATGCGGACAGCCGCCGCGGGGGCTGCCCCGACCCTCTGGTGCAGGACGGCGAGGACAGGGCCCGGCCGGACGGGCCGCACCGCCCGCTCCCGTAAAACGCGAATTCCGCCCTTGACCCGCCGTCCGCACCTGTCAAAACAGCGCGCATGGCAACGGGTTCCCTGACGATCGATCTCGACGCGCTCGCGCGCAACTGGACCGAGCTTGACCGCGCCTCCGCGCAGGGCGTGGAGACCGGCGCCGTCGTCAAGGCCGACGGCTATGGCCTCGGCGCCGCCCGCGTCGCGCGCACGCTGGTAAAGGCCGGCGCGCGGCGCTTCTTCGTCGCCATCGCGGAGGAAGGCGCCACGATACGCGCCGCCCTGGGCCGCGGCCCAGAAATCTGCGTGTTCTCCGGCCACATGCCGGGCGATGCCGACATGATCGGCGATCTCGACCTCGTTCCGATGCTGAACTCGGTGGAACAGCTCACCCGCCACATGGAGGCACTGCCCGGCCACCCCTTCGGCATTCAGCTCGATACCGGCATGAACCGGCTGGGGATGGAACCCGCCGAATGGGCCGCCGTTCGTGATATCGCGCTCAAGGCCGGACCGCGGCTGATCATGAGCCACCTGGCCTGTTCCGACGAGGACACGACCGGCTTCAACGAAAAGCAACTGACATGCTTCCGCGAGATGACCGAGGGCACCGGCGTGCCCCGCTCGCTCGCGGCGACGGGCGGCATCCTTCTCGGTCCCGACTACCATTTCGAGGTCACCCGCCCCGGCGTCGGCCTCTATGGCGGCCGCCCCTTCACGGACCCCGCCCCCGTCGTCGCGCTGTCGCTGCCGGTGATCCAGAGCCGCGAGGTGGAGCCGGGCGAATCCATCGGCTACGGCTGCACCTGGACCGCCGAAGAGCGCCGCACCGTCGCCACCGTCGCCGCCGGCTACGCCGACGGCATCCTGCGCTACCTGACGAACCGCGGCACGCTCTGGTTCGACGGCCATCCCTGCCCGATTCTCGGCCGGGTCTCGATGGACCTCATCACCGCCGACATCACCGACCTGCCCCGCACCCCCGACGCGCTCGACCTTCTCGGCCCAGACCAGGGCGTCGACGAGGTGGCAGACGCGGCCCAGACCATCGGCTACGAGGTGCTTACGAACCTCGGGGCACGCTACGCACGCCGCTATACCGGCGGAGCGGGGTCATGATCCTCGCGCCCGTGGCCGCCATCGGGCGCTCGACGCTCGCCGGTTTGGCCGCTCTGGGGCGCCTGGGGCTCTTCCTCGTCTCCACCCTCGCCGCGCTGGTCCGCCCGCCCTTCTACCTGCGGGAGTTCGGCCATGCGCTTTGGGTGATCGGCTACAACTCGCTCCCGGTGGTGGGTCTCACCGCCTTCTTCACCGGCGGCGCGCTCGCCTTGCAGATCTACGAGGGCGGCTCGCGCTTCAACGCCGAGCAGGTGGTCCCCTCGATTGTCGCCATCGGAATGACCCGCGAACTCGGCCCCGTGCTGGGCGGGTTGATGGTTGCGGCCCGCGTGGCCAGTTCCATCGCCGCCGAAATCGGCACGATGAAGGTGACCGAACAGATCGACGCGCTGGTGACACTCTCGACCGACCCGATGCGCTATCTCACCGTGCCCCGCGTGCTGGCCGCGACGCTGGCGGTGCCGGTGCTGGTGGCGGTGGGCGATTCCATCGGCATCTTCGGCGGCTACGTGGTAGGCACCGGCCGGCTGGAACTGAACGCCGGCGCCTACCTCAAGAACACCGCCGATTACCTCGAACTCTGGGACGTGACCTCGGGCCTCATAAAGGGCGCGGTCTTCGGCTTCTTGATCGCGCTGGTGGGCTGCTATTTCGGGATGAATTCGGGGCGCGGGGCGCAGGGCGTGGGCCGCGCCACGAAACAGGCGGTGGTCACCGCGTCCGTTCTGATCCTCGCGGCGAACTACCTGCTGACCGAACTGTTCTTCTCGGCATGATCGCGCTGTCGGGCATCCACAAGGCGTTCGGCGCGAACCGGGTGCTCAGGGGCATCGACCTGACCGTGCCCAGGGGCGAGAGCATGGTGATCATCGGCGGCTCGGGCACCGGCAAATCGGTTCTGCTGAAATGCATTCTCGGGCTTGTGAAGCCCGACGCCGGCCAGATTCTGATCGACGGGCAGGACGTCACCCGCGTCGACCGGGACGCTTTCCTCGCGCGCTTCGGGATGCTGTTTCAGGGCGGCGCGCTCTTCGACTCGCTCACCGTCTGGCAGAACGTGGCGTTCCGCCTGCTGAGGGGCGCGGAGAAGCGGCCCAAGGCCGAGGCCCGCGAGATCGCGGTGGAAAAGCTGCGCCGCGTCGGCCTGAAGGCGGAGGTGGCCGACCTCTTCCCCGCCGAACTCTCCGGTGGCATGCAGAAACGCGTCGGGCTGGCCCGCGCCATCGCCGCGGAACCGGAGATCATCTTCTTCGACGAACCCACGACCGGCCTCGACCCGATCATGGCCGGCGTCATCAACGAGTTGATCCGCGAGATCGTGGTCGAGATGGGCGCCACCGCCATGACCATCACCCACGACATGGCCAGCGTGCGCGCGATCGCCGACGATGTGGCCATGCTCCATGACGGCGTGATTCAGTGGACCGGACCGGTCAAGGACATGGACGTCGCCCCCGACCCCTACTTGCAGCAATTCATCCACGGCCGCGCGGAGGGTCCGATCGAGGCGGTGCGCTAGACGACCGACGGTCGACCGGCGTTGGTCGCCCCGGGTTTCGCCTTGGCACGGCCAAGGCGACCCGCCGGTGTGGGCTGCCGCCCCGCCCCAAGGAAGTACTTGAACCAAGAAGAAGCCAGCGCAGACAGCGGTCCCGGAACGATCTAGCGTGACAGGCACGAACAACGCGCCGCCACAAGGCATTCCCACCAAAGACTGGCATGGTCTTTCCACGATGCAGCTTCTGAAACTCGGCAATCTCGCCCTTCTGATCCTTTTCCCGCTGGCCTGGTTCGCCCCGCTGATGCGCGCCGGCCTCCTGCCCGTCTTCGGACTCTCGGAGATATCCGTGCTCTCCGGCCTCGCCGCGCTCTGGCAAACCGACATCCTCTTGGCCCTCGCGGTCACGGTCTTCGCCCTAGTCGCCCCCTACCTGAAAACCGTCGGCCTCGCCCTCCTCCAGTTCGGCCATGCCCCTCCGCGCCTGCTTCCGGCGATCCACCTGATGGGCAAGCTCGCCATGGCCGACATCTTCCTGATCGCTCTTTACATCGTCATCGTGAAGGGCGTTGGATTGGCCCGCGTGGAAACCGCCTGGGGCCTCTACCTCTGCACCGCCTGCGTGCTCGGCTCCCTCACCCTCTCGCTCCTCACCAGGCGACACCTGCCCGGCGCCTGACCGCTTCTTCTTGGCGGCAATACTCCGGGGGAGTCGCCCGACAGGGCGACGGGGGCAGCGCCCCCCGCGCGGCCCGGCACGGGCCGCGCCACGCCCACCCCCGAACACGGCGGGCGCATGCCCGGCGCCGGCCCGGGGGTGGGAGTCCCCTTGCCCGTTGCGCTTGCCTGGGGCAGGAAAGGCCATGGTCAAAGCCGTCCCCGTCTTCACCTGCACCGCATGCGGCGCCGCCCACAAGAAATGGGCGGGTCGCTGCGACGCCTGCGGGGCGTGGAACACGATCGAGGAAGAAACGCCGCTCTCCGCCGCGCCGGCCGCGAAATCGCTGGGCGCCGCACGTGGCCACGCGGTCCCGCTTTCCGATCTCGCATCCGCCGAGCCAGAGCCGCCGCGCGCCGCCTCGGGCATGGCCGAGCTCGACCGGGTGTTGGGCGGCGGGCTGGTGCCCGCGTCGGCTGTGCTGGTGGGCGGCGATCCCGGCATCGGCAAGTCCACCCTGCTGCTGCAGGCCGCGGCAAGTTTCGCCCGCAAGGGTTTGAAATGCATATATATATCAGGTGAGGAAGCCGGCGCCCAGGTGCGCATGCGCGCACGACGCCTGGGCCTAGCGGATGCGCCGGTGCACCTGGCGACGGAAACCAACCTGCGCGACATCCTTACAACGCTCGATGCCGAAAAGCCCGACCTCGCGGTCATCGATTCGATACAGACGATGTGGGCCGACCAGGTCGACAGCGCGCCCGGCTCGGTCAGCCAGGTCCGCGCTGCCGCCCATGAACTGACCGCTTTCGCGAAACGCAGGGGCAGCGCGGTGATGCTCGTCGGCCATGTCACCAAGGAGGGCCAGATCGCCGGCCCCCGCGTGGTCGAGCACATGGTCGACACGGTGCTTTATTTCGAGGGCGAGCGCGGTCACCAGTTCCGCATCCTGCGGGCCGTCAAGAACCGCTTCGGCCCCGCCGACGAGATCGGCGTGTTCGAGATGACCGGTGCGGGCCTCGCCCAGGTCGACAACCCCTCGGCGCTGTTCCTTTCGGACCGGGGCGAGCCCGCGCCGGGAACCGCGGTCTTTGCCGGCATCGAGGGCACGCGGCCCGTGCTGACCGAGATCCAGGCCCTCGTCGCGCCCTCCCCCCTGGGCACGCCCCGGCGCACGGTGGTGGGGCTCGACGCCGGGCGGCTGTCGACCACGCTCGCGGTGCTGGAGTCGCGCTGCGCCATCCCCTTCGCGGGCTATGACGTGTTCCTGAATGTCGCAGGCGGGCTGAAGGTCACCGAACCTGCCGCCGATCTGGCCGTCGCCGCGGCGCTGCTGAGCGCGCGGGAGGATACGTCATTGTCGCCCGATTGCGTCATCTTCGGAGAAATATCGCTATCGGGCGCGCTCAGGCCCGTGGGCCAGACGGAAAACCGGTTGAAAGAGGCGCAGAAACTTGGTTTTTCCACAGCCATCGCGCCGGCGCGCAGCAAACTGGGCGCGCCCACGGGGCTGACGGTTCGGCGGATGCCCGACCTGACGGCCTTCGTCGGAGACATGTTCGGCGCGGGTTGAGGCCGAGGAGGGACAGCCATGGAAGGCTTTACCGTGATCGACGGGGTGGTCGCCGTCGTCATCCTGCTATCGGCGATCCTCGCCTATTCGCGGGGCCTCGTGCGCGAGGTCATGGCCATCGCGGGCTGGGTCGTGGCCGCCGTTGTCGCTTTCATCTTCGCCCCCCAGGCCGAGCCGTTGATGCACGAGATACCTGTGCTCGGCGGGATCATCGCGGGATCGTGCGAACTGGCGATGCTCTCGGCCTTCGCGCTCGTTTTCATCGTCGCGCTGGTCGCGGTCTCGCTGTTCACGCCACTCCTGTCCTCGATGATCCAGGGCTCGGTGCTAGGCGGGCTCGACCAGGGGCTGGGGTTTCTCTTCGGGGTGGCGCGCGGCGTCCTGCTGGTGGCGGTGGCGTTCTTCGTCTACCAGATGGTGGTCACCAACGAGGACTATCCGGCGGTGGACAACTCCCGGTCGGCCGAGGTCTTCGCCTCGCTCACCGACCGGCTGGCAGAGACCGACCCGGACAAGGCACTGGGCTGGCTGACCACGCAGTATGAGCAGCTTATGGGCGCCTGCGGCCAGCCCGCCGTCGACGCCCCCCTTGGCCAATGAAGCGGATGCCGATTCACCGAATGTAAACGGCTATCCTTCATTCCGGCCCCGAACGGGGCGGATCATGGCAACATACGTCTTTGCAGGCTACGATGACGATGACTTGTTCTTCCCGGGCGGCTCGCCATGGACCGGGCAAACGATCACGTTTACCTTCGCAGCGAACCACCAGATCGAGATCACCGACAACGATATCTATCTGGTCGACGGCACAGACGACCGCGACGACGAGGACTGGAACCAGACCGCGGTGGTCTATGACGAGTCCGGCCAGACCGAAACGTCAGGCCAGATCCAGCCCCGCCAGCAGTACGAGCTGTGGGACGGCAGCAATATACATGTAATGCAACGGGTCTATATCGCCGCGTCGAACAGCTATTACTACATCTTCAAGGATCCTCCCCCCGAACTGAACACGACCTACACCGTGACCTCGGTGTCCTCGCCGAACTACAATTACTATTCGGCCTTCTCGACTACGGGCGTGATCTGTTTCGCCCGCGGCACGCGGATCGACACCCCGGACGGCCCCCGCCCGGTCGAATGGTTGCGCGCAGGCCAACCGGTGCTCACGCTGGATACGGGGCCGCAGCCCATCGTCTGGATCGGTCGACGCACGGTCACGGCACGCGACCTGCGGCAGAATCCCAAGCTGCGCCCGTTCAGCTTTGGGCCAGGCACGCTGGGGCCCGATCTGCCGTACCGGACGCTCAACCTGTCGCGCCAGCATCGGGTGTTGCTGAGCGGCGGCGACCTCGTGCGGCTGACCGGTCACCCCGAGGCGTTGGCCGCCGCCCATACCCAGGCGGCGCTGCCGGGCGTGGCGCAGACCTGCCCGCCCTTCGGCGTCGATTATTACCACCTGCTGCTGCCCCGGCACGCCCTGGTCCGGGCCGAAGGCGCGCCGGTTGAAAGCCTGCTGCCCGGCCCCGAGGCGCTGCGCATGATGGCGGCCTATGGCGACGCCCCCACCGCCGCCCCCGGGCCGGCCATGCCGGTGCGCCCGATCCTTGCCAACCGCGTGGCGCGTCGCCTGGCCGAAAACCGCGCAGCAACGCATGACGCGGCCTTTATGTGATCCTTTCGTGACACCGCGCGCCCGAGAGCGTAGAGAGAGGCCAGTTCCCGCCATATGGATTCGGAGCCCCGCTGCCCATGCGCCCGACGTCCCCGCATGATACGCCGCAAGGCGATCTGCCCCCTGCCCATCCCTTCGATGACGACAAACTGCGCGAGGAATGCGGCGTCTACGGCGTGATCGGCCTGGCCGACGCCGCCAATTTCGTGGCCCTTGGCCTGCACGCCCTGCAACACCGTGGTCAGGAGGCGGGCGGTATCGTGAGTTACGAACCCGAAACCGGCTTCAACTCGGCCCGCCGCTTCGGCTATGTGCGCGACAACTTCACCAAGGCCAGCCTGATGGAGACGCTGCCCGGAACGCTGGCGATCGGCCATGTGCGTTACTCCACCACCGGGTCCAAGGGCCATACCGCGATCCGCGACGTGCAGCCTTTCTTCGGCGAGTTCTCGATGGGCGGCGCGGCGATCGCGCATAACGGCAACATCGTGAATGCCGAGCAGCTGCGGCGCGAGTTGATCGACCGCGGCTCGATCTTTCAGAGTTCCAGCGACAGCGAATGCATCATCCATCTGATGGCGCGGTCCTTCCAGAAAACCATCCCCGAACGGATGAAGGACGCGCTGAGGCGCGTCGAGGGTGCGTTCTCTGTGGTCGCCATGACGCGCACGAAACTGATCGGCGTGCGCGATCCGCTGGGCGTGCGCCCGCTGGTGCTTGGCCGCCTCGGCGAGGGCTGGGTGCTGAGTTCCGAGACCTGCGCGCTGGATATCATCGGCGCCGAGTTCGTGCGTGACGTGGAACCGGGCGAGATGGTCGTGATCTCGCCCGAAAAGGGAGTGGAAAGTTTCCAGCCCTTCGAGCGTGCGAATCCGCGTTTCTGCATCTTCGAGCATGTCTACTTCTCGCGCCCCGACTCGATCCTCGGCGGGCGCTCGGTCTACGAAACGCGCCGCCAGATCGGGGTGGAACTGGCCCGCGAGGCGCCGGTGGAGGCCGATCTCGTCTGCCCGGTGCCCGATTCCGGCACGCCCGCGGCGATTGGCTATGCCCACGAATCCGGCATTCCCTACGGCATGGGGATCATCCGCAACCAGTATATGGGCCGCACGTTCATCGAACCGACCGAGCAGATCCGCAACATGGGGGTCCGCCTCAAGCTGAACGTCAACCGCGCGCTGATCGAGGGCAAGCGGGTGATCCTGGTCGACGACTCGGTGGTCCGCGGCACCACCAGCCAGAAGATCAAGGAGATGATCCTCGATGCCGGCGCGCGCGAGGTGCATTTCCGCATCGCGAGCCCGCCCACCGCCTGGCCCTGCTTCTACGGCGTCGACACGCCCGAACGCGAAAAGCTGTTGGCCTCCCACATGTCCGAGGAGGAGATGCGCCAGCACCTGCAGGTGGACAGCTTGCGCTTCATCTCGCTCGACGGCCTCTACCGCGCCGTGGGCGAGTCACAGGGCCGCGACGCCAAGTGCCCGCAATACTGCGACGCCTGCTTCTCGGGCGACTACCCGGTGGCGCCCAGCGACATGATCGAGAAGGGCTTTCAGGTGAAGGCGGCCGAGTAGACCCGCTGCGCGCGCGTGTCGCTGGCGCCCGCGTCCATCGGAGGCCCAGGGTATCTTGACCCCACCGCTCAGGTATTCCAAAGACCGGCCATGACCGATCAGAAAATCGCACTTGTCACGGGTGCCTCGCGCGGCTTCGGCGCGGCGGCGGCCGAAGCGCTGGCCGCGGCCGGCTATCACGTCGTCGCGGTGGGGCGCACCACCGGCGGGCTCGAGGAGCTCGACGACCGCATCCAGGCCGCCGGGGGGCAGGCCACGCTGGCGCCCATGGACATCGCCGACACCGATGCGATGCGCACGCTTTGCCGCGGCATATTCGACCGCTGGGGCCTGGTCGACCTCTGGGTCCATGCCGCGATCCAGACCCCGCCGATGAGCCCGGCCGAGCAGATCGATCTGCCGTTCTGGCACAAGGCCGTTGCCGCCAATATCGAGGCGACGGCCGTGCTGATCGGCTTTCTCGGCCCGCTTCTGCGCGTGCCCGACGGCGGTGGCACCGCCATCCTCGTGGACGACGACGCAGCCACCGGCCCGTTTCTTGCCGCCTATGGGGCGTGCAAGGCCGCGCAGCGCGCGCTCTTCGACGCGTGGTCGGCGGAACAGGCGCGCTTGCAGGACGTGCATGTGCACCGGTTCTTGCCGCAGCCGATGGCGACCGCACACCGTCACCGCTTCTATCCGGGCGAGGACACCGGCACCCTTGCCCAACCCGCGGACGAGGCTGCCCGGATGCTGCGCGAAATGGGTCTCGCCTGACCCGCGAAAGCGAAACGCCCGCAGGACCATCCGCGGGCGTCGAAAACAGGACTGGCGATAACGTCAGGCGCGCAAGCTTCGCACGGCGCCAAGACCGAAGAGAGCGCTGAGCATCAGCAATGCGCCGGCCGGCAGCGGCACGGGCGCGATGCTCTCCACATCGAGCGGATCGCTGACCGCGCCAGCTTCCGTGTCGGCAAAGGACAACGGTGCGGCCTCGGCGAGCGGCCCCGGGACCGTTCCGGACGCGAGCTGCCGCATGCCCGGACTCGTGCCCATGGCGCCGCTACGGGGCGTGAAGACGCTCCGGGCAGACTCGGCTGCGGTGAGGTTTGCGCCCGCCCCGCCCGAAGAAGCGGCACCAAGCTGGAAGGGGCGCATGGGCGCCATGCGTTGCCCGCCCGCGCCGAAATCGAAATCGAACTTGCCCGACCCCTCAAGGATCGTGCGCGGAACGATGCCGCCCCCAAACCCGCCGCCAGCATGGTCCGAGGCCCCCTGCCCGGGCGCGAACAGACCGAAATCCGCTTGGCCGACCTGGCCACCTTGCGCCACGTAGGCGCCGGCGGACCGGGGCAATGACTCCACACCACGCGCTGCACGCTCCCACGCGTCGCCACCCAGCAGACTGCCGATCGAGTTGATCCCCGCGGCAAGTGCCGCCGACCCGCTCGCGAGCCCCACGAGAACCGCTCCGGATTTCAGCATGTTGTAAACGCGCATAATGAACGTCACCATCTGGCGGATCTGAAATGCCTGATCCCACAAAGTTATCCACATCTTTTGTCAGCCAGGATCGGCGCAAAGTCAAAGGAATTTTAACCATGAGTGTCGTTTGGTTATGCTGCGCCGTGCATGCGGAACCGGATTCTTGCCGATCAACCCGCGCGTGCAGAGCGGAAGTCAAACCCGCCTTTTTGCGTGCGAATGACGGATGCAACCGACACGATTCCGCGACAATCCGGAGCTCGTGGGTTCATTGCTTCCTTAGCTACACCGCCGCCCCGCGCCCGGCCTCCGCTAGAGCCCGTGTTCGAGCATGCCTGCCGAACGCCGTGCGAACCGGGTTGCCCTGCCCCTGTGCCTCCCATAGGAAGTGCGGGAGAGGGCAAGCAGGCGGACGATGCGCATTCTCATCACCAACGATGACGGGATCAATGCACCGGGGCTGGAGGTGCTGGAAGAGATCGCGACCGAAATCGCCGGCCCCGACGGCGAGGTCTGGGTGGTCGCGCCCGCCTTCGAGCAATCGGGGGTCGCTCACAAGATCTCCTACACGCACCCTATGATGATCGCCGAACTCGGCGCCCGCCGCTATGCCGCCGAGGGCTCGCCGGCCGACTGCGTGCTGGCCGGGCTCTACGACGTGATGCAGGACGCGCGGCCCGACCTCGTCCTCTCGGGCGTGAACCGGGGCAACAACGCCGCCGAGAACGTTCTTTACTCCGGCACGATCGGCGGCGCGATGGAGGCGGCGCTGCAGGGCCTGCCGGCGATCGCTCTGTCGCAATACCTGGGACCGCTGAATTTCGACGCGGCGATGCAGTTCGAGGCCGCGCGCCACCATGGCGCCGCCACCGTCCGCGCCCTGGTCGAGAACGCACCGTGGGACAGCGCAGACTACCGGCTGTTCTACAACGTCAACTTCCCGCCCCTGCCGGCCGACCGCGTCAAGGGCCTCAAGGTCGGGCCGCAGGGCTACCGCCGCGACGCGTCCTTCGGCGTCGAGCCGCACCATTCGCCCTCGGGGCGCAAGTTTCTGTGGATCAAGGGCGGCCCGCAGCGCCTGCCGACCGCGCCGGGCTCGGACGCGGCGCTGAACCTCGACGGCCATATCGCGGTGACCCCGATGCGCGCCGACCTGACCGCCCATGACGCGCTGGACGACCTCAAGGCCAGGCTGGAATGACCGACGACGCCGCCGCCGAGCGCAAGATGCAGTTCCTCTTCGCCCTCCGCTCGCAGGGGGTGACGGACAAGCGCGTGCTCGAGGCGATGGAAAAGGTCGACCGGGGCGCCTTCGTCAAGGGGCATTTCGCCCCCCGCGCCTATGAGGACATGCCGCTGCCCATCGCCTGCGGCCAGACGATCAGCCAGCCCTCGGTGGTGGCGATCATGACCCAGGCGCTGGACGCGCAGCCCCGCGACAAGGTTCTGGAGGTGGGCACCGGCTCCGGTTATCAGGCGGCGGTCCTGTCGAAGCTCGCGCGGCGGGTCTATACCGTGGAACGCCATCGCCGGCTGGTGGCCGACGCCCAGGGTCGGCTGGAGTCGCTTGGGATCACCAACGTCACCGTGATCGCCTGCGACGGCTCGCACGGGTTGCCCGAACAGGCGCCGTTCGACCGTATCCTCGTGACCGCGGCCGCCGAGGACCCACCCGGCCCCCTATTGGCGCAACTGCGCGTTGGCGGTATCATGATCGTGCCCGTGGGGCAGTCGGACACCGTGCAGCGGCTGATCAAGGTGACACGGCACGAGGGCGGGTTCGATTACGACGAGCTTCGGCAGGTGCGCTTCGTGCCGCTGGTCGAGGGGCTCGGCAACGATTGAGGCCGGAACCGAGGGCCCGCGCGAACGGGCCCCGCAACAGTGAGGATCGAGCGATGGCCAGCACCCACCGACCCGCCCGTGCCCTTTGCCTGGGGCTGGGCGTCGCGCTGCTCGCGGGCTGCGAGAGCGGCTGGGACTACGACTTCCGCAACCTCGGGGGCGAAGCCCGGAGCGCGCCCGTCCGGGTCGAGACCGCCCCGCGCCCCGAACCGGACGCCCGCGGCGTGATCTCCTACCCCACCTACCAGGTCGCGGTGGCGCGCCGGGGCGACAGCGTCGGCGATGTCGCCGCCCGCGTCGGCCTGCCGGCGGCGGAACTCGCGCGTTACAATGGAATTCCGCAAGATGCGCGTCTGCGCGACGGCGAGGTGATCGCCCTGCCCCGGCGGGTCGCCGCGGCGGCGCCCTCCGACGGGATGATCCGCTCCGAGGGCCAGATCGACATCGAGACACTGGCCGGAGACGCCATCGAGCGGGCCGCGCCCCGGGAACGCGCCTCCTCCGCAGCCCGGTCGGGGACCGAACCGATCCGCCACAAGGTCGCGCGTGGAGAAACCGCCTATTCCATCGCCCGGCTCTACAACGTGACGCCACGGGCGCTGGCGGACTGGAACGGGCTTGGCGCGGATCTGTCGGTGCGCGAAGGCCAGTACCTGATGATCCCGGTTCCCGCGCGCGAGGCGACGGCCGCCCCCGCACCCCGGACACCCCGCCCCGGCGACGGCTCGCCCGCGCCGACGCCGCCCAGCGCCACGAAGCCCCTGCCACGGCAGGACGCGGCGCCCGCCCCGGCCGAGAAACCCGCCTCGCCCCGCATGGAACGCGAGCAGACCGCGCAGGCGCGGTTCGCCATGCCTGCGCGGGGCAGCATTATCCGCGGCTACCAGAAGGGCAAGAACGACGGGATCGACATCGCCGCGCGCGCCGGAAGCCCGGTGCGGGCGGCCGCCGACGGCACGGTCGCCGCGATCACCCGCGATACCGACCAGGTGCCGATCCTCGTCGTGCGCCACGACGACAACCTCTTGTCGGTCTATGCGAATATCGACGGGATCGCCGTCGAGAAGGGCGACAGGGTCCGTCGCGGCCAGTCCGTGGCCAAGGTACGCGCGGGCTCGCCCGCCTTCCTGCATTTCGAAATCCGCAATGGGTTCAAGAGCGTCGACCCCATGCCCTATCTCACGCCGTAAGTCCCGGCCGGACCGTTGCAACGGAGGCGTCCTGGGCGCTCGCCGTTGTGAAAACGGGCGCCCCGGTGAGACAGACGGTGCGGGCCGCCTCGTCTCTTGCGTGTCCGCCCGCAGCGGCGGTGCGGGGCGGTCTCATCCCCGCCAGTCGGACATCCGCTTGCGGGTCACCTCGCAGGTCTCTGCCGTCATCCGGGCGAGCTTGCCCGCCTCGTCGCTGCTGGCCGCCAGCTTCGTGACAAGGTGGGTGCGCTGAAGGCGGGCCGCTGCCTCGGGGTCACGGCAGGTGACCAAGCGGCCCAGGGCCTCCAGATCGCGGCGGGCCTCATCGCGGGCGAAGCTCGCCATTTCCGTGGCGGCGCGCGCCGCGTGGTCAAGGAACACCGCGCCCAGCCACGCCATCAGGCCCAGCCCCTCGGCCTGGGCCTTGAGCGTCGCCTCCACGGGCGCGGGCGGAGCCTTGCGGGCGGAACTTATGGGCATGGTCAGGTCCATGATCGTTGGCGCGGCGCGTCCCGAGCAAAGATAGGCGCGCCGCAACGCGGCGTCAAAGGCCCCGCCGGGAATCCTGCAGCGATTCCAGCCCGTCAGGCGACGCGCCGCCCCTGCACCCAGGTGCCGCGCACCACCGGCGCGCCGTCGATCCGGACCACCCTGATCACGTCGGCCCGCGCGCCCGGCTCCAGCCGGCCGCGGTCGGGCAGATGCGCGGCCTCGGCCGGAGCGCGGGTCACGGTGGCGATGCCGCGGGCCATGTCGTCCCACAGATCGCCCAGCATGACGCCCGCCATCAAAAGCGCGCCCGGCACGTAATCGGACGAGACGATGTCGAGCAGATCGCGTTCGGCAAGCGCGCTTGCGGCAACGTTGCCGGAATGCGAGCCGCCCCGGATCAGGTTCGGCGCCCCCATCATCACCGCGATGCCATGGGCGTGGCAGGCCTCCGCGGCCTCCACCGTGGTGGGAAACTCGGCCAGCCCGACCCCGTGCCCGGCGGAAACCGCCACATGTTCGGCCGTAGTGTCGTCGTGACTGGCCAGGATCGCACCATAGCGCTGCGCCTCGGCCACCGCCGCGTGCTCATGCGCCGGGCCGTTGCGGTCGCGCAGCTCGCGCAGGTTAGCGACATGCTCGATGAAGTCCGCCTCGGAGAAGTTGTTCTTGCCCATCACGTAGGCCTTGAGCTTGGAGACGTCGCGGAACTGCCGCTGGCCGGGCGTGTGGTCCATCAGGCTGACGATGCCCACCCGGTCCTCGGGGCCGAAATCCGCCATCTCCTCGGTCAGCGTCTCGGAACAAATCTCGGCCCTGAGATGCAGGTAGTGGCTGATCCGGAGCGCCGCCTTGGCCCGGAGGTCCAGCAATTCGCTGGCCAGTTGCCGTGCATAGGCCTGATAGCGCGCCTTGCCGGTGGGTATGGAGCCCACCCGCAGCGCGTCGAAGACGGTGGTGATGCCGACGCCCGCAAGTTCGGCGTCATGGGCGATGATCGCCGAGGCATGCGGCCAGTCGACGACGGGCCGCGGCTGGATGTGGCGTTCCAGGTTGTCGGTGTGCAGCTCGATCAGCCCCGGCATCACCATGTCGCCCGCGCAGTCGATCGCGCCCGCAGGCACCCCGCCGCCATGATCGACCGCGGCGATCCGGCCGCCCTCCAGCCGGACGGCGCCCCGAACGTTCTCGTCCGGCAGGACCAGGGTGGCATTGGCTAGCACTGTTTCAGACATGGCTCGCTCCTTGATGAGGCGCGCGGATTGGGGCAGGAGTGATCGGGGCCGCAGTCGTTAACCCGTTCTGGAGCACCGCATGGAAGGCTACAAGCGTTACGCGATCTACTACGCGCCGGAACCGGGGCCGCTGGCCGATTTCGGCGCGGCCTGGCTGGGCTGGGACGCGGAGGCGGGCACGACGCGGGCGCATCTGCGGCTGCAGGGCTTGCCGCGGCGCCTCTCCGACCTGACCGAAACGCCCCGCAAATACGGGTTCCACGGCACGCTCAAGCCGCCCTTCCGGCTGATCGAGGGCAGCGATATCACGCTTCTGCACCGGTCGGCCGCGGCGCTGGCCGCCCAGCTTCGGCCGGTGCTGCTCGACGGGTTCGTACTGTCGCGGCTCGGCGGGTTTCTGGCGCTGACGCCGCGCGGTGACGCGCCGGCCCTGAACGCACTCGCCGGCAGCGTGGTCGAGGCGCTGGACGGGTTTCGCGCGGCCCCCGCCGACGAAGAGATCGCCCGACGCGACCCGGACCGGCTTAGCGCCCGGCAGCGCAAGCTGTTGCAGCGCTGGGGCTATCCGTACGTGATGGAGGAGTTCCGGTTCCACATGACGCTGACCGGGCCGCTGTCGGAGTCCGACGCCGAGGCCACGCGCGCGGTTCTCGCCCCGATACTGGCCCCGATGATCGACCGGCCGCACCGGATCGCAAGCCTGTGCCTGTTCGGCGAGGCCGAGGACGGCCGGTTTCACAACCTGCATCGCTACACCCTCTCGGGCTGAAGCGCGGCGAGCAGCGCGTCCACCGCCGCATCCAGAGGTCCGTCATTCGGAATCTCCGTCACCGAAAGGCCGGCGGGCAGCGCATATTCCGCGCGTGCGAGCCGGGCCGCGATCTGCGCCGCGCTTTCCCGGCCGCGCGCGGCGAGCCGCTCTGCCAGCGTCCCGACGCACGCCGTCACATGCAGCACGCGCAGGTCGGGATACCGCGCCATCGCCTCGGCCAGCACCGCGCGCGAGCCGTTGAACAGCACATCGCGCCCCTCGGCCAGCCAGACGTCGATCGCAGCCGGAATGCCATAGGACAGGCCGTGCGCACGCCAATGGAGTGCGAATGCGCCATCAGCCAGACGTCGGGCAAACTCCGCCTCGGTCACGGGCTCGCACGGCTCGCCGCCCGCCTCCGGCGCCCGGGTGACGACCCGGCGCACAACGTGCAGGGCGGGCCGGCGGTCCTGGGCGGCCGCCATCAGCGTGTCCTTGCCCACGCCCGATGGCCCCACCACGGCGAAAAGCCGCCCCGGCCCCATCACGCCAGCCCCGGGGTAAAGGCCGAGACGTCCACCTCGCGGTCGCAGACGCGCGTCCGCGCCTCCGCGTCGTGGAAGATGCCCAGGATCGCCGCCCCGCGCGCCTTGGCCGTCTCGATGAGGCCAAGCACAACCTCGCGGTTGACGGGATCGAGGCTCGCGGTGGGCTCGTCCAGAAGCAGCGCCGGGTAGTCATGGGCGAAGCCGCGGGCGATGTTGACCCGCTGTTGCTCGCCGCCCGAAAAGGTCGTGGGGCTGAGCGTCCAGAGCGTTTCGGGGATGTTGAGCCGAGCCAGCAACACCCGCGCCCGGTCCCGTGCCGTCGTCGCCGGCCGACCAACGGCCAGCAGCGGCTCGGCCACCACATCGAGCGTAGGCACGCGCGGCACCACCCGCAGGAACTGGCTGACATAGCCCAGCGTCTCGCGCCGGAGGCGGATGATCTCGCGCGGCGTGGCGCAGGCGACATCGACGCCGCCCACCGCGATTCGTCCCTCCGCCGCCAGATAATTGCCGTAGATCATCCGCATCAGCGTTGACTTCCCCGCGCCCGAGGCCCCGGTCAGCGCCACGCATTCGCCCGGCGCCACCGTCAGATGCGCCCCCGACAGCACCTCGATCACCGCGCCGCCCTGGTTGTGCAGGGCAAACCGCTTGGACAGCCCCTCGACTTGAATCATCCCCTGTCCTTCTTCTTGGCCCAAATACTCATCGCTCCGCCGCAGCCGCGCATCGCGTCAGACCTGCAGCACCGAACTGACCAGGAGCTGCGTGTAGGCATGCTGGGGGTCGTCGAGCACCTGATCGGTCAGCCCGCTCTCGACCACGTCCCCCCCCTTCATCACCATCAACCGGTCGGCCAGAAGTCGCACGACAGCGAGGTCATGGGTGACGATGATCGCCGACAGCCCCATCTCGCGCACGAGGCCCCGCACCAGGTCCAAAAGGCGTGCCTGCACGCTGACATCGAGCCCGCCGGTGGGCTCGTCCATGAACACGAGCCGAGGTCCGGTGACCAGGTTCCGCGCAATCTGGAGGCGCTGCTGCATGCCCCCCGAGAACGCCGAGGGCCGGTCATCGACGCGATCGGCTGCGATCTCGACCCGGCCCAGCCAGTCGAGCGCGCTGTCGCGAATGCGCCCATAGTGCCGCGCGCCCACCGCCATCAGCCGTTCGCCCACATTGCCGCCGGCGCTGACCGCCATCCGCAGCCCGTCGCGCGGGTTCTGGTGGACGAAGGCCCAGTCGGTGCGCGCCAGCAGGCGCCGCTCGGGTTCGGTCATCCTCAGCACGTCGCGGGGGCCATGTGCGCGGGTGTCGAACACCACCTCGCCCGTATCCGGCGCAAGATGGCCGGCAAGACAGTTCAGCAGGGTCGACTTGCCCGACCCGCTTTCGCCGACGATGCCCAGCACTTCCCCCGGAAAGAGATCGAAGCCGACATCGGCGCAGCCGACCCGACCGCCATAGGCTTTCGACAGGTCCCGCACGGCGAGGAGCGGCACCTCCGTGGACGCGGCGTTCTCAAACACGTTCCCGAACAGCTTTTCGGCAGACGTTTGCGGGATCATGCGCGCCCCTCCGATGCGAACGCGGCGTCCTGCGTCTCGCGGCGTGTGCCGCAATGATCCGTGTCGGAACAGACGAACATGCGGCCGCCATCGTCATCCACAATGACCTCGTCGAGATAGCTGTCCGTCGCCCCGCAGAGCGCGCAGGCGTGGTCGGCCTTGCTCGGTTCGAACGGGTGGTCCTCGAAATCGAGGCTGACGACCTCCGTATAGGGCGGCACGGCGTAGATGCGCTGCTCGCGACCTGCGCCGAACAGCTGGATCGCGGGACAGCCCGACAGCTTGGGATTGTCGAATTTCGGGATCGGGCTGGGATCCATCACGTAACGCCCCTCGACCCGGACAGGGTAGGCATAGGCGGTGGCGATCGCGCCATGCCGCGCGATGTCCTCGTAGAGCTTTACATGCATCAGGCCGTATTCCTCCAGCGCGTGCATCTTGCGCGTCTCGGTCTCGCGCGGTTCGAGAAAGCGCAGGGGTTCGGGGATCGGCACCTGGTAAACGAGGATCTGCTCCTCGGTCAGCGGCGCTTCCGGAATTCGGTGGCGGGTCTGGATCACCGTGGCCTCCGCGGTATGCGTCGTGGTCGCCACCCCGGCGGTCTTTTCGAAGAACTTGCGGATCGAGACCGCGTTCGTCGTATCGTCCGCGCCCTGGTCGATCACTTTCAAGGTATCGGCCGGCGTCAGCACCGCGGCCGATACCTGCACGCCGCCGGTGCCCCAGCCATAGGGCATCGGCATTTCACGGCTGGCGAAGGGCACCTGGTAGCCGGGAATGGCCAGCGCCTTCAACAATGCCCGGCGGATCATCCGCTTTGTCTGCTCGTCGAGATAAGCGAAATTGTATTGAGCGGTTTCGGTCACGTTAACGCCTCATTTACCAGCGAGACCTCGGGGATGACGAAAGACGGAGACGGCCCGTGTTCGACTGGATCTCGACCATCACCTTTGACCAGATCGCTTTCAGCCTCGTGGCCGTGGCCGTGCTGCGCGAGGCGATGATCCTCGCCCTGCCCGACCGGATCGCCGGCCCTGGAGGCTGGCTGATCGATACTGCCGCGCGCGACTGAGCGATGGGCGAGCTCTGGCAGACGCTCGTCGGCAGCTGGTGGGGGCTCGTGGCGCTGTTCCTTCTGATGCCCTTCCTGCTGCGCTACGTGCTGATCCTGGTTACGCCGGACCGGGTCTGCGGGCCGGGCGGCTGGTTCATCGACACTGAGGGCGGGCCGGATTACTGGTCCGGCTGCGGCCTCGGCCATGGCGGCGACTAGGGTCATTCCGCCGCCTCCTGGCCGTCTCGCTCCGTGGCCTGCGCCTCGGCCCGCAACCTGCGCACTAGTTCCAGTTCGGACTGGAAATCGACGTAGTGCGGCAGCTTTATATGCTCCAGAAAGCCCGAGGCCTGGATGTTGTCGGCATGGGCCAGCACGAATTCCGCGTCCTGCGCGGGCGCGCCCGTGTCGTCCTCGCCCAGTTCCTCCCATCTCAGCGCCCGGTCCACCAGCGCCATCGAGATCGCCTTGCGCTCGGAATGGCCGAAGGTGAGCCCATAGCCGCGCGTGAACTGCGGCGGTTCGGTCTTTGACCCGGTAAACTGGTTGACCGTCTCGCACTCGGTCAGTTGCACCTCGCCGATATCGACCGTCAGCCCGAGTTCGGGGATTTCCATCTCGACCGCGACGGTGCCCACGCGCAACTCGCCCACGAAGGGGTGGTTGCGGCCATAGCCGCGCTGGGTGGAATAGGCCATTCCCAAAACGAAGCCCTCATCGCCACGGGTGAGCGACTGCAGGCGAAGCGCCCGGTTGGCGGGGAATTCCAACGGTTCGCGGGTCAGGTCGGGGGGGGTGTCATCGGTGGCAGGCTCGTCTTGGATCAACCCGTCGCGGCCCAGGAAATCGGTGATCCGCGGCATCGGCGCATCGCTTGGTTCGGCACGCGGCGCTTCGGGCACCGCCCCCTCGGCGGCAAGCTTGAAGTCCAGCAGGCGGTGCGTGTAGTCGAAGGTCGGCCCCAGCACCTGCCCGCCGGGCGCGTCCTTGAAGGTGGCCGAGATGCGGCGATCGCAGCCCATGGCGCCCGTGCCCACCGGCGCCGAGACGCCGAGCCGGGGCAGCGTCGTGCGATAGGCGCGGATCAGGAAGATCGCCTCGATCAGGTCGCCGCGCGCCTGCTTGATTGCCAGCGCGGCGAGATCGGGGTCGTAAAGCGAGCCTTCTGCCATCACCCGGTTGACCGCCAGCGAAAGCTGCTCGCGGATTTGTGCCACACTCAACTCGTCGACGGAGGCATCTCCCCGCCGCTCCTCTGCAAGCCAGTCATGGGCGTTGTCGATCGCCCGTTCGCCACCTTTCACCGCGACATACATCAGCCGGCCTCCACATGCGTGCTGCGCGGCAACGCGGCCATCCGCGTGCCTGCGGTGAAAAAGAAATCTAACCCAAGCGGGAAACGCGCACGGTTGGCGCGAAAGGCCTCGATGTCCGGCAAAGACAGCCGATGCTCGGTCTCGATGCCCGGCCCGGTCAGCCGCGCGCCCTCACTGGCGAGCCCCTCCATCTCGACGATCAGCGTCGCCGAGCGGTCGGGATAGTCGGGCACGCCGATACGGTAGGCATCGAGCGGCAGGAGCTCCGCCCAAGAACCTACCGCAAAGGCGGCCTCCGCACGGGCGGCCGGCGGCGCGCCCGTGTGAAAGGTCAGCCAGTCGCGGACCGCGCGGGTGTCGGTCCGGCCGGCCAGGTGCACCGGCGTCATCGGGTCCGCCAGCGCCCGCAGCAGCGTGCCGGCGGCGGGCGACAGCGGCGCGGGCGGGGTTGCACCAGCGATATCGTGAATACGACCGGGCCGCGCCATCGCGGCCATCGCGGTCCGGAACGCGACTGCCGCCTCGCGCGGCGTATCGGCGAAGCCGCCGGTCAGCGTCGACATTTCCATCGCTCAATCCTCCCCGCGCAGCATTGTGAAGAACTCGACCTTCGTGGCCGCAGCCCGCCCTGCGCGTGCCCTGCGCGCCTCGGCCAATCCGGCGGCTAGCGGCTCCAGCAGCCGGGTGCGCACGTCGTCCGCACGGTCGGTCTGCATCAGCGCATCGGCCAGGGCAGCGCGGCGCGCCTTGTCCTTGTCGCGACCCTGGACATAGGCATGACCGACCGCCTCGCCGCCCTCGAGCCGCAGTGCGCAGCGCGTCACGGTCATCTCGCCAAGGTTGAAAGGCGCGCCGGTGCCGCCCATCCGGCCGCGCACCATGACGCCCCCGGTCTCGGGCGGCCGCAGCCAGACGAATCCGGGCTCCGGTCCCAGACTTTTCCACAACTCGCCCAGCGTCTCCGCCGGCGCCTTCGCCAGAAGCCCCATCCAGCCCGGTCGGTTATTGAGATCGCCCATTAGACAGCTTGCCGATTTGTCTAGTTATTTGTACAACTAGACAACTTGATACGCCCCGGGGCCGTGTCGCGCAAGCCGGGGGAGATGAAGATTTGGTGACATGGGACGCAACGCGCTCTGGACGGCCATCACGGCGACGCTGAGGGACGAAATCGGCGCGGGACACTATCCGCCGGGCGCGCGCCTGCCCACCGAGGCGGACCTCGCCCGCCGCTTCGGGGTAAACCGGCACACGGTGCGCCGCGCGCTCGCCGCGCTGTCAGATGACGGGCTTGTCCACCCGCGCCGCGGCGCGGGCGTATTCGTCACGGCACGACCAACCGACTACCCGCTCGGGCGGCGCGTGCGGTTCCACCAGAACCTCAAGGCCGCAGGACAGACACCTGACAAGAAAATACTTCTGACCAGGACGCGACAGGCCGATGCGCGCGAGGCCGAAGCCCTCGCGCTGCCCGCGACGGCGCCTGTCCACGTATACGAGGGCATCTCGCTCGGCGATGGCGCGCCGCTCGCGCTGTTTCGATCGGTGTTCCCGGCCGACCGCTTTCCCGGCCTGGTGTCGGACCTCGTCGAGACCGGCTCGGTCACCGCGGCGCTGGCGCGGGGGGGCGTGGCCGACTATACCCGCGCCTCGACCCGCATCACCGCGAAACGCGCAACGCCCACCCAGGCCGCGCAACTCGCCATCGGCGACGACGCGCCGATTCTGCGCACCGTCGCGATCAATGTCGATGCCGACGGCAAGCCCGTAGAATATGGCCACACCTGGTTTGCGGGCGACCGCGTGAGCCTGGTTGTCACGCCGGACTGATCCCTGCGTCGCGACGCCGCCCGCGCGTGTCATACCCGCGATACAGAGGCGGGTTATCCACAGAGCCCGAGGAGAGGACGCGAGCAGTGCAATGCCCCAGATTCTGCATCCCCTGCGCTTTACCGGCGGGACGATCCTGCGCGACGGCGAACTTCAGCGCCGGTCCCTGGCGATCGCCGACGGCCGGATCACCAAGGGCCCCCTGCCGGAGGTGGACCTGTCGGGCTATCTGATCCTGCCGGGCATCGTCGACCTGCATGGCGACGCGTTCGAACGTCACGTCGCGCCCCGCCCGGCGGCGCCTTTCGCCCTCGACATGGGCCTGGCGGCGACCGATCGCGAGGCCGCGGCGAACGGCGTGACGACCGCCTGGCTTGCGCAGAGTTGGTCCTGGGAAGGCGGGCGTCGCGGCCCCGGCCACGCCGAGGCGCTGATGAACGCGCTCGACGCCTACCGGCCGCGGATGCTGACCGACCTGCGCATCCAGATCCGCTGCGAGACGCATATGGTCGACACCGGCGCCCGGCTGCTGGAGGCCATCCGGCGGCACCGCATCGGCTATGTCGTGTTCAACAACCATCTCGACGACGCCGCCGAGATGGTCCGCGAGGACCCGATGGGTTTCCATCAATGGGCGATGAGCGCGGGCCGCGACCCCGAGTCCTACAAGGCGCTGGTCGAGGCCGCGGCGGCCCGCGCCCCGGACGTTCCGCGCCACCTGTGCCGGTTGGCCGACGCCTTCGACGAGATGGGCGTGCTCTATGGCAGCCACGACGACCCGGACGGCGAGACCCGCGAGCGGTTCTCGATGATCGGCGCGCGGATCGCCGAGTTCCCGATCACGCGCCGCGCCGCCGCCGCGGCTAAGGCGATGAACGACCCCGTCCTGCTGGGCGCGCCGAACGTGGTGCGCGGCGGATCGCAATCGGGCAATGCCTGCGCCGCGGACCTGATCGCACAGGGGCTGTCTGACGGGCTGGTTTCGGATTACTACTATCCGGCCCTGGCCCACGCCGCTTGGCGGCTGGTCGACGCCGGTCTGCGGACCCTGCCGGAGGCATGGGCGATGATCTCGGAGAAACCGGCCGAGATCCTGCGCCTGCCTGACCGCGGGCGACTCGATTTCGGCCGGCGCGCCGATATCTGCGTGGTCAACGAGACCACGCGGGCGGTCGAGATGACGATTTCCGGCGGCCGTTTGACCTATCTCGCAGGCGAAGCCGCACATCGCCTCGCGAACCGGATTCATGGTCTCGACATGGCCGCGGAATAGGCGCTCCCCCTCTCCCGCGAACGCACTGTTTACGGCCGCGTCACAAAAAAGTTGCCCCCACGTCACCTGATTCGTGTATATTAAGTTTTATTAAAGGCCGGTGGGGACATCGGTTACGATGGTTGCGCTCTAGGGCGATCGGACATTTCACACGACAGTTTGACAATATCTGCGGGGCGGTCCGGTCGGGCCGCCCCATATTTCTGCTCACTTGTCCCGCATCAGGCCCACGCGGCCTAGCCACCGTATTTGTCGAGGAAGGCTGCCGCCCCGAGCGCGCGAAAGTCAGGCAGGGCGCGTCGCAGACGGGCATGGTCCCAGTCCCACCAGGCAAGCCGCTGCATGCGTTCGGAGATCCCGGGGGCATAGCGGTCGCGCAGCGGCACCGCCGGAACACCGGCGACCACAGTGTAGGGTGCGACATCGCGCGTAACGACCGCGCCGGCCGCCACCACAGCCCCATCCCCTACCGTCACCTCGGGCCGCACGATGGCGCCGTGCCCGATCCAGGTGTCGTGCCCGATCCGCGCCCTGCGGATGGCCCTATGGGCGAAGAAATCCGGGTCGTCCTCGGCGTCGTTCCAGTAATCGGCCGACCGATAGAGGAAGTGGTGGAGGCTGGCCTTGTCCATCGGATGGTCGGTCGGGCCGATCCGGGCAAAGCTGGCGATATTGGCGAACTTGCCGACGCTCGTGTTGGCGATATCGGCGTAGCGGTCGCAATATGAATAGTCGCCGATCTCGGCGTTCAGCAGGCGGGAGCCCTGCCCGATCTCGACGAAGCGGCCGAACGTGCAGTTCGTCACCGTGCAGTCGGGATGCAGGAACGGGGTCGCGGCACTCAGGCGGGGCATGCGTGTTCTCTTACGTCCGCAGGACGGGCAAGACCATCAGTCAATGGCCACCCTCCCCGCCCTTGATCAGCCGACGCCGGAGCACGCCCGACAGCCAGTCCATGAAGATTACCATCAGCACGATCAGCAGGATGTAATAGGTGACCTCCTCCCAGTCCTTCTGGGTGATGATCGCCTGGGTCAGCATCAGGCCGATCCCGCCCCCCGTGATCGCACCGATGATCGTGGCGCTGCGGGTGTTCGACTCGAGGAAATAGAGCACTTGGCTGATCAGCACCGGCGTGATCTGCGGGATCACCCCGAAGCGGTAGCGCTGGACCGCGCCCGCGCCGGTGGAGGCGACGCCCTCGATCTGGCGTCCGTCGACGTTTTCCAACGCCTCGGAGAACAGCTTGCCGAAGGACCCGGAGTCGGTGAGCAGAATCGCCAGCGATCCGGTCAGCGGGCCGGGCCCGAAGGCGCGGCTGAGCAGGATCGTGAAGATAAGCGCGTCCACGCCCCGCACGAAATCGAAGGCGCGGCGGACGAGTTGGCGGATGACCCCAAGCGGCGTGAAGTTCTTCGCCGCGAGGAAGGCCAGCGGCAGCGCCACCAGCGCCGCGCCCATTGTGCCGAGGAAGGCCATCAGGATGGTCTCGGCGATGGCCCAGGCGACCTTGGCGTGGTGCCAGAGGCTGTTGCCCCAGAAATCCTCCCACGCGCCGATGACATTGGCGCGCGCGGGATCGATCTGCGGGCCGAACAGGATCTCGAGGACCGAGTGGCCGTGATAGGGGCTGTCGAGGGTGAACCAGAACAGCTCCCACCCGAAGAAGTAGCGGAAGGTCTCGGTCCGGGCGCGGGTCAGGGTCAGCCGGCCGGCCTCGGTGCGGATATCGACGCGGGTGCCGGAATAGCTGACCCAGTCGGGCAGGCTCTGGGCCGGGGGGGCGATGCGCACGCCGTCCTCGTACCAGACCCGGATCTCGCCGAACTCGGGATGGCGGTAGATGGCGGCGTTGCCGGGCAGGAAGGCCACCGCGTGGCCGTGGGGCAGGTCGATCTCGACGCGGTCGGGGCCGAGGCTGACCCAGCCGGGCGTCTCGCCCTCGGGCCAGGTCCCGGCGCGTTCGCCCTCGGCGGCCACGGTGATTTCGCCCGAGCGGTTGTTGCGCGTCACATGCGTCTTGTAGCTGTAGGTATCGCGGACCAGCGTGGCCGCGTTGTCGGGCCGCGCCCGGTCGGCCAGACCGGGGATGTCGAAGCTGAAAAAGATGTAGACGAGGTAGACCAGCACCGCGGCCGGACCCCCAAAGGCCACGAGGCGCTTGCCCCGGATCAGCCGGTCGGCGGCATGTTTGCGGGCGCCTAGGGCTTCGGCGGTCATGGTCATACGGAGGCCTCCCTGCCCTCGGTCAGACGGTTCCTGAAATGCGAGCTGATCTGGTCGACCACGACGATTGTCGTGAACAGCAACAGGAAGATCGCGGCTGCCTCGTCGAAGCGGCCCTGGCCCCAGGTCATCGAGTTGCGAAGTTCGTAGCCGATGCCGCCAGCGCCGACGAAGCCCAGGATCGCCGAGGCGCGGATGTTGATCTCGAACCGCAGGAGCGCGTAGCTGAGGTAGTTGGGCGCCACCTGCGGAATCACGCCCAGCGCCATCTTCTGCCGCCAGGTCGCGCCGACCGAGGCCAGCCCATCGACGGGTTTAAGATCGGCGTTCTCGTTCACCTCGGAATAGAGCTTGCCGAGCGCGCCGGAGGAATGGATCGCGATGGCGATCATCGCGGGCACCGGGCCGCCGCCCAGCATGTAGATCAGCACCAGCGCCACCACGATCTCGGGCAAGGCACGCAACACGTCCATTATGCGGCGGAAGAGCGGGATCGCACGCGGCCAGCGCGCCAGCCCGCGGCTGGAGAGCAGCGACAGCACCATGCCGCCAAAAAAGCCCAGAAGCGTCGACACCGCGGCGATGTTCAGCGTCTCGACCAGCGCGGGGAAATAGCGCAACAGAAGCCTAGGCATGTCGGCGCGCTTTTCCCAGGCCTCCGAGACCACGTCGGCGGGGAAGTCGAGGATCTGCCTGAACCCGTCGAGGAAGCCGCCCGCGTTACGGTCGTTGGCGATCCAAAATCCCGAGCCCAGCAGCAGCACGAAAATGAGCAGCGTGATGCCGCTGTAAAGCCGCCGCCGCCGCGTCAGCGCCATGTAGTGCGCGCGCGTCGCGGTCACGCCGCCGGAGGTAAGGGATATTTCTGCCATGGAGGGACCTTGGAGGACACGGGACCCCGCCGGGAGCGGGGTCCGGCATTGTCAGGCGTGAAGATGAGCCGGGATCAGTTGGCGTTCTTCTGGCGGCGGACCTCGATGATCGTCTCGTAGGCCTCGTGAGCGATCGGGGTGAAGCCGGCGGTATCGCCGAAGGCCACGTTGTAGGCGCAGTCCTGGTCGCGGTCGTAAAGGCCGGTGATCAGGTCGCTCATCTTTTGCTTAACATCGTCGGGCAGCGCCCTGCGCAGCACCACGGGGCCCTCGGGGATCGGCTTCGACTTCCAGATCCGGACCATCTCGTTCATGTCGACGAGGCCGTTGTCGACGGCGCGGCGGAGCGCGCCCGAGTTGTAGCCGTCCTCCCAGTTGCCCAAGCCGTCGGCCCAGGTCACGCCCGCGTCGATATCGCCGTTATAGACCGCGACGATGGTCTGTTCGTGGCCGCCGGTGAACACCACGTCGCCGAAGAACGCGCCGGGCTCCATCGTCACGTCGTATTGGGCCGGGATCTCGACCGAGGGGATCAGGTAGCCGCTGGTCGAGTTCGGGTCGCCGAAGCCGAAGACCTTGCCTTCCAGGTCGGCGATCTCGGTAACGCCGCTGTCCTTCCGGGCGAAGCCGATGGAATGGTAGGAGTAGGAGCCGTCGAGGTTGGTCTTGACCGCGACGGGCTCGACCGCCTCGGGGTCCTTGAGATAGGTCGCGGCATAGCCCGAGGCGCCGAGCCAGGCCATGTCGAGCGCGCCGCCCAAGAGGCCCTGGATCACGCCATTATAGTCAGCCGGCGTGAACAGCTTCGTCTCGACGCCCAGCGCCTCGGTCGTGTACTCGGCCAGGCATTCATAGTTGTTCAGCCGGCTCTGGACGTTGTCGCCGCCGAGGATACCGATGCGGAACTCGGTGATTTCCTCGGCCACGGCCGGCGCGGCCAGGGCGGTGGTCGCCACGAGGGCAGCAAGCAGTTTCTTCATCGTCGCACACTCCAGTCTAGAGGATGCCCCCCGGACACCGGGAAGGCGGGGAAAGGCTTGAAATTAGAGAACTTCGCTCTCTTCCATCATTACCCGCGCGGTCGTGTCGAGCGTTTCTAGAGAGGTGGAGGTGGACGCCTCTGAAAACGAGGCATCCGCACCGTAGATGTCGCGGGCGACCCCGGTGGTCAGTTGCTCGGGCGTGCCGTCGAAAACGACGCGGCCTTCGCGCATGCCGATCACCCGGTCGCAATAGCGCCGCGCGGTATCCAGCGTGTGGAGGTTGGCGATCACCATGCGCCCGTCCTCCTCGTGGATGCGGCGCAGTGCATCCATCACCACCTGCGCGTTCATCGGGTCGAGGCTGGCGATGGGCTCGTCGGCGAGGATGATGCGCGGGTCCTGCATCAGCGCACGCGCGATGGCGACGCGCTGCTGCTGGCCGCCCGAGAGCGCCTCGGCACGCTTGGCGGCCTGTTCGGCGATGCCCAGCCGGTCGAGGATGTCGATGGCACGGTGGACGTCCTCGGTGGGATAGAGGTTGAAGAAGCTGGCGAGCGCCGAGTGGCGGTTCAGCGTGCCGTGCAGCACGTTCGAGACCACGTCCATCCGCGGCACCAGGTTGAACTGCTGGAAGATCATCGCGCAGTCGGATTGCCAGGCCCGCCTGGCCTTCCCCTTGAGGTGCAGCACGTTGCGCCCGTCGAACCGGATCGCGCCCTCGGTCGCGTCGGTGAGCCGGTTCACCATCCGCAGAAACGTCGATTTTCCCGCACCGGACCGGCCGATGATGCCTATGAAGGCGGGCCGCGCCGCCTCGAAGCTGACACGGTCCACGGCCACGTTGCGGCCAAAGACCTTCGTCACGTTGTCCACGCTCAGCAGCATTCGACCCCCATCTCGCCCTGACCGCGCTCTACCCGGGAGCCACGACGCGAATGTTTCAGTTTGCTGAAGCTTTCATGACACCCCGCGACGGTTGCCGCCGCCGGGCATCTGACGCATGCTCGCGCCCCGAAACGAGCGAGAGGACGCGCATCCGATGGAGCGATTCACCCCCGGCCCCGACACCCAGCGCGCCTATCGCGACGCCTTGGGATGCTTTGCAACGGGGGTGACGGTCGTCACGGTGACGGCCCCGGACGGGCCGGTGGGCATGACGGCCAACAGTTTCGCCTCGGTCTCGCTCGACCCGCCGCTGATCCTGTGGTCGCCCGCCCGCGCGTCTCGACGCTTCCCGGCGATGACCGAGGCCGACCGGTTCGCGGTGCATGTGCTGGGTGCTGGCGAAGCGGCGTTCGCGCACAGGTTCGCCCGCTCGGGCGGCGCGTTCGAAGGGTTGGCGATGGAATGGGCGAAGAGCGGCCCGCCGCTTATCGACGAGGGCTGGATCGCGCGGTTTGTTTGCGCCCGCGTCGCCGTGCACGAAGCGGGCGACCATGCCATCGTCGTCGGCCGGGTCGAGGCGGTGGCCCGCCGCGAAGGGCCGCCGCTGGTCTTCGCCAGCGGCGCCTATGGCGATTTCAGTCCGACGAAGGCGTAAGCCCGGCGACCGCTATTCGCCGCAGGGCGCGGAGACGTTGAGACTCCGCTTGAGCCGCCGGATCGAGGACGGCGTGACCCCGAAATAGCGCGCGAGATCAGATTCGCTGAGCCCGTAGCCCGACATGGCTTGCAGCGTGGCGCCGGGCGCCGGGCCAAGCTTGCCCCGGATCAGCTTGCGTGCGCCGGACGCCGTCCGGCACATCGCCCGTGACGTGTGGTCTTCAGTGGTGCACATGGTGCTGGCTCCTCCCGAACCAGGCCCCTGCCGGAGCGGTGTGTTGCAGCCCCGATCCGGCATCGCCGGCCAATTCCGGCCCGACGACATTACCACAATAGCCGCCTTGAACCGCGCCTTGACATGGGGGCGCGACGATTCTGCGGCAAGAAGTCGCCGAGCCGCGGCGCGGCATCCCTTCGCGGCTGCAGCACTCGCCCATAAGACGAAGGCCCCGCCCGAGCGGGCGGGGCCGTGCGACCCGTCGGCGGGCGGCGCGATCAGCCGAACATGTCGGACGTGATCCCAGCATACCAGCCGAGGCTTTCCTCGTAGGTCGCCTTGCGCAGGGCCGCGTCTTCGCCGGTCGCGCTGACGAACCCGTCGACCTTGGCGATCTTCTCCTCGGTGGCCTGGTAGGAGGCGCCGACCTTGACCCCGTCATCGGTATCGATCAGCGACCAGCAGGTGTTGGAGTATTTCGCCGGAAACGCGTTGGAGCCGGTGAGCGCGGCGCGCACCTGCATCGCCGCGACCTTGGCCTGGCTGTTGGCCGAGAAGGCCGATTTCGGCATGTCGCCGGCGATGGTGGCGTCGCCGAGGACGTGGACGTTCGCATCCGCCCGGCTCTGCATGGTCGCGGGGTCGATCGGGCAGAAGCCGCTGTCGTCGGTCAGCCCGGCGGCCTCGGCGATATGGCCGGCCTTCTGCGCGGGGATCACGTTGCAGACATCCACCGTCTCGACGGTGCCGTCGATATCGACCTCCATGGTGTCGGGATCGACCGAGGTGTTGGCGCCGCCGAAATCGGGGCCGATGCGTTCGATCATGCCGGAATAATGTTTCTGCCAGCCCTCTTCGAACAGCGCCTGCTTGGAGAATTTCGGCTTGGGATCGACCAGGAGGATCTTCGCGTTGGGGTTGTTGGCCTTGAGCTGGTGGGCCACCATCGAAATCCGCTCGTAGGGCCCAGGCGGGCAGCGATAGGGGTTGGGGGGCGCGACCATGCAGAAGGTGCCGCCCTCGGGCATCGCCTCGATCTGCGCCTTGAGGAGCTGGGTCTGGCTGCCGGCCTTCCAGGAATGGGGCATCTTGTTCTGCGCCGCGACGCTCCAGCCCGGGACCGATCCCTCGACGAAATCGATGCCCGGCGAGACGATCAGCCTGTCGTAGGGCAGGCTGGCGCCGTTCGCGGTGGTCACCGTCATCGCGTCGCGGTCGATGCCGGTCACCCAGTCATGCACGACGTTCACGCCGTAGTCGGCGGCGAGCGTACCATAGCTGTGCCCGATCGAGGCGAAGTCGCGGAAGCCGCCGATATAGAGGTTGGAGAAGAAGCAGGTGTAATAGGTGCGCGTGGGCTCGATCAGGGTGACGTCAATCGCGCCCTGGCTGTCCTTGGCGATGTAGCGCGCCGCGGTGGCCCCGCCGGCGCCGCCGCCGACGACCACCACGCGGGGTTTCGCCTGGCCGAGCACCCTGGGCGCGGACAGCGCCGCGCTGGCGGCCGCGGCCGTGCCGAGGAAAGTCCGTCTGTTCAGTGCCATGTGGTTCATCCTCCCAAAAAAGTCGTTCGCGCGTTCTCGTGGTGCCGTGTCGCCGCTCGCGCTAGTTGGTCAGCGACCCGAAATAGGCGGCGAGCGCGGCAATCTCTTCGTCGGTAAGCCGGTTCGCCATCATCTGCATCACCGGGTGCGGCCTGAGCTTCTGCTTGTAAGCATGCATGGCCAGTACGAATTTCTCTTCTGGCCAGAGCGTGATCGAGGGGATGCCCTGGTCCGAGCCGTCGCGCTGGTGGCAGGTCGTGCACTCGCTGGAGAGATATTCGCCATAGGCCCTGTCGCCGACGATGGCGAGCGTTTCTTCCGACAGTTCGGGCTGCGCGGCGCGCGCCGTCGGCGGCGCCTCGGGAATGTTCGCAGGCCGGTCAGAGAAATCGCGCAGGAAGGCGAGCAGGTCGGCCCGTTCCTGCGGGTCCTCGAGCCCGTCGAAGCTCATCCGCGTGCCCGAGACCAGCGCCGTGGGATGCGCGATATAGGCGTCCAGAGTCCTGAGCGTCCAGACCAGCCCGTCATTGCCCATCCGCCGCATCGATTTCGAATAGGGAAAATCCTCGACCGAAGCCGCCCGCCGCCCGAAGATGCCGGTCAGCGGCGGGCCGATGCCGAGTTCGGCGTCGCGGCCGATCTCATGACAACCGCTGCAAAAGACCCAGATCTCGGCGCCGCGCTCGGCATCGCCGATGGGCGCAGCGGACCCTTGGGCCTGCGCCTGCCCCGCCCCTCCCAAGGCGAGCGCGAGGCCGAGAACCAATACCTCCCTCATATTCAAACTCTGCAATGGACGCCCGGACCAATCAAGAGAATCCTGCGCCCCCGCCGTTCGTCGCACCTTCCGGGACGGAGAAAGTCACTGTTTCAATGACTTTCAGAGCGCGCCTCCACCCCGAGCGAACGGCCGCATCGGCCCGCCCGGCCTGGCGAGCGTCCGAAGATCGTCGCCGCGCGCATGGGCCGCCTTTACGGAATCCTCATCCCCACCGTGTTAGCCGCCCGATTAAATGCGCGACGGCAGGGGAAAACTGGTCGCCCCTGCGACCTACAGGAGGACACCGATGACGACCGAAAAGCAGATCACGCCGTGGAGCGATGCACGCAAGACCCGCGGGCAGGAGGTTCACAGGCTGATCTCGGGCGACCTCCCCGACGTGCTGTTCAGGGCCTACTCCGTCGTCGATCCGACGATGACGGAATTGCCCAAGACAGTGCTCGACGGCGAGCGGACCAAGTTCCGTCAGATCGCGACCGGCGATTTCTCCGACACCTATTACCGCGACCAGAGCGCGCTCGCCCGGAACATCGCGCAGCAGGTCAGCTTCGTGAAATATCTCGAGGCCTACGGCCTGTATGCCGGCGGCCTCGTCAAGGCGCTGAGCGCGGCCACACGCGGCAAGCGCGAATCCGTCCGCGCCGACCTGTTCCAGAGTCTGCTGGACTCGATCTTCGCCGACGTGGCGGTGGCCATGCACCACTTCTTCGCCACCGAGGCCGACACGGACGCGCGCGCGATGGAAGTGCTGGGCACGGCGATGACCGCCCTGGCCTCCGGCGATCTGAGCCACCGCATCGGCGACGAGGCCCCCGAGAAGATCGCCCGCGCAAGCGAACACTACAACGAGGCGGCCGAACTGCTGCGCTGGGCGCTACACGAGATCGAAGCCACATTGGGCGAGGTCCGCTCCGGCACGCGCAGTATCGCCTCCTCCGTCGAGGACCTTTCGCGCCGGACCGAGAACCAGGCCGCGTCGCTCGAAGAAACCGCCGCTTCGCTGAGCGAGATCACCGAGACCGTCAAGGGCACGTCCGAGGGCGCGCGCGAGGCGACCGCGGCCGCCTCGGACGCCAGCCGCATGGTCACGCGCTCCGGCGAGGTGATGGAAACCGCCGAGAAGGCGATGGGCGAGATCTCGACAAGTTCGGAGGAGATGGCGAGCATTCTCACGGTGATCGACGAAATCGCGGTGCAGACCAACCTTCTGGCGCTCAACGCCACGGTCGAGGCGGCACGGGCCGGCGACGCGGGCAAGGGCTTTGCCGTCGTCGCGTCGGAAGTGCGTGCGCTGGCCCATCGCTCGGCCGCCGAGGCCAAGTCGATCCGCAGCCTGATCACGTCGACCAGCGAACATATCCGCAATGGCGAGAAAGTGATTGCCGAGGTCAGCACGGTGCTGGGCCAGGCCACCCAGAAGGTCGCCGAAATAGACCATCTGCTCAGGGAGATCGCGGCTTCGGCCCAGGAAGAGGCGAGCGGCGTCGACCAGATCAACGTCGCGGTCGGCGACATGGACCGGATGACCCAGCAGAACGCCGCGATGGTCGAGGAAACGCTCGGCGCGGCGGTCACGCTGAGGGAGAATACCGACCGTCTCGGCGTGCTCGTGGGACGGTTTCAACTTGGCGGCGCGACGACGCTGCCGCGGGCCTCGTGACCCGGCCGGACAGGGCCTGACGCGAAGCGCGCCCCCGCTGGCCGGGGGCGCTCATCCGTGCCGGAAGTGCCCCCTGCGTCAGTTGAAGGTGCGCAGATAGGCGATGACCGCCTCGCGATCCTCTTCGGAGCGCAACCCCTGGAAGGACATGCGGCCCCGCGGAATCACCGCTCGCGGGCTTTCGAGATAGGCGTCCAGCGTGGCATGATCCCAGATCATCCCCTCCTCGGCGGCGGACAACAGGCCGGGCGAATACTTGAAGCCGTCGGCCTGGGCGACCTCGCGGCCAACGACGCCGTTGAGAACCGGCCCCACCCGGTGCTGTGCGTTCTCGCCCACCTGGTGACACGCCTTGCATTCGCGGAACACCTTTTCACCGGCGGCCACGAGCTTGGGATCGGGCATCTTGATCGGCGCCTTCTCCTGTTCTGCGGCGGCGCGGGACAGTTCCTCGCGCTCGCGGGCGGCCTCCTCGGTCTCCTGCTCGGGCGTCACATCCAGTACGGCCGCGCGCATGGTGATCTCGACCTCGACCTTGCAGTTCCCCATGCAGGGCTCGCGGACGAATTTCGGCAATTCGACCTCATCGCGGTCGTCGACGATGAACCCGTCTGCATTCGGCATTTCGACCTCGAGGAAGTTCTCGTTCGAGAGCTCGAAATCGTCATCCACCAGGAAGTTCGAGTAGAGGATGTAGGCGGTGATCGCATAGACCTCGTCGGCGGTGAGAGTCTGGGCGCCGCCGAAGGGCATCGAGCGGTGCACGTAATCCCAAACGGTTGAGAGATAGGGCCAGTACGAGCCTACGGTCTTGACCGGATCGGCGTCGGCAAGGGTGCCTTCTCCGCCGGCGAGCTGCGGCCAGTTGTCGACGCCTTCCGCGAATTCGCCGTGGCAGACCGCGCAGTTCATCGAGAAGAGTTCTTCGCCCTCGGCCACCGTGCCCGAGCCTTCGGGCAGGCCCGAGCCGTCAGGGGCCACGTCGAGGTCCCAGGCGGCGATTTCCTCGGGCAACGCGGGCCGGCCGAGGCCGAACCGCTCGGCCAGGGCGGGACCGGCGGAGAGCGTCGCGGTCAGCGCCGTGGCGATCAGAAGCTTACGAGATTTCGACATTTTCGGCCTCCCCGGTCTCCCGGACCCACCAGGTCTGAATGCCGTTGTTGTGATAGATCGAGTTCAGCCCGCGCACCTCGCGCAATTCGTCCTTGGTCGGCTGCACGTAGCCTTCAGAGTCCATCGTGCGGGATTGCAGCAGCATCTCCGAGCCGTCCCACTCTATGTCGAGATAGAACCGGGTGAGCGCCATCGGCTGGCCGGGCTGGGCTAGGCGCGCAGTCTGCCATGACTTGCCGCCGTCGATCGAGACGTCCACCCGCTCGATCGCGCCGCGGCCTGACCAGGCGAGCCCGGTAATGACCAGCGGTCCGGGGCCGTGGGCGATCGGCGATTGCGGGCTGGGCGAGGTGATGACCGATTTCGCGTCCATCACCCAGGTCCATTTGCGCGAGGTGCCGTCGGCCAGCGTGTCGGTGTATTTCGAGGTCTCTTCGCGGCTCTGGATCGCTTGGGTCGTGACCTCCACCCGTCGCAACCACTTGACCCAGAGATTGCCCTCCCAGCCCGGCACCACGAGGCGGACGGGATAGCCGTGTTCCTTGCGCAGCGCCTCGCCATTGGCCTTGAACGCCACCAGCACGTCGTCCAGCGCCTTTTCAAGCGGGATCGACCGGCCATTCGACGAGGCATCCGCGCCCTCGATGAAGATCCACTTGCCCTCGGGCTTGACGCCCGCCTCTTCCAGGAGCGTACGCAGCGGCACGCCGGTATACTCCATGTTGTGGATCATGCCGTGGGTGAACTGCGCGCCGTTGAGTTGCGCGCCCGCCCATTCCATGCCGGTATTCGCCGCGCACTCGCAGAAATAGACGTGGTTCTCGCGCGGGAAGCGTTCGAGATCGGCATAGGTGAACACGAGCGGCGTATCCACCAGCCCGTTGATCATCAGGCGGTAATCTTCCTTGCGCAGCTCGATCGCGCCCGAATGGTGCCGCTCGAAGGCGCAGCCCTGCGGCGTGATCGTGCCGTCGAGCGCGTGGATCGGCGTGAAGTTGATAGACGAGATCGTGTCGGCGGTCAGCCATTCCACGTTGCGCCGGATCACGTCGGACTCGTACTCGATGGGCAACCCGTAGGGCACCGCGTCGACGCCGTCGCCCAGGCCCTGCGCCCAGGGCTGGATCTCGGTAATCAGCGGGTCGGGCTCCTGCGCCGCGTTGGCCGCGCCGCCCGCGGCAATGGCGCCGCCCGTGGCGAGGCCGGCCTTGATGAAGCCACGACGGGTGGTCCCGCCACGCGACTGGTCCGTCATCCTTGCACCCTCCTCCTCGTCTCGTCTGGAAATATCGCTCATGCTCTCCTCCGGGGGGCTCAGGCGCCCGTCACCTTGACCGACTTGTTCGGATCGATGCTGACGGTGCCCTTGCGCTTGATATACGCCTCGACCACGTCCCAGATCGGCGGCCCCTCGGTGCCCTCGTTGACGCTGGCCCAGCCCGAGACGACATAGGCCTTGGCCGGGTCGATCAGCTCGCCCGTCTTCAGGAGCGTCATGTTGGTGATGCGTTCGCCTTGCGGCTTGGTCACGTCGATGTGGTAGCCCATGCCGCCGACGCGCACCATGTCGCCGCCCTGCTGGTAATAGGGGTCGGGGTTGAACAGGTTGTCCGCGACATCCTCGAGGATGATGTGCAGCATTTCGCCGGTCATCTCGGAGCGATAGGCGTTGGGATAGCTCATCGAGGTGGCGTTGAAGAGATCCTCGCGGGTGATCGGAGCCCCCGGAATGAGGCTGGGCCCCCAGCGGAAGCCGGGCGATAGCGCGATATCGGCCTCGCGCTCCTCGATCAGCGCGTTGCAGATCAGGTCGTCCCAGGTGCCGTTGAAGTTGCCGCGGCGGTAGAGCAGACTGTCGGTGGTGCCCAGCACCTCTTCCATCTCCGCCGCGTAGGGGGCCCGCTCCCGCTCGACCAGGGCCGCCATGTCGGGGTCGGGGTCGATTACGTCCGAGAAGATCGGGATCAGCTTGTGGCGGAAGCCCAGAAGCTGGCCGTTCTGCACGTCGAGATCGAGCCGGGTGACGAACTTGCCATTGGACCCGCTCGCGATCAGCAGCGTGTCGCCCACCAGCACCGGCTCGGGCAGCGCGTCATGGGTGTGGCCGGTCAGTATCACGTCGATGCCGGGCACCTGGCCGGCCATCTTGCGGTCGACGTCGAAGCCGTTGTGGCTCAGCACCACCACCAGGTCGGCGCCGGCGTCGCGCACCTCCTGTACCACCTCGGCCATCCGCTCCTCGCGCACGCCAAAGCTGAGGTCGGGGAACATCCAGGACGGGTTGGCGATGGGCAGGTAGGGGAAGGCCTGGCCGATCACCGCGATCTGTGCGCCGCCGCGCTCGAACATCTTGTAGGGCTCGTAGGCGGGCTCGTCCCAGGTGGCGTCGAAGATGTTGGCTCCGAGGAAGGGGAAGGGCAGCGTCTCGACGATCTCGTTCACGCGGTCGATGCCGAAGGTGAACTCCCAGTGGCTGGTCATCGCGTCGGGCTTCAGCGAGTTCATCGCGTTGACCATGTCCTGCCCGGCGGTCTTGAGCGAGGTGTAGGAGCCGTGCCAGGTGTCGCCGCCGTCCAGCAGCAGCGCCTCGGGGCGGTCGGCGCGGATCGCGTTGATGACGGTCGCCACGCGGTCGAGCCCGCCCATGCGTCCGTATTCGCGCGCCAGCGACACGAAGTCGAGATAGGTCAGCGCATAGGCGTGCGGCGTGCCCGGCTGGATGTCGAACATCTTGAGGAAGTCCTCGCCGGACACATGCGGCGGCTTGCCGGTGACGGCGCCCACGCCGAGATTGATCTCCGGCTCGCGGAACCAGACCGGCTTGAGCTGGGCGTGGATATCGGTGACATGGATCAGGGTCACGTTGCCGAAGCTGTCGAATTCCAGAAGCTGGTCCTGACTCAGCGCCTGCTGCGCGGCGAGCCTGGCCCAGTTGCCGACGCCAGAGGCGCCATAGACCGCCGAGGCCGCCACCGCCGCTTGCAGGAAATCTCTCCGCGAAATCATCGTGTCAGCGCCCCTTCTGGATCGTGTCTCACATGCGAGAAACTGAATATTTAAAAGCGAAGAAACCCCGCGCCCGGTCGCCCCGGCGCGGGGTGCTTCAGGTCAGTTGCGGACCGATGGTCCTTCGACCGACAGGCCGTTGCCGCGCGAGGCGACGTAAAGCTCCAGCGCCACGAACTCCGGCGAGCCAGGGTTGAACGTGTGCGCCCGGGTATCGCGGATACAGCCCTTGAACCGTCCATGGACCGAGTTCAGCCGGGCGTTCTTGAGCCGGTAGGTCGGAAAGCCGTTGATGTGTCCCTGGCTCAGATGGTCGGCCCGGATGTAGTTGTCGTAGTTCTCCTCGTGACAGGACGCGCAGGAGAGTTCGAGTTGGCCGAACCGGGTATAGTATATCTCCTTGCCCTTCTCCCAGGTTTCCTGGGCCGGGCCGTCGATGGCAACACTCACCGGCATCCCGCGCGATACCGAGGCGATCAGGGCGGTCATGTTGCGCATGTCGCCGCCATCGTATTTCCAGGGCTCGGCACCCATCCGGTTTTCGCGGCAGTCGTTCACCATCATCTCTATGGTCCGGACCTCGCCGGCGCTTTCCACCCATTTCGGATAGACCGCGCGCACGCCCGTCATGCTTTCGCCGGGCGTGGCGTGGCAGTCCGCACAGGACTTGCCCTCACTGCCCTCGGCGGTGTCCCAGACCTCGCGCGCCTCGTCCACGAAGATCATCCCCGGGTTGTCGAAGTCGTCGGCCTGCAGGGCCTGGGTTTCCTTGGTGCGGAACGTCCAGCCCGAGCGGATCTCATCGATATACTCCATGTGCTCGGGCGCGTCGGTCCGCGTGACCATGCGGATGTCCCCGTTCACCACCAGGTCGGCATTCGGGTCGGCGGCGGCGGCCCCGGCAGTCAATGCCAGCGCCGCGGCCGCCGCGGTCATCGCCTTGATCGGCGTTCTCGTTGTCATGCGCTTCCCTCCCTCGAAACGTCTGAACCGGATCAGCCGATGGCGATCGACTTGCTCTCCTCGTAGATCGAGCCGTCGTCGTCGTACCAGGTGAACTTCATGTCACCGGCTTCCGGGATGATCGCCTCGAACTCGAAATACGGGTTGGTCGAGATCGCGGGCGCCATCGCCACGTCGATCACGTTCTGGCCGTTGAAGTCGACGGTGAAGCGGTTGATGATCGAACGCGGGATGGTGTTGCCATCGCTGTCCTTGCGCTGGCCGCTTTCCATCTTGTGGCTGATCAAGGTCTTGATGACCACGGATTCGCCCGCCGCCGCCGATTTCGGGGCCTTCACGCGGGGCTTGACACCTTCTGCCATGTCCTTGTCCTCCTGTTCGCTCAGCCGCCGCAGCCGCCGATGGTGACTTTCACGGTATTCGACGCCTGCACGAAGCTGCCGTCGCCCATCTTGGCGATGGCGACCACGTCCTGGGTGCCGGCCAGCCGGATCCGGGTCGAGGCGCGCTGAGCACCGGCGAGCGGACCGAACTTGAAGGTGACCACGTCCGGCGTCGGGTTGCCCGAGGCCAGCACCAGGATCTGCTCGGCGCCGGGGGCATCGACCTCGATCGGGACGGTGTTGCCGTTCTCGGCGATCTCGGGCGTGGTCAGCGTAATGCCCCCCTCGCCCACCGACGCGCCGCCGGTGAACTCGGCGATGCGATCATCCGGGGCGGCCTTTGCGGCGCGCGGCGGCAGCATCATCATCGCGGCGAAGCCCGCGCTGATCGCGATCGCTCCTCGTCTGGTGAATTCCATGTCTCTCTCCTTTCGAGATCAGCCCCGCGCGGGGGGCGCTCAGTCCTTCAGAGTCATCAGGTAGGCGACCACGTCCTCGACCTGCTGGGCGGTCAGAAGCGGCTCGACCTCACCCTCGACCGGCTTGCCGGAGAAGCCTTCGCCCGGCCGGACAAAGCCATCGACCTTGTAGTAGGCTGGCATCACCGTGCCCTCGAACACGTTCTTGGAGTTCGTCACGATGCCGCGGATCATCGCTTCGGGGTAGCGACCGGCCACGCCGTCGAGTTCGGGTCCGACCTCGCCGTGGAACGGCACGTCCCGCGCCATCTCGCCGATCGCGTGGCACGAGACACAGTTGCCGAGGCTCTTGCCGCCGACGACCTTGCGCCCCTCCGCCGGATCGCCCGGCGTCTCGGTCAGCGGCTTGGGCACGAACCCGTATTCGTCACGCTCCACCTCTCCGGGGGCCACCTCGGCCGCTTGGGCCATCGTCAGGCCCGCGGCCAGGCAGAGGGCGCAAAGTGCAACCTTCTTCATCGTCAAGAATCCTCCCGTGTCTTCTCCCTGATGTGAACTGTAGCGGAGGTGTGCCATCGCATGCAACAACGAATACAGTTTCTTGCATACGAGAATGATTCCACGTTATCCGCAGCTTAGGTCACTTAATTATGTATTTCCGATATCAGTTACTCTCTTCGGCGAGCTTCCGCGCGACGTATTTCTGGAAGTGCTCGTCGCCCTCGTAGCCCTTCTTCAGAACCCATTCGAAGAGCGCGGTCGTCGTGCCTTTTTCGAAGGCGCCGGGCATCGTCGCGACGGCCGCCTCCGCCGCGGTGCCGCCCTCGGGCGCCTCTTCCGGCATGAACATCATCGTCGGCGTGAAGAACACGCCCCAGCGGCGCGCCATCTCCTTTTCGGGCAGGGCGGTGCCGTCGAGATCGGTCACCTCCACATCGCCGAAAAGATTCATCTGCACGACGAAGTAGTTCTCCTCGATCAGCGCCCCGATCTCGGGGGTTGGAAACACTTCCTCATGCATCTTGGTGCAGTAGATGCAGCCCCGCTGCTCCCAGAGGATGAGCATGCGCTTGCCCTCGGCATTTGCCTCGGCAATGTCCTCGCCCACGTCCTTGAAGGTGTCGCGCAGCCAGTCGGGCTTGTGCAGCCCGTCATCGCCCAGCGGCGGGCCGGCCAGAACCGGGGCCGCCAGCGCCACGAAACCGGCCGCAAGAAGCATGGTCCGTCTCATTTCCGTCCTCCCTTTGGTTTCAAAGCCTAGCCGATTCTCGAGAACCAAGGCACGTTGTCGATCATGAACTGCGCGATGTAGGCGATGGAGTTGGTGGCGATCAGAACCGCGAACAGGATCAGCATCGCGCCCATCGCCTTCTCCACATGGCCCAGGTATTTCCGGTTACGCTGCATCCAGGCCAGGAACGGCTTTGCGAAGGCGGCCGCGATCACGAAGGGGAAAGTCATGGCCAACCCGTAGACCAGAAGCAGCAGCCCCCCCTTGGTGACGTCGCCCATTCCGCTGGCCACCATCAGGATCGCCGCGAGCGCCGGCCCGACGCAGGGCGTCCAGCCGAAGCCGAAGGCCAGCCCCATAAGGTAGGCGCCGAGAATCGTCGTGGGCTCGGCCTTGGATTCGATTCGCGCCTCGCGGTAGAGGAAGGGGATTCGCAGGATGCCGAGGAAGTGCAGCCCGAACAGGAACAGGATCGCGGCCGCGACATAGGACAGCTCGTCCTTCCAGACACGGAAGCCCTGGCCCAGCGCCGTCGCCCCCATGCCAAGCAACACGAAGATCGAGGTCACCCCCAGTGCGAAGAATACCGCGGAAATCACAAGCCTGCGCACTGCGCCGGCGGGAATGTGGTCCTCGCCGCGCAGCTCGGTCATCGAGATGCCGGCCATGTAGCAGAGGTAGAAGGGCACGATGGGCAGGATGCAGGGCGAGAGAAACGACAGGATGCCCGCAATGGCGGCGCCGCCATAGGAAATTTCCAGCATCTAGGCCCTCCCTTGCCGTGGATGCGAAAACAAATTACGATTTTTCTATGTAACGGGAATGCCTCGAATGAAACGAGTATTTGCCGCATTGCTTTCAGCGGGGCTTCTCGCAACGGCCTCCGCCGGTGTGGCGCGGGCGGAACTCGTTCTCGCGATGTTCGAGGAAATCGGATGTGCCTACTGCACCATGTGGCACAACGAGATCGGGCCGATCTACCCCAAGACGAAGGCTGGAGAGGTCGCGCCGCTACGCCGCGTCGACCTGATGAAACCGATCCCCGAGGACATCGTCCTCGACAGCAAGCCGCACTTCACGCCGACCTTCGTGCTGTTGCGCGACGGGGTAGAGATTGCGCGGCTGGAGGGCTATCCGGGGGAGGATTTCTTCTGGGGGCTGATCGAGGCACTTCTGAGGGAACAGCCCGAATGGGCGGAGAATGGAAACAAGACGAAGGGAGGAGCCGAGGGATGATGAGGACACTGGCTTTCGTGGCGGTCTTGACGCTGCCCGCGGGCGGCGCGGCGGCCCAGGATGCGTTCGTGGAGTTCAAGGCGTTGAAGCCCGAGGTGGCGCTTCAGGCCGCCGTGGCCGCGATGGAGTACTGCCGGTCCGAGGGTTACCAGGTCGGCGTGGCGGTTACCGACCGCTTCGGCACGATGCAGGCCTTCGTGCGAGACCGCTATGCCGGCGCCCATGTCGAGGAGACCGCCCGGCGCAAGGCGTGGACCGCGGCGAGCTTTCGCACCGCGACGATGGATCTGGGCGAGCTGACCGCGCCCGACACGATGTTCGCCGGGATCCGCGACCTGGACCAGGCGCTGGCGCTGGGCGGCGGTGTGACAATCGAACATGCCGGCTCGATCGTCGGCGCGATCGGCGTCTCCGGCGCGCCCGGGCCCGATCTCGACGACGAGTGCGCCCGCGAGGGCATCGCCGCGATCGAGGAGCAGATGGGGTTCTGACACCCTGCGCATCGGATGGTAGCGGACTCGACCCATACCGACGGCACCGGCCCCGCACGCCCCGAAGCGGGCGGGATCGAAGCCGACGATATGATGGAACATGCCGAGACGGCCTCGAGCTTTCTCAAGGCGCTGTCCCACGAGGGGCGGCTGATGATCCTGTGCCATCTCTCGACGGGCGAAAAGTCGGTCACAGAGCTCGAGACGCTGCTGTCCTCGCGCCAGGCCGCGGTCAGCCAGCAGCTTGCACGGCTCCGGCTCGAGGGGCTGGTCAACTATCGGCGCGAGGGCAAGGCGATCTACTATTCTCTGGCGGACGAGCGGGCGCGCCGTATGCTGGAGCTGATGCACGACCTGTTCTGCAATGCACAGAATCCGCCGCCGCAAATGGCAGGCGGACACGACGCGAAATAAAGCACCGGGCCGCGCGGATCGCGGGCCGGGCCGGGGAGGACCGATGGAGTTCATTTCCGTGGGCGCCTGGGCGGCGCTGATCGGCTTCGTGACCGGGGGCGTGCTGGGCCTTGCCGCGCGGCTTGGCGAGTTCTGCACCCTCGGCGCCATCGAGAGCGCAGTCTACGGCGCCGACCAGCGCCGGCTGCGCATGTGGGGGGTGATCCTCGGCACCGGGATCGCATCCACCTACCTGCTGGCCGCAATGGGCCGGATCGATCTCGGCAAGACCCCCTATCACGCGATCGCCTGGAACCCGCTGGCCAGCGTGCTCGGCGGCGCGGTCTTCGGCTATGGCATGGCGCTGGCGGGGAATTGCGGCTTTGGCGCGCTGTCGCGCTTTGGCGGCGGCGATCTGCGCTCGCTGGTGGTGGTCGTCGTCATTTCGATCTTCGGCTTCGTGACGCTCTCGGGACCGCTCGCGCCCTTGCGCGACTGGGCCTTTCCGCAATTGCCCGCCTCGGGCATGCAGAGCTTTCCGCACCTGACCGAGGCCTACCTGGGCATTCCCACCCTCATCGTGGCGCTGGCCATCGCGGCGGGGTTCCTCGCCTGGGGCCTGTCGCACCCCCCGCTGCGGGACGAGCCCCGCCGGATTGGCTGGGGTGTCGCCGTGGGACTCGCGATCTCGGGCGCGCTCTGGGGGATGACCTGGCTGAACCACGCCAGTTTCGGCGCCGTCGATGTCGAGGGGCACACCTTCACCGCGCCGCTGGGCCGCACGCTGATGTGGCTGATGACCTCGTCCGCCGGCGGTCTGTCCTTCTCGGTCGGCTCGGTGCTGGGGGTGCTCGCGGGCGCCTGGATCGGGTCCTGGCGCAAGGGCAGCTTCCGCTGGGAGGCCTGTGAGGACCCGCGGGAACTCGGACGCCAGGTCGTGGGGGCGGCGCTGATGGGCATCGGCGGCGTGGTCGCGCTGGGCTGTTCGGTCGGCCAGGGAGCGACCGCCTTCTCGACCCTGGCCTATTCCGCGCCGGTGACGCTGGCCGCGATCTGTGCCGGCGCGCTGTTGGGGCTGCGCCGGCTTATCGCCGGGTTCCAGCCAGATTGATCGGGCGCATCCCGGCCATCGATCACGCCCGCGCGGCGGCGCTCCTCGGCATGGGCGTGTTTCACTTCGCCTATGACCTCGAAATGTTCGGCCACCTGGCGCCGGGCACGGTCGTCTCGGGCGGTTGGCGCACCTTTTCCATCCTCGTCGCGGGCAGCTTCCTGTTCCTCGCCGGCGTCAGCCTGCATCTGGCCCACGGACGGCGCCTGCGCTGGCGCGCCTTCGCCCGGCGGCTGGCGATGGTGGGCGGCGCGGCGGGGCTGGTAACGCTCGGTACCTTCGCGGTCTTTCCCGAACGGTTCGTCTATTTCGGCATCCTGCACGCCATCGCGGTGTCCTGCGTCATCGGCCTCGCCTTCCTGCGCCTGCCCGCGTTTCTAACGCTCATCGCGGCCGCCGCCGTGATCGCCCTGCCCCGCCCGCTCGGCCCCGACCGGCCCTGGCTCGACTGGACGGGGCTGACCGCGACGCCTCGGCCCAGCGTCGATTTCGAACCGGTTTTCCCCTGGCTCGCCCCCTTCCTCGCGGGACTGGCGCTGGCGCGTCTGGGCTCCGCGGCCGGCCTCTGGGCCCGGCTCCGCCCGGTCGACCGGCCCAACCGACTGTCGCGCACGCTCGCATGGCCGGGACGGCACAGCCTCGCGCTGTACCTCGTTCACCAGCCGGTGCTCATCGGACTGGTCTGGGCCGGAACGGCTCTGACGCGATAGGCGCCACGGGCTCCTCCTCGCCATGCGACGGAATGCGGTCTTCGGCGCAGTTAAGGATTCGGTAGGGCGATTCGGCCTACGCCTTAGGTCAGGTGTCACCCAACCGGCACCGACTGCAGCGAAAGGACCACCATGATCCGTACCTTCCGGACCCTGACCCCGCTCGTCGCCCTGCTGGCCACGCCGGCAGCGGCTGGCGACTTCGACACCCAGATGTCGGACTTCCTTGACGCCAACGTGCGCAGCTGGGCCGCCGATCCCGTGATCGTCAAGGCCGTCACCGCCCAGAACGCCGAAACCGCCGGCTACGACCAGGCCCGCATCGACGAGCTCGACACGACCTGGCGCGCCCAGGTCGGCAGCGCCGATACCTCGCTGATCGACCCGGTGATCACCGGCCCGGTCGCCGACTTCCTGCGCGGCCAGATGGACGCGATGGGCGGCCAGGTGACCGAGATCATCCTGATGGACGCGCGTGGCCTGAACGTCGCCACCTCGGCCGTGACCTCCGATTACTGGCAGGGTGACGAGGAAAAGCACTCGATGACCTACGCGGTCGGCCCCGACGGCGTGCATTTCGGCGACATCGAGTTCGACGAGTCGACCCAGACCTACCAGGCGCAGATCTCGTTCACGATCACCGACCCGGCCAGCGGCGCCCCGATCGGCGCCATGACCGTCGCGGTCGACGGTGACGCCTTCCTCTGAACCGACCGCGACAGGAGCAGTAAAATGACAGCGACCAGGGCATCAAGCGGCCGCAGCGGCCTGCAGACCTCCATCTTCGCCAAGGCCGCGGCCTTGGTCGCGCTCACCACCATCGCCGTGGCCGCGATGGTGCTCTTTTCGGCGCAACGCAGCGCCTACGGGATCGTGCATCAGCACCTGGTCGATCTCATGATCGCGAATACCGACGCCACGGCAGGAAGCATCGGCGGCCACATCAAGTTCGGCAAGGTCGACTCTGTGATGCTCGAACTCGAGAACCATGCCGATAAGGCCGCTGAACACTTCGTCGCGATTGGGGCCTGGGATGCCTCCGGCACGCAGCTCGCCGATATCGGAGCCACGGACGCCGCGACGCGCGCCGAGATGGCCCGGCTTGCCCAAGACGCGCGCGACACCGGCGAGATCGCGGTCAACCACCACGACATGATCCTCGCCATTCCGGTGATTTACCGCGACGGGCAGGTCACCGGCGCGGTCGGCGCGGTCTGGACGCCAGCGGGCCTTTACGCCGAGATGCTTATCAAGGCAGCGCCCGCTATGGCCCTGACCGGTCTCGCCTTCCTCGCTCTTCTCGGTCTCGCCACCTTCCTTCTGCGCCGGATGATCGGCCTGCCGCTCCACGCCGTGAGCGACGCCATGACCCAGGTCTCGCGGGGCGACTACGACGCGGCCATTCCGATGACCGAGAGCCACGACGAGGTCGGGGTCATCGCGCGAAGCCTCGACGCGTTGCGCGACCGGCTGCAACACGCCCAGGCCGCCGATGCCGCCCTGGAACGCGCGCGGGCGGACCAGGCCGACGCGGTGCAACGTCTGGGCAAGGGCCTCACGGCGCTCGCTGCGGGCGACCTGACCCAGCCGATCGAGACGGCCTTCGCCGCCGAGTACGAACAGCTGCGTCACGATTTCAACGCGACGATGTCGACGCTGAACGAGATGCTGGCCGCGGTCGTGGAGAACGCGACCGAGATCCGCGGCCGGGCGGAGGAGATTGCCGGGGCGTCGGACGATCTCTCGCACCGGACCGAGACCCAGGCCGCGACGCTGGAGGAAACCGCCGCCGCGCTGGACGAACTCACCGGCTCGGTGCGCTCGGCGGCCGAGGGCGCGGCCGAGGTCGAGGGCGTCGTGCGGTCCGCCCGCGGCGATGCCGAGGCCTCGGGCCGCGTCGTCTCCGACGCCGTCGACGCGATGGGCGAGATCAAGCGCTCCTCCGACGAGATCAGCCAGATCATCGGCGTGATCGACGACATCGCGTTCCAGACCAACCTCCTGGCGCTCAACGCGGGCGTCGAGGCGGCGCGGGCGGGCGAGGCGGGCCGCGGCTTCGCCGTGGTCGCCTCGGAGGTGCGCGCGCTGGCGCAGCGCTCGTCGGAAGCGGCGCGCGAGATCAAGGAGCTGATCTCGGCGAGTTCGGGTCAGGTGGAATCCGGCGTCGCGCTGGTCAACCGCGCGGGCGAGGCGCTGTCGGACATCGTCGGGCGCGTGGGCAACATCGCCGACCTCGTCTCCGAGATCGCGACCGGCGCCCAGGAGCAGTCGGTGGGCCTGGGCGAGATCAACGTGGGCGTCACCCAGCTCGACCAGGTCACCCAGCAGAACGCCGCCATGGTCGAAGAGGCCACCGCCGCCTCGGCCACCCTCCGCCACGAGGCCGAAACCCTCCAGGGCCTCGTCGCACGATTCCGGCTGAAGACCCAGGCGGCGCAGTCCCCGGGCGCGATGGCGCCGCTGCGTCTCGTCCAGAACAGCGCCGCCGACGCCGCGCCGGAGAAGGCCGGTCTGAGCTTTCCCGCCCAGAAACGCGCCGCGCAAGGACAGGCCGACTGGCAGGACTTCTGAGGGCAAGATGCGCAGACGGGGCCATGCATCGGCGTGCATCGCCCCGAATGAGGGATGAACACGGATCGTAGGATTACTCGTCCCGCCGAAATGGGGCACGAGTTCAAACGATCCGATCGCGGACGGGTGACAAGCTGTCGTCCGGCAGCCGTCTCCGCCCCTTGCAGGACACCTTAGACCTAAGTCGTCAAGCAGCGAGTTGCCGCGCCGAGGAACCGTCACTTGTGGTCGCCGACCGTCACGTTCGAGGCGCCCTCACCGGCGTCCGGAGCGCGCAAGCGCCGCCCCCCAATCGCATGGGCTGCGTGATAGAACTGCTGGCCGCCTGTGTCGGCCCTGACATCGAGAGGGGCCCGCACGCGACCACGGACCACGCACACCCGGTAGCCCAGAGACGGCGGGCCTCACGGTCGACGCGGTCCACTCGGGGTGAAAGAGCCCGGCGCCCCCTAGGCGCCGAGCGAGTTGAATCTGGAGGAGAAAGGTGGCGGTCATCGTGTGATGACCGTTTTCGGGACGCACAGGGCGGCATGGCTTGGGCTCAGCCCGCCGTCGCGCCTTCCTTCTTCTGGTCGGCATAGATCATGAGAGGCGCCGCGTCGACCGACACCGCCTCTTCGTTGACCACGACCTCCTCGACGCCTTCCATTCCCGGCAGGTCGAACATGGTATCCAGCAGGATGTCTTCCATGATCGAGCGCAGCCCCCGCGCCCCGGTCTTCCGGGCAATGGCACGCTTCGCGATCGCCATGAGCGCATCGTCGGTGAAGGTGAGCTTGACATCCTCGAGGTCGAACAGTCGCTGGTACTGCTTGACCAACGCGTTCTTGGGCTCGGTCAGGATGGAAACCAACGCGTCCTCATCAAGGTCTTGCAACGTCGCGATCACGGGGAGGCGGCCGACGAACTCGGGGATCAGCCCGAACTTCAGAAGGTCCTCGGGCTCCAGTTCGCGGAACATCTCGCCCACGCCGCGGGTATCGTCAGCCTTGACATCGGCGCCGAAGCCGATCGCCGAGCCCTTGCCGCGCTGGGCGATGATCTTCTCCAGCCCGGCGAAGGCGCCACCGCAGATGAACAGGATGTTCGTGGTATCCACCTGCAGGAATTCCTGCTGCGGGTGCTTGCGCCCGCCTTGGGGCGGTACCGAGGCGACGGTGCCCTCCATGATTTTCAACAGCGCCTGCTGCACGCCCTCACCCGACACGTCGCGGGTGATAGAGGGGTTGTCGGACTTGCGCGTGATCTTGTCGACCTCGTCGATATAGACAATGCCGCGCTGCGCGCGCTCGACATTGTATTCCGACGCCTGCAGGAGCTTGAGGATGATGTTCTCGACATCCTCGCCCACATAGCCCGCCTCGGTCAGCGTCGTGGCGTCGGCCATGGTGAAGGGCACGTCGAGGATACGGGCCAAGGTCTGGGCCAGCAGCGTCTTGCCACAGCCTGTGGGGCCGATCAGCAGGATGTTCGACTTCGCCAACTCGATCTCGGACTTCCCGGCGTGGTTTAGCCGCTTGTAGTGGTTGTGCACCGCCACCGAGAGCACGCGCTTGGCATGGGCCTGGCCGATCACGTAATCGTCCAGCACCTCACAGATATCCTTCGGCGAGGGGACGCCGTCGGAGGATTTCAGCCCGGAGGACTTGGTCTCCTCCCGGATGATATCCATGCAGAGTTCAACGCATTCGTCGCAGATGAACACCGTCGGCCCGGCGATCAACTTGCGCACTTCGTGCTGGCTCTTGCCGCAGAACGAGCAATAGAGCGTGTTCTTGGAGTCGCTGCCTGAAGTCGTCGCCATTTCCGTCCTCTGCGGTCGTCCGTTCTCTGCCCTTCCGAGCCGCGTGCCCGGATGCCCCATGCCCGGGGGCCAGCGTAGGCCAGTCCCCTTCAAGGCACAACGCCAAATTCCCCGACGCCGTTCCGCGTGAGGAGGCGCCCCGGTCCTAGGCGCCGTCCACCGCCGCGCGGCTTTCGACGATCTCGTCGATTAGGCCCCACTCCTTGGCGGCCTCGGCATCCATGAAGTTATCGCGCTCCAGCGCGTCAACCACCGTCTGCAGGTCTTGGCCAGTATGCTTGACGTAGATCTGGTTAAGGCGGTCTTTAAGCTTCTGCGTTTCCTGCGCGTGAATCATGATGTCGGTCGCCTGCCCCTGGTAGCCGCCCGAGGGCTGGTGGACCATGATCCGCGAATTCGGCAGCGAGAAGCGCATGCCCGGCGCGCCCGCGGCAAGCAGCAACGAGCCCATCGAGGCCGCCTGCCCGACCACGAGCGTCGAGACCTTGGGCTTGATGTACTGCATCGTGTCGTAGATCGACAGCCCCGAGGTCACCACGCCTCCGGGGCTGTTGATGTACATCGAGATGTCCTTGGACGGGTTCTCGGCCTCCAGGTGCAGCAGCTGGGCCACGATCAGGCTCGACATGCCGTCATGCACCGGCCCGGTGATGAAGATGATCCGCTCTTTCAGAAGGCGCGAGAAGATGTCGTAGGCCCGCTCGCCGCGCGAGGTCTGCTCGACCACCATGGGCACGAGGTTGTTCATGTAGTGCTCGATCGGATCGGTCATGTGCCTGCCTCATGAAGTTCGGGCGATGGGACTGCCCTTGGGACTTGGCGAGTCTTAGTGCCGCGCCCGGACCCCTGCAAGGGATAGCGCATTATCGGACCGCCCTCGGTTAATGCCGAGCCACGGTCGGGCGTCAACTCGCGGGCGGGTTCTTCCGGATGTCGCCGAGGTCCAGAACCGGGGCCGCATCGAGGTGACCGGCGTGCAGCAGTGCCGCGACGCGCTCCAGCGCGGCAACAAGCATCGCCTGCTCCCAGTCCGGCAGACGATCGAAGGCCTCGACATAGCGGTCGTGCAGCGGGTCGGGCGCGCGCTCGATCACTTCGCGGCCCGCGGGCGTGATGAAGATGTTCATCTGGCGCCGGTCGGTTTCGGACCTCCGGCGCTCGACGAGCCCCTTGGCGACCAGCCGGTCGATAAGCGTCGTCATCGTGGCCTGCGCCACGCCCATCCGCGCGGCGATGGTCTTGGGCGTGCTCATGCCCGTTTCGGCCACGATCTGCAGCACCCGGATCTGCACCGGCGTCAGCCCCGCCGCCCTGGCTAGTTCGCGCCCGTAAAGCTCGGTCGCGCGCAGGATGCGGCGCAGGGCGATCAGACTGATATCCGAACGTTTCACGGCCTCTCCTTCACCCTAGCTGCGCTGCGTTTCCACCAATCGCCCCCGCTGCGCAAGAGGGCGAAGATTTGATGGCCTAAGCGCCGCACTCGCCGATTCGTACCGCGCCAGACCCGCTCCGAACAGCCTTGTTAACATTTTTTTGCCTTAAACTTCGGCGTTTGCAAGGCGTCCCCGCCAAAAAACTTAGCCTGTTGAAATTTCATGTGGCTAAGCATATATCTCACTGCGAACGAACGGAGGACAGGAGCAGATGACCGAGAGCATCGACACGAAGCCGCTTGCCAAGGACGCCCCCATCTCTTTCCGCGTACCGACCGACGAGGACGGCGCGGCAGTGTGGTCACTGATCCGCGATTGTAAGCCGCTCGACGAGAACTCGATGTATTGCAACCTGTTGCAGTGCGACCATTTTCGCGACACCTGCATCCTGTCCGAGATTGAGGGGCAAGTGGTCGGCTGGATTTCGGCTTATCGCGTGCCGTCGGACCCGGACACGCTCTTCGTCTGGCAGGTTGCCGTGTCCGACAAGGCCCGGGGCCGGGGCCTTGGCCGCAAGATGCTCCTGGAACTACTGGAGCGTGAGGCATGTGATGGCGTGATGCGCCTGCAGACGACTATCACGCCCGACAATCGGGCCTCTTGGGGCCTCTTCCGCGGGTTCGCGCGCCGGCTGGGCGCGACGCTGGTCGACGAACCGCACTACACCCGCGACGATCACTTCCAAGGCCGCCATGCGACCGAGCACATGGTCACCATCCGGCTTGCCGAGGCGCTGCAGAAGGCGGCGTGACGCGCCGCGCGACCGACGCAGCCCGCCCGTTTCACGAGAGAGAGATCAAAAGGATCCCCCATGTCGACTGTCGAGACAGCCGAAACAAATATCTATTCCCGCCGCGAATCCGAGGTGCGCTCCTACTGCCGCAGCTTCCCCGTGAGCTTTTCCAAGGCACAGGGTGCGACGCTGACGGATGCCGACGGCAACACCTATATCGACTTCCTTGCCGGATGCTCGTCGCTGAACTATGGGCATAACGACCCGGACATGAAAGCGGCGCTGCTGGACCACATCCAGCGCGACGGCATCGCGCACGCGCTCGACATGCATACCGAGGAGAAGGCGGCGTTCCTGGAGACGTTCGAGCACCTGATCCTCAAGCCTCGCGGCATGGATCACCGTGTGATGATGACCGGTCCGACGGGCACCAACGCCGTCGAGGCGGCGATCAAGCTCGCCCGCAAGGTGACGGGCCGCAAGAATGTCGTCGCCTTCACCAACGGCTTCCACGGCATGACGCTGGGGGCCCTGGCGCTGACCGGCAACCGCGGCAAGCGCGCGGGCGGTGGCGGCGTGTCGCTGCCCGACGTGACCCACCTGCCCTACGAGAACAGCATGGGCGACGACGTCGACACGCTGGAACTGGCCGACACGCTGCTGTCGAACCCCTCGTCCGGGATCGAGCCGCCCGCGGCCTTCATCGTTGAACTCGTGCAGGGCGAAGGCGGGCTCAATGCCGCGTCCTGCGAATGGGTGCAGGGAATCGCCCGGCTGGCGAAACAGCACGGCGCGCTGCTCATCGTGGACGACATCCAGGCTGGCATGGGCCGGACCGGCAGCTTCTTCAGCTTCGACCATATGGGCGTCGAGCCGGACATGGTGACGCTGGCGAAATCGCTGTCGGGCTTCGGGCTGCCCTTTGCCTGCACGCTTGTGCGCCCCGAGCATGACATCTGGAAACCGGCCGAGCACAACGGCACGTTCCGCGGAAACACCCATGCCTTCGTGACCGCGAAGGTCGCGCTGGAGAAATTCTGGTCGGATGACACGCTGCGCAACCAGATCGCGCTCAAGTCGCAGGTCCTCGAAGAACGGCTGCACAACATCGCCGCCCGGATCGAAGGCGCCCGGATCAAGGGGCGCGGAATGATGCGCGGCGTCGATGTGGGCAGCGGCGAACTGGCCGACCGGATCTGCGCGGAATGCTTTCGCCGCGGTCTGATCATCGAGACCTCGGGCGCCCATGACGAGGTGGTCAAGGTTCTGGCGCCGCTGACCATCCCGATGGAGGAGTTCCGCGCCGGGCTCGACATACTCGACCAGTCTGTGGAGACGCTGCTCCCTTTTAACGTGGCGGCGGAGTGAACCAATGATTGTACGCGACTTTCACAAGCTCAAGGACACGAGCCGCGCGATCTCGGACGCCCAGTGGACCTCCGTGCGGATGTTACTGGCAGATGACGGGATGGGGTTTTCGTTCCACATCACCACGCTCTATGCCGGCAGCGAGCACACGTTCCACTACAAGAACCACTTCGAGAGCGTCTACTGCATCTCGGGGCGCGGTCAGATCACCGATCTTGCCAGCGGCGAGACCTTCAATATCCGGCCCGGCGTGATGTATGCGCTCGACCAGCATGACAAGCACACGATCCGCGCCGACGAAGACCTGGTGATGGCGTGCTGCTTCAACCCGCCGGTGACAGGCACCGAGGTTCACCGCGAAGACGGCTCCTACGCCTCGGCAGACGAGCTTTCCGGCTGACCATTCCAGAACGAGGACGCCCCCGGGGCCAACCCGGGCGGCGCGAGATACAGTGACCCATCCCAGACATACCGTCGAGAAGATCGGCGGCACCTCCATGAGCCGTGTCCACGAGCTGTGCGACACGCTCTTCATCGACGACCGCGAGGGGGCCGATCTCTACAACCGCATCTTCGTCGTGTCGGCCTTCGCCGGCATCACCAACCTGCTGCTCGAACACAAGAAGACCGACGAACCGGGCGTCTATGCGCTGTTTTGCAACGCGGACAACGACCAGGGATGGTCGGACGCGCTGAACCGCGTGGCCGAGGCGATGCGCGAGGCGCATGGGGCGATCCTCGACCACCCCGGCGACCGCGCCGCCGCGGACGATTTCGTGCGCGAGCGGATCGAAGGCGCGCGCTCTTGCCTGATCGATCTGCAGCGGCTCTGCTCCTACGGCCATTTCCGCCTGGCCAGCCACATGACGGTGATCCGCGAACTGCTCTCGGGCCTCGGCGAAGCGCATTCGGCCTTCGTGACCGCGACACTGCTGCGCCGCCGCGGGGTCGACGCGCGCTTCATCGACCTGTCGGGCTGGCGCGACGAGGGCGACCACAGCCTCGAGGACCGGATCGTCGAGGGGCTGCGCGACGTCGACCTGACGCGCGAGATGCCCATCGTCACCGGCTACGCGCAATGCGCCGAGGGCCTGATGCAGGAGTTCGACCGCGGCTATTCCGAGGTCACGTTTTCCAAGATCGCGGTGCTGACCGGTGCCGCCGAAGCCATAATCCACAAGGAATTTCACCTCTCCTCCGCCGACCCCAAGATCGTCGGGGAAGAAAACGTGGTGAAGCTTGGCCACACCAACTATGACGTGGCCGACCAGCTCTCGAACATGGGAATGGAGGCGGTGCATCCCAAGGCCGCGAAGATGCTGCGCCAGGCCGGCATCCCGCTGCGCGTGACCAACGCCTTCGAACCGCACGATCCGGGCACCCTGATCGACGAGGCCGTGGCCGAAGAGCCGCGGGTCGAGATGGTGACCGGGCTCGGCGTCTACGCGCTGGAACTGTTCGAGCAGGACATGGTCGGCGTGAAGGGGTATGACAGCGGCATCCTCGATGTGTTGACGCGCCACAAGGTGTGGATCGTTGCTAAGACCTCGAACGCCAACACGATCACGCACTATGTCAACGCGCCGCTGAAATCGGTACGGCGCGTGGAACGCGACCTGGAAGAGCGGTTCCCGAACGCCACCCTCAAGGCGCGCAACCTCGCAGTGGTTGCAGCGATAGGGCGCGAGCTGTCGGGCCTGAAGGTGCTGTCGCGCGGGCTGGCCGCGCTGGAGGCGGCCGATATCGAACTTGTCGCGGTGCAGCAGACGACCCGCGATGTCGACGCGCAGTTCGTGGTGCCCCGCAGCCAGATGGACGACGCGATTCGCGCCCTGCATGCGGTGCTCGTCGAGGAAAAAAAGTCCCAGCCGCGGCTCGCGGCGTGACCTGACGGACAGATGACGGATGAAGGCCCCGCCCCGGCGGGGCTTTCGCGTTTCGAGCCCTCCCGCCCCCGGCCGGCGCGCGGCGGATGCCGCGCTTGTCCGGCGTTGGGCGGGGCGCGCGGGCCAAGGCCCGCGCGCGCCTCCGGCGGGAGTATTTCTGCCAAGAAGACGACCGCGTGCACGGATTCTTGTGCGCGCGCTATTTCGTCCGGGCGCCCGGTCTTGGCATAAGGCGGTAGGAGTCATTGCCGGAGAGCCGTCATGCTGCATCGCCTTCTCGGACTGGCCGCGCTGGTCGCCGTGGTCCTTTCGACGCCGGGTCGCGCCGACCCCGATCCCGCCGACTGGGACGCGGTTCTGGCCGAGGCACGGGGCCAGACCGTCTACTGGAACGCCTGGGGCGGGGCGACGGCCACCAACGCGTTCATCCGCTGGGCCGGCGAAGTGGTGGAAGACCGCTTCGGCGTCCGGGTGGAGCATGTGAAGCTGGCCGATACCGCCGACGCCGTCAGCCGGGTGCTAGCCGAGAAGACCGCCGGCAAGGACACGGGCAGCGCCATCGACCTGGTCTGGGTCAACGGACCCAACTTCTCGGCGCTGAAGGAGAACGCCCTTCTGTTCGGCCCCTGGGCGGAAGACCTGCCCAACTGGCGCTATGTCGATATCGAGGGAAAGCCCGCGGTCACCAACGACTTCACGGTACCCACCGACGGCCTGGAGAGCCCATGGGCGATGGCGCAAGTGGTCTTCTACCACGACACGGCGCGGCTGCCCGCGCCGCCGCGGACCATGCCCGCCCTGCTGGCCTGGGCCGAGGCCAATCCCGGCCGGTTCACCTATCCGCAACCGCCGGATTTCCTGGGCCTCACCTTTCTGAAACAGGCGCTTTACGGGCTGGCAGAGGAGCCGGCGCTGTTGCAGCGGCCCGCGGGAGAAGTGGACTATACCGACGTCACCGCACCGCTCTGGGCGTTCCTGGAGGGGCTCACGCCACATCTTTGGCGGGAGGGACGCGCCTATCCGCCAAGCGGCCCGCGCCAGTTGCAGATGATGGCCGACGGCGAGATCGACCTTGCGATTTCCTTCTCGCCGGGCGAAGCCTCGACGGCCATCGCCAACGGTCAATTGCCCGATACGGTGCGCACCTACGTGCCGGAGGGCGGCACGATCGGCAATGCCAGCTTCGTGGCGATCCCCTACAACGCCACGGCCAAGGCCGGCGCGATGGTGCTGGCCAACTTCCTGCTGTCCCCGGAGGCGCAGGCGCGCGCGCAGGACCCCGACGTTCTGGGCTATGGCACGGTGCTGGCGATGAACAAGCTGAGCGCGGCGGACCGGGCTCGGTTCGACGCGCTGAACCTCGGCATCGCGACGCTGCCGCCGGACGCGCTGGGCCCGGCCCTCCCCGAGCCGCACCCGTCCTGGATGACGCGGATCGAGGCGGACTGGACCGAACGGTTCGGCGTGACCGAGTGAGCCGATGCGCCCGTTGCGCGCCGCGCCGCTGATCACGGTTGTCGCCATGCTAGGTCCGATCGTGGCGGGCCTGCTGGGAACGGTCTTGCCTGCGGTCGGGCTCCTGCCCGCGCTGGGCGGGACCTCGGTGAGCCTCGCTCCCTTTGCGGCACTCGCGGCCTGGCCGGGGCTGCCCGGCGCGGTGGCACTGTCGCTGGGCACCGGCCTTGGGGCCACCGCTCTCTCGCTCGCTGTAGTGATCCTGTTCGTCGCGGGCTGGCAGGGAACGCGGGCGATGGCGGTGCTGGAGCGCGCGCTGTCGCCGCTGTTGTCGGTGCCGCATGCCGCGGCGGCCTTCGGGCTCGCCTTCCTGATCGCGCCGTCGGGCTGGATCGCGCGGGCGCTGTCACCTTGGGCGACGGGCTGGGAGCGCCCGCCGGATCTGTTGATCCTGCAGGACCCCTGGGGCGCGACGATGGTGGCCGGCCTCGTCGCCAAGGAGACGCCCTTCCTGCTTCTGATGACGCTGGCCGCGTTGCCGCAAGCGCAGCCGGCCCGCCGCGTGACCATCGCCCGCGCGCTTGGCTACGGGCGGGTGACGGGCTGGCTGAAGGCGGTGTTTCCGGCGGTCTATTCGCAGATTCGGTTGCCGGTCTACGCGGTCCTTGCGTATTCGATGTCGGTGGTGGACGTGGCGATCATCCTCGCCCCCGCCACACCGCCGCCGCTGGCGGTGCAGGTGGTGCGCTGGATGGCCGACCCGGACCTTGCACTCCGGTTCCAGGCCGCGGCGGGGGCCGTGCTGCAACTGGCGCTGGTGCTTGGTGCTCTGGGGCTCTGGCACATAGCAGAGATCGCTGCGGCGCGGGCCGGCCGGGGCTGGGCGGAGGCCGGTGCGCGGCGCCACGGCGAGGCCGCGCTACGGGGGCTGGGCCTCGGGCTTGCCACGCTCGCGGCGCTGGCGGTGATCGCCGGGTTGGGGGTTCTCGCGCTCTGGTCGGTGGCCGGGTTCTGGGCCTTTCCGGGCGCTCTTCCCGACGCAGTCTCCGTCGCGACGTGGGCCCGGGACGGCCCGGCACTCGTCGATCCCACCCGCGACACGATCCTGATCGCGGCGGCAGCCACGGCCCTGGCGCTGGTCCTCACGCTCGCCTGCCTGGAGGCCGAGTACCGCTTCGGCGTCGTGCCCGGAGGGCGTAGCCTCTGGCTGTTGTACCTCCCGCTTCTCGTGCCGCAGGTCGCGTTCCTGCCCGGGCTGCAGACCTTCGCGCTCATGGCAGGAGCCGAGACGGGCATGGGCGCGGTGATCTTCGGTCACCTGGTCTTTGTGCTTCCATATGTCTTCCTCGCACTCGCTGCCCCCTGGCGCGCCTGGGACACGCGCCACGCAACCGTGGCCGCGGCGCTGGGGGCGGGGCCTTGGCGCGTCTTTGCTACGGTGCGACTGCCGATGCTTCTGGCCCCCACCCTGACCGCCGCGGCGGTCGGGTTCGCTGTGTCGGTGGGGCAATACCTTCCGACGCTTCTGATCGGCGGCGGGCGGGTGCAGACACTGACGACCGAGGCCGTGGCGCTCGCCTCGGGGGGCGACCGCCGGGTGATCGGGGCGACCGCCCTCGCCCAGACCGGGGTGGTGGTGCTCGGCTTCGCACTGGCGCTGGCGGCACCCCGGATCGCCTGGGCGAACCGCCGAAAGATGCGCGCCACATGAGACGGGGGCTGGTCCTGGACGGGCTGCGCATCGCGCGCCACGGCCAAGCGCTCGTCGCGATGGACGCGACAGTGGCGCCCGGAGAGGTGCTCAGCGTCATGGGCCCGTCGGGGGTCGGCAAGTCGACGCTGCTGGCGGGCATCATGGGCACGCTGCCGCCAGGGTTCACACTTTCCGGCCGGGTCCTTCTGGACGGGCGCGACGTCACGAAGCTGCCGCCCGAGGCGCGGCACATCGGCATTCTCTACCAGGAAGAGTTGCTGTTCCCGCATCTCAGCGTCGGCGGCAACCTGGCCTTCGCCCTGCCCCGCAGCCTGCGCGGCCGTGCCGCCCGGCGCGCCAGGGTCGAGGCGACACTGGCCGAGATCGGGCTGGACGGGTTTGCCGGGCGCGACCCGGCAACTCTGTCGGGCGGGCAGAAGGCGCGCGTCGCGCTGATGCGGATGCTTCTTGGCGAACCGCGGGCGCTGCTGCTCGACGAACCGTTCTCGAGACTCGACGCCGCGCTGCGCGCCCAGATCCAGGGCCTGGTCTTCGACCGGGCTGCGGAGCGCGGACTGCCGGTTCTGCTCGTCACCCATGACCCGGCCGATGCCGAGGCGGCCGGGGGGCCGGTCGTGCGGCTTGGATAGGAGGCGCTCCCGCCCCAGTCCCGCGCGAGGCAGCGCCCCGCTTGTCCGGCTTTGGGCGTGGCGCGGACCTGTCGGGGCGCGCGGCGGCCGCAAGGGCCGCCGGAAAGATGACATAACGGAAGGCACACTCCGGAAGCGGCACGGCTCGACCGCGCGCAGTGCCAGACGTTATGCGCCAAGGTCCCGCATTCTTGCAGGACGCATGCGCTCAGCGCTCGTCCACCCTGCCGCGCACCTGTTCTGACCGGACCCGGCGCAGCGACTCGACGAGGAGCGCGGTATAGAGACCGATGTTCAGCAAGCCGTTCGCCGCGGTCATTCCGCCGAGGATACGCCATTGCTCCGGCAGGAGGATGTCCCCGAAGCCAAGCGTGGTAAAGGCCACCAGGGAGAAATACGTTGCAGGTTCCAGCGTGTCGAACACGCCAAGATGGACGAACGCGAAGGCCCAGAGCCAAACGGAGGCCGTCATCGCCGACAGCACCACGAACACGGAGCCGATCAGCACCATGACGAGGCGCGGCGCGTGGGAGCGGCGCAGGAGCCAGGGATTGGCTCGCGTGATCACCGTCTCGGCGATCCAGAATCCACCCGCTGCGATCAGGATCGTGAGGATGATCAAGACCGTGCCGAGGACGACCTGAATCAGCATGGCCCAAGCTTTCGCCGAAACCGGGACGCGGGTCCAGCCCCGGGCTCAGGCCGCGAGCCGCCCCGCGAGATAGGGGACGGCGAGGCGCAGGGTCGCGATCTGCGGATAGTCGGCTTCGGGGATGTCGACGCCCGTCGCCTTGTGCAGCGCGGCCACCAGGTTCAGCACGTCCATCGAATCGAGTTCGAGGTCGTCCTGCAGGTGGTCGTCGGGGCCGATCTCGTCAGCCGACAGATCGGGCGCGACATCGGTGAGCGCGGCCAGGTAGGCGGCGCGGAGTTCGTATTCGGTCATAGCTCCTCCGGGTGTTGCAGGCGCTGGTCGATCTCGGCGAGGAACTTCGCGCCGACGCGCCCGTCGCTTGCGCGGTGATCGGCGGCGAGCGAGGCGGTGACGGTCTCGCGCAGCGCCACCTGGCCGCCGCGGGCGGCCGGCGCGGCGGCGGGCGTGCCGAAGCCGACCAGCGCGACCTGGGGCGGGTAGATGATGCCGGCCATCGCCTCGACGCCCTTCTCGCCCAGGCTCGACAGCGTCAGCGTGCCGTCGGTCAGCTCGGAACTCCGGAGCCGCCCGGCGCGCGCCCGGGCCACCACGTCGCGCATCGCCGCCATCATCTCGTCAAGGGTGAGCGTCTGCGCATCGCGGATCGCCGGCGCGATCAGCCCGCCGCCGCGCAGGACGACGGCCATGCCCAGATGCACGCTGTCGGCCGGGCGGAAACCCTCGGGCCCGTAATGCCCGTTGACGGCTTTCGCGCCATGGGCGGCACGCGCCGTCGCCTTGGCGAGCAGCGCGCCCATCAGCAGGCGGCGCTCCGGCGGGCGGGCGGCATTGGTCTCGGCCAGCCAGTCGGTGGCGGCCTGGAGGTCAATGCGATGGAACAGGTAGTAATGCGGGATCTCGCGCTTGGACTTGGCCATCGCCGCGGCGATCGCCTTGCGCATCTCGGCGCGGGGATCGGAGGCGCTTTCCGGTTCCACCGGAACCTGCGCCGCGTCCGGCGCCGCCGCGGCGTCGACATCGGCCAGGACGATGGCCCCGCCCGGCCCGGTTCCGGTCAGGCCGGCAAGGTCGATGCCGCGTTCGGCGGCGAGCGCCCTGGCGGCCGGCGAGGCGGCGATACCGGCGGGAGGCAACGGCGCGGGTGTCGCGGGGCGGGCCGGCGAGGCCGCCGTCGCCGCATCCGGGGCGGGCGGGGCCGCTTGCGGCTCTGCTGCGGTCGGGGCGGGCGCTGGCGGCGGCTCGGCGGCCGGTTCCCCTTCGCCGCGGATCAGCGCGAGCGGGGCACCCACGGGCAGCTTCTGGCCGATCTCGGCCTCCAACCGCTCCACCGTGCCGCTTTCGAAGATCTCGATCTCGATGGCGCCCTTCTGGGTCTCGACCACGGCGACGATATCGCCCCGCTTCACGGTGTCGCCAGGTGCGACCAGCCATTCGGTAAGCGTGCCGGCCTCCATGTCGGCGCCGAGCGAGGGCATGGTGAAGACGCCCATCGCCTCAGCCCTTCCCCAGCGTGGCCTTCGCCGCCGCAACGATGCCGGCGACCTGCGGGATCGCCGCCTCTTCCAGGTGCTTCGGATAGGGGATCGGCACCTCCTCGGCGCAGACACGCGCCAGCGGCGCATCCAGCGACCAGAAGCAGCGCTCGTTGATCCGGGCGATGATCTCGGCCGCAAGCGACCCGCTGCGCCAGCCCTCATCCACGACGACAGCCCGGCGCGTGCGGTTCACGCTCTCCGCAAGGGTGTCCTCGTTCAGCGGGCGCAGGGACCGCAGGTCGATCACCTCGGCCTCGATTCCCTGGTCCACCAGTGCCTCGGCTGCGTCCATGACCTTCCAGAGCGAACCGCCATAGGTGATGAGTGTGACATCCCTGCCGGGCCGCCGGATCGCCGCGCGGTCGATCTCGACCGGGCCGGAAGCGGCGTCGATCTCGCCCTCGCGGTTGTAGAGCATGACGTTCTCGAAGATCAGCACCGGGTCGGGATCCTCGATCGCGGTCCACAGCATGCCGCGGGCATCCTCCAGCGTGGCCGGGGCCAGCACGCGCAGGCCGGGGATATGGGCGAACCAGCCTTCCAGCGAATGGGAATGCTGAGCGGCGAGCTGCTTGCCCGCCCCGGTCGCCATGCGGATCACGACGGGGCAGCCGAACTGCCCGCCCGACATGTGCCTCAGCGTGGCGGCGGTGTTCAGGATCTGGTCGAGCGCGAGCAGCGAGAAGTTCACCGTCATCACCTCGACGATCGGGCGCATCCCGGCGGCCGCAGCCCCGATGCCCGCGCCGGTGAACCCCGATTCCGAAAGCGGCGTGTCGCGGATGCGGTCCTCGCCGAATTCGGCCATCAGCCCCTTGGAAACGGCGTAGCAGCCGCCATAGGCGCCGACGTCCTCGCCCATCAGGAACACCCTCTCGTCGCGCTGCAGCGCGTCGCGGATGCCCTGCTTGACCGCTTCGCGATAGGTCATGGTCACGGTCTCGCCCGAGGGTTCGGGCGCGGGCGGAGGCGGCGGGCGGTCCTCGGCCATGACGTGCCGGGTCAGGCTCTCGACCGGCTCCAGTTCGCTTCGCTCGGCAAAGGAAAGGGCCGCGTCGATCTCGGCCGCGACCTGCTGCTCGATGCCCGTCACGTCCGCCTCGTGGATCAGGCCGTTCTGCAACAGCCAGGTCCGGAATTTCACGATGGGACCCTTCTGGCGCCAGTCCTCGACCTCCGCCTTGTCGCGGTAGAGCTGGGCGTCGAACATCGAATGCGCCCGGAAGCGGTAGGTTTTCGCCTCCAGGAACACCGGCTTCCCGGTCTCGCGGATACGCGCCAAAGCCAGCCGCGCGGCGGCCTCGACCGCGACGACGTCCATGCCGTCGACCGTCTGCGCCTCCATCCCGTAGCTTTCGGCCTTCCGGGTCAATTCGGTCTGCGCCTCGGTGCGCGCCAGCGCCGAACCCATGGCATAGCCGTTGTTCTCGCAGACGAAGAGGACGGGCAGCCCCCAGAGTTGGGCAAGGTTCATCGCTTCGTGGAACTCGCCCTCGGCGATCGCGCCCTCGCCGAAGAAGCAGGCGGTGACATGCGGCGCGCCCTGCATCTGGTCGGCCAGCGCGAGGCCCACGGCCAGCGGCAACCCGCCGCCCACGATGGCGTTCCCGCCATAGAAATTGTGCGCGGCGTCGAAGATGTGCATCGACCCGCCCCGCCCGCCGGAACTGCCGGAGGCCTTGCCGAACATCTCGGCCATCACCGCGTTCATCGGCACGCCGCGGGCCAGCGCGTGGCCGTGTTCGCGATAGGTGGCGACGATGCGGTCGCCGGGCGCCAGCACCGGGATCACGCCCGCCGCGATGGCCTCCTCGCCGTCGTAGAGATGAAGGAATCCGCGGATCTTTTCCTGCGTGTAGGCTTCGGCGCAGCGGTCCTCGAACTGGCGGATGCGGATCATGTGGCGCAAGAGCTCAAGGACATGCGCGCGGGTGAGATGGGGTTTGTCGCCGGTCATGACTCGTCGCTCTCCAGCGTGGAAATGTCCCCCTCGGGCAGGCCCAGCTCGCGCGCCTTCAACAGGCGACGCATGATCTTGCCGGACCGCGTCTTGGGCAGGGACTTGCGGAACACCACCTCGCGGGGCGCGACGGCGGCGCCGAGTCGCTTGCGCGCGTGGCCGCGGATGGATTTTTCGAGGTCCTCGGAGGGTTCGAAGCCGGGGTTGAGGCAGACATAGGCGCGCACCACCTCTCCGGCGGTCTCGTCGGGCAGGCCGATCACGCCGGCCTCGGCCACCGCCTCGTGCTCGATCAGCGCGCTTTCCACCTCGAAGGGGCCGATCAGGTGGCCCGAGGTCTTGATCAGGTCGTCGGCGCGGCCCACGAACCAGAAATAGCCGTCCGCGTCCCGCATCGCGAGATCGCCGGTCAGGTACCAGCCGCCGACGAAGGCCTTCTTGTAGCGGGTCTCCTCGTGCAGATAGGCGCGCATCATCGAGGGCCAGCCGGGGCGCAGGGCCAGTTCGCCGATCTCGCCCTCCTTGCACTCCTGAACGCCATCGCCGTCGCGCGCGACGATCCCCGCCACCTGCCCCGGCAGCGGCTTGCCCATCGAGCCGGGCTTGATGTCCATGGCCTGGGTGTTGGCGATGACGATGCCGCCGGTCTCGGTCTGCCACCAGTTGTCGTGGAACGGCCGCCCGAAGACCCGGTTGCCCCAGACCACCGCCTCGGGGTTCAACGGCTCGCCCACGCTGGCGAGGAAGCGCAGCGCCGAGAAATCGTAAGGCGCGGCGGCATCATCGCCCGCCCGCATCATCATCCGGATCGCGGTGGGCGCGGTGTACCAGATCTCGATCCGCTCGCGCTGAAGCTGGCCGTACCAGCGGTCGAGGTCGAACTCCGCCTCGTCGACCAGCATGTGCACCCGGTTCACCAGCGGCGCGATGATCCCGTAGGAGGTGCCGGTCACCCAGCCCGGATCGGCGGTGCACCAGTAGCGCCGCCCCGGCGCCATCTGGAGCGCGTATCTGCCGGTCATCGCGTGATAGGCGACCGCGCCGTGGACATGGACCGCGCCCTTGGGCTTGCCGGTCGTGCCGGAGGTGAAGTGGATCAGCGCGGTATCCTCGGGGTCCATCGGCACCGGGGCGAAATCGGAGGAGGCCGCGGCCATCGCGGGGCCCAGCGCGACGCAGCCCTCGGGCGCGTCCTCGCCGACGATGAGGACGAGTTTCAGCGAGGGGATGTCCTGCCGCAATCCGGCGATCTTGCGCCGGTAGATCGAGGCGGTAGTGACCAGTGCGTTGGCCGCGCCGATCTCCATTCTCGTGCGGATCGGTTGCGGCCCGAATGCGGAGAAGAGCGGCGAGAAGGTCAGCCCCGCCTTCAGCGTGCCGAGCGCGGCGATGTAAAGCTCCGCCTTGCGGCCCATCAGGCCGTAAAGCCGGTCACCGACGCCCAGCCCGTGGGCGTGGAGCACATTGGCAAAGCGCGCGGTCTCGGCCCGAAGATCCTCGTAGGTCAATTCGCGCCGTGCGCCGTCCTTGCCGAGCCATGTCATCGCGGGGTCCTGCCCGTGGCCGGCGGCGACGTGACGGTCCAGCGCCTCATGCGCGATGTTGAGCTTGCCGCCGGGCAGCCCGTCCAGCATCGCCCGCGCATCGTCCCAGGTGAAGCGCGCGCGGATCTCCTCGGTCAGCGCGGCGCCGGCGCGGACGTCATCGGGTTTCGGAATCGTCTCGAACGCCATGTCTCCTCCTCCCATGGCTTCAAGGGGTCAGGTCATCGCTCGGCCTCCGCCACGTTGCGCTTGACCGCGAGAAAGCTGTCGGGCGTGACCGAGATCGTGTCGATGCCGTAGCCGACCAGAAGGCGCGCGAACTCGGGGTCGTTGGACGGCGCCTGCCCGCAGAAGCCGACCTTGCAACCCGCCGCATGCGCCCGCTCGATCACCGACTTGATCATCCACTGGACCGCTTCGTTGCGCTCGTCGAAAAGCTCGGCCAGTTCGCCGGAATCCCGGTCCACGCCCAGGGTGAGTTGGGTGAGGTCGTTCGACCCGATCGAGAAGCCGTCGAACCTCTTGGCGAACTCCTCGGCGAGGATCACGTTCGAGGGCACCTCGCACATCACGTAGACCTGAAGGCCACTCTCGCCGCGCTCCAGCCCGTTCGCGGCCATCACATCGAGCACGCGGTTGGCCTCCTCCGGCGTGCGGCAGAACGGGATCATGACGATGACATTGTCGAAGCCCATCGCGTCGCGCAGGCGCCGGATCGCCTGGCATTCCAGCGCGAAGCCGGGCGCGTAGGCATCCGAGTAGTAGCGCGAAGCGCCGCGGAAGCCGATCATCGGGTTCTCTTCCTTGGGCTCGAAGCCCTGCCCACCCAGAAGCTCGGCATATTCGTTGGTCTTGAAATCGCTCATCCGCACGATGACCGGCTCGGGATAGACCGGCGCGGCGATCCGCGACAGGCCCATCGCCAGCTTCTCGATGAAGAACTCGCGCTTGTCGGCATAGCCGGCGGTCAGGGCGTCGATCTTCTCTCGGGTCTCGTCGTCCAGCGTTTCGGGATGGATCAGCGCCATCGGATGCGCCTTGATCGCGTTGTTGACCACGAATTCCATCCGGGCGAGCCCGACGCCGGCCGAGGGCAGCCGCCACCAGCGCACCGCGGCGGCCGGGTTCGCCATGTTCAGCATCACCCGGGTCTTGGTCTCGGGCACGTCCGAGAGCGCAATATCCTTGACGGAATAGGCGGCGATGCCGTCGTAGACATACCCGGTCTCGCCATCGGCGCAGGACACCGTCACCTCCTGCTCGTCATGCAGGATGTGGGTGGCATTGCCGGTGCCGACGATGGCCGGCAGGCCAAGCTCGCGACTCACGATGGCGGCATGGCTGGTGCGCCCGCCGTGATCGGTGACGATGGCCGCCGCGCGCTTCATGATCGGCACCCAGTCGGGATCGGTGATCGAGGTCACCAGGATCGCGCCGTCGACGAAACGATCGATATCCTTGGCGCTTTCGATCACGCAGACATGGCCCGAGGCAACCGCGGCCCCGACCGAGAGCCCGGTCAGCAGCGTCTTGCCCTTGTTATGGATCGTGTAGCTGCGGAAGCCCGCCGCGTCGGCGCGGGACTGCACGGTTTCGGGGCGCGCCTGCACTATGAAAAGCTCGCCCGTGTCGCCGTCGCGCGCCCACTCCATGTCCATCGGACAGCCGTAATGCGTCTCGATGATCGCGGCCATGCGGGCGAGGTCGAGGATCTCGGCATCCGACAGCACGAAGGCCCCGCGCTCGGCCTTGGACGTCGGCACGTTGCGCGTGGCCTGGCCATCGCGGCCGTAGATCATCTTCTTTTCCTTGGCGCCCAGCCCCTTTTCCAGGATCGGGGTCAGATCCTGCCGGTCGAGGAAGGGCTTGTAGACCTGGTATTCGTCGGGCGTCACCGCGCCCTGCACCACGTTCTCGCCCAGCCCCCAGGCGGCGTTGAGCAGCACGATGTCGGGATAGCCCGTCTCGGTGTCGAGCGAGAACATAACCCCCGCCCCCCGGTATCGGCGCGCACCATGCGCTGCACGCCCACCGAAAGCGCCACCTGAGCGTGGTCGAAGCCCTTGGCCTGGCGGTAGCTGATCGCCCGGTCGGTGAAGAGCGAGGCGAAGCAGCGCCGGCAGGCGGCCAGGAGCGCCTCTGGCCCGCGGACGTTCAGATAGGTCTCCTGCTGGCCGGCGAAGCTGGCATCGGGCAGGTCCTCGGCGGTGGCGGAGCTGCGCACCGCCACCGGTACGTCCTCAACCCCGGCGCGGTCGGACAGCGCGGCATAAGCGCTTTTGACTTCCTCGAGGATGTCGTCCGGCCAATGCCCCTCGTGGATCATCCGCCGGATCGTGGTGCCCGCCTCGTGCAACTCGATCCGGTGCGCCGCGAGCGCCGCTAGCGTCTCGGCGATGCGCGCGTCCAGATCGTTGTGGCGAAGATAGGCGCGGTAGGCGTCGGCGGTTGTGGCGAAACCGCCCGGCACCCGGATGCCGCGGCCGGCCAGTTCGGCCACCATCTCGCCAAGCGAAGCGTTCTTGCCGCCAACGGTCGCCACGTCGCCCCGGCGCAACTGCTCGAACCATCTCACGTGGCCGGCCATGGATTCCTCCTCCTCCGTCCGGTCGCTGCAGGGACCGAGCGTAGGGGCGGCCCGAACGCGCCCGCGTTGATCCTTGTCAAGGCAGCCCTGTGGACAGGCGGTTACGCGGCCTGGCCCGGCGGTCAGGAGAGCTGCATCTCGGGAACGTCGCCCTCGATGCGTAGGCTCGCCGCGGTGGCGGCCAGCACGTCGTCGACGCTGACGCCGGGGCCCGTCTCGCGCAGCACGAGTCCGTCCTCGGTAGGTTCGATAACCGCCATCTCGGTCACGATCAGGCTGACGCGGCGGTCGGCGGTCAGCGGCAGGTCGCATTCCGGCACGATCTTCGGCGCGCCCTTGGCGGCGTGCACCATGGCGACGATCACGCGCTTGGCCCCGGCCACAAGGTCCATCGCGCCGCCCATGCCGGGAACCATCTTGCCCGGCACCATCCAGTTCGCCAGATGCCCCTTTTCGTCGACCTGAAGGCCCCCCAGCACCGTCATGTCGAGATGCCCGCCTCGGATCAGGCCGAAGCTCATCGCGCTGTCTATGGACGCGGCGCCCGGCACCGCAGTCACGAACCCGCCGCCCGCGTCCGTCAGGTCACGATCCTCCATCCCCTCGGGCGGGCGCGCACCAAGACCGATGACGCCGTTTTCCGCCTGGAAGAACACGTGAAGATCGTCGGGCACGTAATTCGCCACCATCGAGGGCAGGCCGATCCCGAGATTGACAAGCATGCCCTCCCGGACCTCCTGCGCCACGCGGCGGGCGATGATCTCTTTCGCGTCCATCACGCGGCCCTTTCAAGGATGTGGTCGACCAGCACGCCCGGTGTCTTGACGGCATCGGGCGAAATCACACCCACGGGCATGATGTGGTGGGGTTCCGCGATCACCGTCTCGGCCCCCATCGCCATGATCGGATTGAAATTATGCGCGGTCAGCGTGTATTCGAGATTGCCCACGTAATCGGCCTGCCGCGCCGCGAGCAGCGCGAAATCGCCGCGAATCGGCAGTTCCAGCAGGTATTTGCGGCCCTCGATTTCGAGCACCTGCTTGCTCTCCTCGACCGTGGTGCCGATGCCCGTATGGGTCAGCACGCCGCCCAAGCCCACGCCGGCCGCGCGGATGCGTTCGACCAGCGTGCCCTGGGGCACCAGCTCGATCTCCATCTCGCCGTCCATCATCCTCTTCTGGGCGACCGGGTTCAGCCCGATATGGCTCACGACGCATTTCGCCACGAGCCCTGCGTCGATCAGCTTGCCCACGCCCTCGCCCGGGCGGCAGGTGTCGTTGCAGACCACGGTCAGCCCGCCCACCCCGCGCGCCGCGATGGCATCGATCAGACGGTGGGGCGAGCCCACCCCCATGAAGCCGCCGACCAGCAGCACCGACCCTTCGGGGATCATCTCGGCCGCCTCTTCGGGCTTGATCGCGCGTTTCATTCCGCCGCGTCCTTTCGTTCGGCCACCATGTCGCGCGCCGCGCGGGCGATGACGAGTTCCTCGTTGGTGGGGATGACGAGGATCCGCACGCGGCTGAAATCGGTCGAGATGAGCTGTTCGCCGCGCTGGTTGCGACCTTCGTCGAGTTCCATGCCGATCCAGTCCATCCCGGCGCAGACCTTCTCGCGGATATGGGCCGAGTTCTCGCCGATGCCGCCGGTGAAGATCAGGGTGCTGAGGCCGCCCAGCGCAGCGGCCAGCGCACCGAGTTCGCGTCGGATGCGGAACACGAAATAGGCGATGGCCTCGCGTGCGCGTTCGTTGTCCTTCGCGGCGGCCTCGAGCGTGCGCATGTCGTTCGAGAGTTCCGAAAGGCCCAGCAACCCGGACTCCTTGTAGAGCAGGTCCTGGATCTCGGCCGCGCTCATCCCCTCGGTCTGCAGCATGTATAGCAAAACGCCGGGGTCGAGCTGGCCGCAGCGGGTGCCCATCGGCAGCCCGTCGAGCGCGGTGAAACCCATCGACGAGGCGACCGAGCGCCCGCCCATCAGCCCGCACATCGAGGCACCGTTGCCGAGATGGGCCACGATGGTCCGGCCCATGTGCAGATGCGGCGCGATCTCGGCCAGCTTCCCCGCGATATAGTCGTAGCTGAGCCCGTGAAAGCCGTAGCGCCGCACGCCCTGGTCGTAATACTTGCGCGGGATCGCGAAGGTGTCGTTGACCCAGGGGTGGTGGCGGTGAAAGGCGGTATCGAAACAGGCGACCTGCACCGCGTCGGGGAACAGGTCGAATGCCGCGCGCACTCCCGAGAGGTTGTGGGGCTGGTGCAAGGGTGCCAGCGGCTGGAACTCGGCGAGCCGTTGCATCACCTCGTCGGTTAGTTCGACCGGAGCGTCGAAGTCGGGGCCGCCATGCACGACGCGGTGGCCGACTGCGGCGAACCGGGCGTCGGGCCGCTGCGCACGCAGGAACGCGACGACCTCGCCCAGCGCGGCGGCATGGTCGGGGACGTGGTTGCGGCCGAACTCCTCATCGACCAGCACCGTGCCGTCCGGCCCCCTGGCGCGGATATGGGCGCGTTCCCCGGCGCCGATCCGCTCGACGAGGCCGACGATCCGGGCCTCGGGGTCGGCGCCGTCGTCCCGCAACTGGAAATAACCGAACTTCAGCGAGGACGACCCGGCGTTCAGCGTCAGCGCGTGGGGCATGCGGCGCTACTCCGCGGCGCGCTTGGCCGGGCTCTGCCCGGTCAGGCGCGCGTTGTGCAATGCCGCGACCGCGCAGGAGGCCAGCCGCGCCATGTCGTCGTCGGAGCGCGAATTCAGGATGATCGGAACCTTCGCCCCCATCACTACGCCCGCCCCCTCGGCATGGGAGATATAGGCCAGCTGCTTGGCCAGCATGTTCCCCGCGTCGATATCGGGCACCACCAGCACCTCGGCCCGACCTGCCACCTTGGATTTGATCCCCTTGGTCCGGGCCGCGCCGATATCGACGGCATTGTCCATCGCAAGGGGGCCGTCGACAACACCGCCCGTGATCTGGCCGCGCTCGGCCATCTTGGACAGAAGCGCCGCATCGAGCGACGAGGGAATGTCGGGATTCACCGTCTCGACCGCCGAGAGGACGCCGACCTTGGGTTCCTCGATCCCGATCGAGCGGGCGAGGTCGATGGCGTTCTGGCAGATGTCCATCTTGGTGCGCAGGTCGGGCGCGATGTTGATCGCCGCGTCCGTGACCAGCAGCGGATGCGCCATGCCGGGCACGTCCATCACGAAGACATGGGTGAAGCGGCGCCCGGCGCGCAGGCCGTCTTCCTTGCGGAGCGCGGCACGCAGCAGGTCGTCGGTGTGCAGATGCCCCTTCATCAGCGCCGCGGCGCGGCCCTCGGCGACGAGATCGACCGCGACATGGGCGGCCGTCGCGTGATCCGCCGCTTCGACGATCTCGACCCCGTCGAGCGGCGCGCCGATTTCGGCCGCGGCGGCGCGAATCCTTGCGGGGTCGCCCACGAGGATCGGCGTGATGATCGTGTGCCGGGCGCCCAGCAGCGCGCCGCCCAGCGACATCGGCTCTTCGGGGCACACCACCGCCGTGGGCAGCGGCGGCAGCGGCTCGGCCCGCGCGATCAGCGCGTCGAAATGGCGGTGACGCTCGACCAAAAGGCCGGGGATCTCGAGATCGTCGAAGACCATCTTCCGGGCCGGCGCCTGCACCTGCGCCTCGCCGATCAGGATCACCGCGCCGTCCGATTTGCGGGTCACCGTCGTCTCCATCACGATACCGTCAGGCGGGCGCTTTTCGGTCACCGTCACGCTGGCCACCAGCTCGTCGCCGGCATGGGCGCGGTCCTTGAAGGTCAGGCTCTGCGCGCGATAGAGCGTGCCCGCCCCCGGCAGGATGTTCCCGATCACCGCCGAGATCAGCGCGCCGACCCAGAGCGCCGGCGCCACGGCCTCTTCCGCGCCGTCACCGTCGCCGTCATGGCGGGCGAGATGCATCGGGTTGTGGTTGCCGCTGGCGCTCGCGAAGACGTAGAAATCGTCCTCGGTGCAGATGCGCACGATCTGCGCCGTGTCGCCGACGGCGATCTCGTCGAAGGTGCGGTTCTCCTCGATCCTCATTCGGCGGCCGTCTCCTTCCTGGGGGTCCTGCGGCGGCGCGGCTTAGGCGCCGCCTCGTCGACGCTTTCCTCAGCGCCGGGTTCTTCCACCGCCTCCGCCGTCGCCTCGGGCTCACCGGCATCGTCCCGGGCCAGCGGGTCGTCCACCACGTCCTCGGTCAGCGGCGGCAGCTCCAGCACCTCGCGGAAGCGCTGCAGCATGTCCAGCGTGTGCGGCGCCATCTCGTCGATCGGGCCGGGCACGTATTGCACCACCGCGCAGGCCAGGTCCCGCTCCTGCCGGTCCTTCAGCAGCTGCGGCAGCGTGGCGATCGCCCCCTCGGGATCGTAGGTCGCCATCAGCGTCTGTTCGTGGATGATCCGCGCGCGCGAGTCCATCGGCAGAGAGGCGAAGGGTTCGTCGCAGTTCAGCACGCGCGCCGAACGCTCCAGCCGGTCGCGGCGCACCGACCCGCGGTTTTCGGCCAGCAGCACCAGCATCCGGATCACCGCCTCGACGAAGCCGCCCTGGTCCATGTAGGAGAGCACCGACTGAACCATCGGCAGCGCCCGCAACTCTTCCACCGTCTTGCGCGTGCGCCGCACCGATTCAGGCGCGCCGAAGGCCCGCGCCCAAGGGTTGTTCCACATCGCGAAGAAGGTCATCTCGTAGCACGCATCGCGCATGTCGCGGGCCAGGTCGATCCACTGCTCGGTCAGGTCGGCCGCGAATTTCTCCATGTAGAGAAACGGGTTGTCGGGGGCGGCCTTGTTGCGCTCGGCGCGCACGCGCTCGGCCGCGGCGGTTACCGGCGCGAGCCACGGGTTCAGCGAGGACATCGCCGCGCGCTGGGCGCGCAGCGGATGGAACCGGCGCGTCGCCTCGGCGATCCGGGGGCTGACCGCGGCACGCACGGCCGGCCGGATCATCGTGTCATAGGCCTCGGACTGCATCCGGCTGGCGCGGCTGACGGCGGCGAAGGCATCCTCTTCCTTCCGGTCGCCCGAAAGCTTGCCGAGATCCTCGAACGTGCGCTCCGCGAAAGAGACGAGGAACTGCTTGTCCTGGCCGCGCCCTTCGGTTGCGTCGATCTTCATCTCGTAAAGCCCGGGGGCCAGCGCCTCGATCGTCTTCAGGGTCGAGGAGACCTCGGTGTGCTCCTTCTTGGCGATCTTGGACGAGACGAAGATGCCCAGATGCCCCACCTCCTCGTGCACCATGTAAACGATGCGCTGGCCGCGGATGCGGATTTCGTCCACGTTCGCGTAGGCATCTAGGATCCAGTTCAGCGCCTGCTGTGGTGGGGTGATGTTGTCGCCGTGGCTGGCAAACACGATGATCGGCGCGCGGATCTGCTTGATGTCCACCAGCCGGCCGGGCTCCAGCATCGCGGTGTTCTTGGTCAGCCGGTTGCCGACGAAGAGCTGTTCCACGATCCAGCGAATTTCCGGCTCGTTGAGCGTGAAGTATCCGCCCCACCAGCGTTCGAATTCGAGGAAGCGCTGGATCGCCTTGTCGGAATCGACCGTGGCGAACATCCCGTAATACTTGCGGAACCAGGTGCGGCCGGGGTTCAGCATCTCGAAATTCATCACCAGGTTCGCCCCGTCGAACCGGCCGCCGCCGAGGTCGGACCACAGCATCGGCTGCCAAGTCCCGCCCAGAACCCCGCCATTGTAGCGCATCGGGTGCTTGCCCACCTCGCCCGACCAGGTGGCGACCGGCGCGCCGTTCAGCACGATCGGACCGGTCAGGTCGGGATTGGTGGCAGCCAGCAGCAGCGTCGCCCAGCCGCCCTGGCAATTGCCGGTGATCACGGGCTTGGAGGCGTCCGGGTGACGGCGGGTCACCTCGCGCACGAATTCGGCCTCGGCGCGGGTGACGTCGGCCAGCGTCTGGCCCGGTTCGGGGTCGCGCTTGAAAGCGACGAAGTAGACCGGGTGGCCGTTCTTGAGCGCCACGCCGACCTGACTGTCGGGCTTGAACCCGCCGATCCCGCCACCATGGCCCGCGCGCGGGTCGATGATGATGTAGGGGCGCTTGTCGGCGCGCACCTCGCCCCCCTCCGGCGGCAGGATGCGCAGCAGCTGATAGTTGCACGGGTGGTCGAGGTCCGCGCCATCCACGATCACCTCGTAGTCGTAGATCAGCACCGGCGGGCAACCCGCTTGCTCGTGCGCCCGGAAGATGTCGCCGCGCTCGCGCAGAACGTCCATGGTCAACACCCAGCGTTCGGCCGCGTCGCGAAGATATTCGGCATACTGGGTCGCAAGCCGCGCGGGCCCCATATCGGCCCCCGTCGCGCGCGCCATCTCGACCAGGCGCATCACCTCGTCGACCAGGGTGCGGGCGCGGTCGGTGTGGCTGTCGTAGATGCGGTTGCCGTGGCGCATCGCCACCTCGCGCAGCAGGTCGGCGTTCTCGAAGGCCGCGGCCGCTTGCAGGCCGGCCTGCGCGACCCGGTCCTGGGTCAGCGCGCCCGTACCGCCGAGAAAGGCGCTCAGCACCTCCGCGGCGTCGTCGCTGGTGGTGCGGTGGGCGTGCTGGGTCATGGAATGCTCCTTCAGCCGATGATCGAATAGCCGCCATCGATGGGATGGACGCCGCCGGTGACGTTCGACGCCTCGCGGCTGGCCAGGAAGGCGCAGTAGGCGCCGACATCCGCGATGGTGGCCAGGTGGTGGGTTGGGGCACGCGTGGCGGCCTCGTCCAGCAATTCGTCGAATTCGGCGATGCCCGAGGCGGCGCGGGTGGCCAGCGGTCCGGGGCTCAGCGCGTGGACCGAGATGCCCTTCGCCCCGAGTTCCGCAGCGACGTAGCGCACCGTCGATTCGAGCGCGGCCTTGACCGGCCCCATGACGTTGTAGTGCTCGACCACGCGGGTCGCGCCGGCGAAAGATACGGTCATGCACGTGCCGCCCTCGGGCATCAGCGGTTCGGCGCGGCGAATCATTCGAAGAAAGGAATGCACCGATATGTCCATCGCCAGCCCGAACCCCTCGGCCGAACAGTCCACCACCCGGCCGTGCAGGTCGTCGCGCGGGCAGAAGGCGATGGAGTGCAGAAGCGTGTCGAGCCGGCCCCATCGCGTGTCGATCTCCTCGAACAGCGCGTCCATCTGGGCTTCGTCGCGCACGTCGAGCGGCCGCACGATCTCGGCGCCGAGCTCTTCGGCGAGCGGGCGGACATGGGGCTCTGCCTTCTCGTTCAGATAGGTCACGGCAAGCCTCGCCCCCTGGCCGGCAAGCGCCCGGGCACAGCCCCAGGCGATGGACTTGTCATTGGCGATCCCGACGATCAACGCGGTCTGTCCCTCGAGCGAAAACATGCCCTTCCCCTGGTAAGTTCTTCATCGCAAAGACCCCGCGCGCCACGCACGCCCCGTTTGCACTTGCAGCATAACCGCGCCCGGACATCTTTGCACGCGCAGCGTAAGGCGTGCCGGTGACAGCCATGTAACGGCCGCGCATGCCGTCCGGGCCAGCCTCAGGTCCGGCAGAACTCCAGCGCCCGCAAGGCGTCCATCTCGGGGGTATCGAGCGCGTCCAGACCCTCGGTCACCTCGTGCACGGTCTCTACAAGGCAGCGCAACTCTTCGATTTCGTCGGGCATATACGGCCCCTGCGAGCGGGTATGGCCGGAAATCGTCCGCGATCCAGGCGGGCCGACCGACAGCGTGACGCCGTTGGTCAGCCCGTGCGCACGCGCCAGTGCCACGATGCCCGCCGGGTCTTCGAGTTCGGGATCGTCCCAGAACAGCACGCCGTTATGTGCAAGGCCCCAGCGTACGACCGGGTCGAGCAGCATGAGCCCGCGTTCGCTGTACAAATCGCTCCACTCGCGGGAATAGCTCTGGTACAAGAGAAGCGGGCGCGTGTAACGAATGTGGATCGCCAGCGCAAAGCCCGTATCGCAACGACCGTCCAGCGTGGATAACAATTCCGCGACCTTCGTTGCCCGATCCATCACTTACCCCACCATTCGCGCAAAAGTTGAGTGGCTTTCTGTGCCGCCACCTGTTACTAAGACTGAATACATCGTTCCCGATTGATTTGAAACGACCGTAAGCAGCCGGGTCGCGCCATGAACCTCATGAAGAGATATGCAGATCGACTGAGCGAACTTGCACCCGCCGGTTGTTATGTCGGTCTGCGCGTCGGCTTCTCTTATCCGGCAGAGGAACTCAACCGCCTGCCCGAAAGCTGGGTGGAATACTACACGGTCAACGGTCTGGTGGTCCACGACCCGATCATGAAATGGGTCTACGGGCATACCGGCGTCACGGGTTGGGATCGGCTGGGGCACGACGACCCCCGCAACGTGCTGGCCGATGCGCGGCGTTACGGGATGCGCTACGGCGCGGTGGCCAGCGTCGTCTGCCCCGACGAACAGGGGCGCCGCAGCTACGGCAATTTCGCGCGCGGCGACCGGCCTTTCAAATCCTTCGAGATGCACGAACTCCTCGCCATCCTGACCCAGCTCCACAAGGCGGGCGCCCCGCCGCGCAAGCTGACCCGCGCCGAGACCGAAGCCCTGCGGATGCAGGCCAATGGCATGCGTCTGAAGGAAATCTCCGCCGAACTCGACATTTCGATGAGCGCGGTCAAGGCACGGCTGGCCAATGCCAAGCGCAAACTCGGCGCGCAGACCCCTTCGCAGGCGGCATCGATCGCCCGCAGCCACGGCGTTCTCTGACCGCTGATTCTCTTAGAGAAACTTCAAGAAGCGTACCGCTTTAGGCGTTCGCAAAAGCACCCATTCACCCTAAGGTTGTTTTCGTGCATCTCTCTGCAACAGGCACTTGCTCAAAAGATGTGCCTGCATCGGATCGCTCAACTTAAAGGTTGGGAGTACGCCCCTCCTTCCCGCACATTTGCGCCGGGACAGACCAGGAGGACCCCCCATGCAAACCCTGACCTTCACCTTTTCCGACCTTCACCAACACGGCACCGCCTTCTACGATTTCCTCGCCCTAAGAAAGCGCGTGTTCGTCGATCAACTGGGCTGGGACGTGCCCCATGACGGCACCGTCGAGATGGACCAGTACGACACGCCCCAGGCGCATTACTCGGTGGTGATCCGCGAGGGCCGCATGGTCGGCGGCGCCCGGTGCATGCCGACCACCTCGACCTGGGGACCGCACACCTACATGCTGCGCGATGCCTACCAGGGCAAGCTGCCGCATATTCCCCCGCGGATCATGCCCGAGGACATCGCAAGCCCCGGGGTGTGGGAATGCACGCGACTGGTGATCGACGACAGTCTCGAAACCGCCGCGGACCGCGCCGGGTGCCTCCGCCTGATCGTCGACGGCCTTGTGGGCATCGCCCGATCCCGCGGCGCCACGCAGATGATCTGCCTGTCCTCGCTCGCACTGATGCGGGGGCTTCGGCAGATCGGCTACGACGTGCGCCAGATGGGCGAGAGCTACCGGAACGAGGAGGACGGCCGCCGATACGCCGTGCTGGGCATGCCTGCCCGCTATGCGCGCGAGGCGCAGCCGGTGGCGGAACCGGCCCGGGCGGCCTGAGCCGAGTGCGCAGCAACGGGGCCCCGGGCGGGCTGCCGCACCCGGGGCCGGAGGCCATGAGCCGGCGCCTCTGTGCAGGCGCGCGATCATGCTCTAAGACAAGCCGCAGCCCGCCAAAGCGCGAAGGGAGCCGCCCGATGATCCGACCGATCGACCACGTGACGCCCAATTCCTGGGACTTCCTGCGCGAGCCGATGATCGCGCCCACGGGGTTCCGAGAATACGACGCGCGCTGGCGCTATCCACAGGACATCAACCTGCCCGGCATGACCGCGCTGGGGCTCGGGCTCGGCACGCAGATGCAACGCCGCGGCATCCGCCCGGAGATCGCGGTCGGCAACGATTACCGCGACTATTCGCTGGCGATCAAGCAGGCGCTGATCCTGGGGCTGATCCAGGCGGGTATCACCGTCCGCGACATCGGCACCGCGCTGTCGCCGATGGCCTATTTCAGCCAGTTCCATCTCGACGTGCCGGCCGTGGCCATGGTCACGGCGAGCCACAACCCAAACGGCTGGACCGGGGTCAAGATGGGGTTCGAGCGGCCGCTGACCCATGGCCCCGAGGAAATGGCCGAATTGCGCGACATCGTGCTGAACGGCGAGGGCGAGGCGCATCCGGGCGGGGCCTGGGAGCGCACCGACGGCCTGCGCGCGGCGTATATCCACGACCTCGTCGGGGAATTCCGGATGACCCGCAAGCTCAAGGTGGTCTGCGCCACCGGTAACGGCACGGCCTCGGACTTCGCCCCCGAGATCCTCGACCGCATCGGCGTCGAGGTGGTGCCGCTCCATTGCGAGCTCGATTACACCTTCCCGAACTACAACCCCAACCCCGAAGCCATGGAAATGCTGCATGACATGGCGCGCGCGGTGCGGGAAAGCGGCGCCGACCTCGCCTTGGGCTTCGACGGCGACGGCGACCGCTGCGGCGTGGTGGACGATACCGGCGAAGAAATCTTCGCCGACAAGATGGGCGTGATCCTCGCCCGCGACTACGCGAAACTCTACCCGCAGGCGAAATTCGTCGTCGACGTGAAATCGACCGGGCTCTACCAGAGCGACCCCGAATTGCAGGCCGCCGGCGCGACCACCGAATACTGGAAAACCGGCCACAGCCACATGAAGCGCCGGGTCCACGCCACCGGGGCGCTGGCCGGGTTCGAGAAATCGGGGCATTACTTCCTCGCCGGGCCGGTGGGCCGCGGCTACGATTGCGGGATGCGGGTGGCGGTCGAAATCTGCAAGCTGATGGACCGCAATCCCGACCGCTCGCTGTCCCAGCTTCGCGAGGCCCTGCCCCGCACCTGGTCCAGCCCGACGATGTCGCCGCATTGCTCCGACACACAGAAATACCACGTACTGGAGCGACTGGTCGAGAAGTTGGAGGAATTGCGTGCATCCGGCGGCACGCTGGCAGGCCGGAAGATCGCGGACATCGTCACCGTCAACGGCGCGCGGGTAATGCTCGAAAACGGCGCCTGGGGGCTTGTGCGCGCGTCGTCGAATACGCCGAACCTGGTGGTGGTCTGCGAAAGCCCGGAAAGCGACGCTGAACTGCGCGCCATTTTCGCCGATCTCGACCGGGTAATCCGCACCGAGCCGTCCGTCGGCGACTACGATCAACGTCTATGAACGCCGTTTCACCCACCGAAAAAGTTGAACGTCCGGTGCAGATGCCGAGGCGACCGGCAACCGTTAATGATTTGCGGCAGTCTTTCGCCGACTTTCGGACATGGACCACGCCCGAGCAAGCCAAATCTGGTTTGAATTCCCTTCGCTTCCGTGAAAGACCTGTCTAAAGTGGCATGTATGACCATTTGTCCAACAAGCGTACTTGTGTAATGAGATGAATTCCCTATCGAGCCGAAGCCGCAGGAGCAAAACATGGCGAAAGACCTCGACAAACTGTCTCTGGACGAACTGAAACAACTGCGAAAGGACGTGGAGGCAGCCATTAGCTCGTATCACGAACGCGAGAAGGCCAAGGCCCGCGCGGCGCTCGAGGAAAAGGCCAAGGAGTACGGTTTTTCACTGGATGAAATCGTCGGGAAAAAGTCGCGACGTGCGAAATCCAGCCCAAAGTATCGCAATCCGGACAATGCGGCGGAAACGTGGAGCGGGCGCGGCCGGCGTCCGAACTGGCTTGACGAGGCGCTGAAGAAAGGCGCCAAGCTGGAGGACTTCCGCATCCGCTGACCCGGTAGCCGCCGCCACCATTGTCGCGCGAGGTCTGGCCGACGCGGCGGGGCCTGCCCTATAAGGGGCGCGATCACGACGCCCCGAGGCAGGCCCCATCATGCGCATTTTCATCACCGGCACCGCCGGCTTCATCGGCTACCATCTGGCCGACCTACTTCTCGACGAAGGCCATCAGGTACATGGCTTCGACGGGTTCACCGACTATTATGACATCACCCTCAAGCGGCGCCGCAACGAACGGCTGCTGCAAAAGCAAGGCTTTGCCGCGACCGAGGCGATGCTGGAGGACGACGCGGCGCTTGCGGCGGCCGTCGACGAGTTCGCCCCGGACATGATCGTCCATCTCGCCGCCCAGGCGGGGGTACGTTACTCGCTGGAAAACCCGCGTGCCTATATCGACGCGAACCTCATCGGCACCTTCAACGTGATGGAAGCCGCCCGGCGGCACCGCGTGCGCCACCTGCTGATCGCCTCCACCTCATCGGTCTATGGCGCGAATACCGAGATGCCGTTCGCCGAAACGCAGAAGGCCGACACGCCGCTGACGATCTACGCCGCCACCAAGAAGGCGGCCGAGGCGATGGGCCACGCCTATGCCCACCTGCACGACCTGCCCAGCACGATGTTCCGCTTCTTCACGGTCTACGGCCCCTGGGGCCGGCCCGACATGGCGCCGATCAAGTTCGCGCTGAAGATCGCCAGGGGCGAACCGATCGACGTCTACAATCACGGCGAGATGTGGCGCGACTTCACCTATGTCAGCGACCTCGTGCGCGGAATCCGTCTGCTGATGGACGCGGTGCCCGAGCGACCCGCGGACGGCATCGTCCCCGAGGGCGACAGCCTCAGCCCCGTGGCGCCATTCCGCGTCGTCAATATCGGCAATTCCGAAAGCGTGAAGCTGACCGATTTCATCGACGCGCTGGAGGCCGAGCTCGGCCGCCCCGCGATCCGCAACCTGATGGAGATGCAGCCCGGCGACGTCCCGGCCACCTGGGCCGATGCCGGCCTGCTGATGCGATTGACCGGCTACCGGCCCGAAACCGGCTTCCGCGACGGCGTGGCCCGTTTCGTGGCATGGTTCCGCGACTATTACGGGTTCTGAGGGAATCCCGGACTTGCCCGAACGGGTTGGCCATCGGTAGGCTTCGACCCAGCGGACCGGCCCGATTGCGCGGTGCCGGGCGTTTGGGGAAGGCATGTTCTGGTAGCGATGACCGCCTGCGACCGCATCGGACCGCATTGGCGCCTTCTGGCCGCGCTGTGCGTCGCGCTTTGGCCTGGCATGGCACCTGCGGAGAACGGGGTGGCGCCCGGCGCCTCCCCCGAGCGGCCCAGTGCGGTGGAACTGGCCCGGCGCAACGCCCTCGCCCTCGCCCCCCGTCCGAAGCGGGTCGTCGACCTGCAGGTCTTTCGCGCCGAGCAGACCGCGACCGCGGCCGACGGCACGCGGCTGAAACTCACCGCGCTGAACCCAGCCGCGAATGGCTGGTTCCTTCTGGACGTGTCCTGGCCCGGCGCCGAACCCGAGGCCTATCACCTGGAAAACCCCGCGCCGCGAACGCAGGGCATCGCGCTCACGGACGGGCCGGACCCCGCCATTGCGCTGACCGGGGCGCAGTCGACCCAGCATTGCCGCCCCTGGGCCGGCGCGACGCCGCAGCTCGCGACGGCCCGCGCGACCGGCCTGCCCTTTGCGGAACTCTGCGGCGGGCGGCTGTACCTGCGCAACCGCGTGGCAGGCACGCGCACCAGCCTGGAACGCACCGCCGAATTCCTGCGCGACAACGTGGCCTTCGGTGAAAGTCTGGTCGGGTTCGTCAAGAACACTCTCTACAAGGACCGCTATCTCGCGAGCGGCGAGATCCTCGGCACCGCGGAGGCCGGTCGCGCGGCGGAAGGGCTGGGCCGCGCCCGACTGCGCGACGACCCGGTGATGTATACAACGATGACTTTCGACCTGGTCGGCGCCAACCCCGAGCGAATGGAAATGGGCGCCTGGTATGCCGTCGAGGGCGCGCCGGGCGTCTATGCATCGGCGCTGCACCCCGGGATGATCGACCCGGCGATCCTGCGCGCAAAGGACGGTCCGCGGACTCTCGACGGAATCGAATCACGCGCGGATGTCTACCTGGTCGGCTTCGACCTCTCGCTTTTCGAGATCGGCTACGAGACCGGGACCGAGCATCCGCGGCTCGACTGGTCGCCCCGCCCCCGCGACCGCACGCCCGGCCTGCCCGGCCCCGACGGCATCGGCGCGCCCGCGCCCCTGGCGCCCACCGGGCTGCTGCCGCCCAGCGCCGCACGGCGCGCCGCCGCCACCTTCACCGGCGGCTTCAAGCGCAGCCACGGCGCCTTCAGGTTCGGACCGCGGGCACTCGAGAACCACGGATACCATTACGGCTTCGTCGTCCACGGCACGGTGCTGAGCCGGCTCCAGCCGGACCTCGCCACCTTTTACGTGCTGACCGACGGCACGGTGGGCATGAAGACATGGGCGCGCGAGGACGACCGGCTGCTGCCGCGCATCCGCTTTGCCCGGCAAAACGGCGTGCCTCTGGTCGCCCCCGACTCCGCCACCGGCAAGGGCGTGCCGGGCCCGCTGGTCGCCAACTGGCTGGAAGGCAACTGGTCCGGCTCGGCCGAGGCGGAGCTGCGCACGCTCAGGGCCGGGGCCTGTCTCCGGCCCGGGCCGAACGGGCCGTTCCTCGTCTATGCCTGGTTTTCGACCGCGACGCCCTCGGCCATGGCCCGCGTGTTCCAGGCCTATGGCTGCGACTACGCGATGCTGCTCGACATGAACGCGATCGAGCACACCTATGTGGCGGTCTACACCCCCGATGGGGAAGGCCGCATCGACACACGGCACCTTGTCGCCGGTATGGCCCAGATCGACCCGCCCAGCCGCGACGGCCGCCGGGTGCCTCGCTTCATCGGCGCCGCAGACAACCGGGATTTCTTCTACCTTCTGCGCAAGGAGACCCGCGAATGACGCGCACCCTTGTTGTTCTGGCGGTCCTGCTGGCCGGCGCCGGCCAGCCCGGCGCCGCACAAAGCATGGCCGAGACCAACGCCGCGCTGTTCCGCGAACTCGGCACGGTGCGGGGCGTCACCGGCGCGCGGTTGGACCGCGTCAAGGCAATCTTCGCGCGCTCGGGCTTCATCGGACAGGGTAACCCGGCAATCACCCGTCACGCGATGAGCCGCGCGGCCTGCCACGCACGCGCGGGCGGCGATGCGCTGGCCTATTACGCCAATCCCCGCTTCGAGCGGATCTGCGGGGCGAAGTACATGGCGCCGCTCTACGACCCGGCAACCCAGCGGCCCGAGGACGCGACCGCCTGCATCGACCGGTTCGAGTATCCCAATATCCCCTGCGCTTACCCCGTCGTCTGGGTGAAAGCGAAGGAAGCGGCCGAGATCTGCGCGGCCGAGGGCAAGCGGCTCTGCGACGCCCATGAATGGGAGGGCGCTTGCCAGGGAACGCTCGGCCCGGCCGACTATCGGTTCGACCTCGCCCGCGGGGTCTCGGCCTCGGCGGCGGTGAAACGCATGCGCGCGGCGCATAACGCGCAATATGCAGGGGGCAAGCGCTGGAGCTATGGCCCCGGCTTCCGCGCGGGCGTCTGCGCCCAGGCCAGCGCCAAGAGCGCGAGCTGCGCGGGCGGCGGCTGGCGGAATTGCGGATCGAACACCTATCCCGCCGGCAGCTTTCCCGACTGCGAAAGCCCGCTCGGCGTGCTGGACGTGAACGGCAACGCGGCAGAACACATGAACCTGCCGCTCGCGCCCGACCAGATGGCCAGCCGCGGCAGCCGGACGCTGGGCGTGACCGAGATGAAGGGATCGTGGTTCATCTGGGACAGCTACCGCGCGCATCCCGACTGGTGCCGCTGGCGCGCGCCCTACTGGCACGGCGACCGGGTGATGAGCCAGGCGAGCCACGCCAATTACCACCTGGGATTCCGCTGCTGCAAGAGCCTGCGCTAGCGTCTTGGCGCGACAGGGTTTTCGGGGCGAAATCCCTGGTGGAATGCTTGCAGGGATCCCGGCGCGCGGCCGCTAGCGGTAGAGCGAGGCCAGGAGCCGGACCGGCGCGTCGATCGGCCCCTCGCCGCTGATCAGTTCTCCATAGGCCCGGTCGGCCAGAAGATCCTCCAACGGCACCGCGCGCCCGTTCACGAAGGCCGTCCGGCTCACCAGCCGCACCCCGTGGCTGTAATCGGCATAGGCCGCACCGTGCACCGTCGAGAGCGGCTGGATCGGCTCGCCATTCGGCCGGTGCCACCCGTAGATCGCCACGCGGCCCGGAGCCCGCCGCAGCCGGTTGGTCAGCACCAGGTCCTTCTTCTGCCCCGCCGTCAGCAGCCCGGCGCGCCCGCCGGTCTGGCCCTCGACGGTGCGGTTGTGCTGCCAGAAATAGCGAGTCGAGGTCATCTGGGCGCCCGGCGTCATCGGCCGGGGCGCCAGCCGCCGCGGCGCCTCGGCATAGATCGCGTCGACCATCCGCGTCGTCGGCAGCAGGAAGCCGAACCGGTCGGCGATCCGGGCCGCGGCGGGCAAGCCCATCGGGACGCGCAGGAAATCGCCGTCGGACCCGAGCGCGAGGTAGTCCGGGGTGACGCAGATCGTCACCTCGGCGCGGCGGCCGTTCGGCAACGGCCCGGCGATCGTGACCGGAGTGAGTCGGCGCAGGAAGTCCGGCATGTTGCCGGCGAGCAGTTCGCGCGCGATCAGGCGGTCGCGGTCGCTGCCGCCCAGCCCGGACATGCGGGCCGCGAGCGCGCTGCCTGACGCGGCGCCGGCCGGGCGGCGCGGCATCCCGGCGGCCAGGCGCACAGGGCAGGATTCGACGGGCCCGGTCGCAGCCAGGCTTGCGGGAAAGGTGGCAAGGCGGGTGGCGGGCATGGCGGCGGGCCGCGGATGCGGGCGCAACTTGGCCGGCATCGCGGCCGCGGCCAGCGCGACAGGCGCCCTGTCCGGCCGGGGACGCGGGCGGATCGCGGAGGGCGCCGCAGGCGCGGGTGCATCGGCCACCACCGGGGCGGCCGGCCGGGGCGCGACGGCGCGCACCGGGCGTGCCGCGACCGGCGGCCGGGCGACCGGCGCCTCGGCGGCAGCTGCGTTTCGGGGGGCCGCGTCCGCGGGCGGCTGCGGCGCTGCGGTCGGGGCCTGCATCACTTGCGTGCTGGGCGCCGCGGGGCGTGTCAGAAGATCACGCCCGATAAAGGCGCCGCCCGTCAGCGCCAGCGCAAGCCCGAGCGTGACCACAACCGGGCCGCGCCAGAACGCGGGCTGGCTGTCGGGCGCGAACCGGTCGAAGGCGCGGGCGATTTCGTCGGCGCGTTGCTCGGCGGTGACCGCGCCGGGGCCGTTCTGGCGATCCTCGGTCATTGCTTGGGGACGTATCCGCAAGTTTCCTTACGGACAAGATGACGCAATCACCCTGCCCATGGGTTAACGCCCCATGCGGCATGATTTCGCCGACGCCTGCGCCCGCTACCAGAGCGACGCGGGCGTCGGTTGCTCGACCCCGGTGGGCTGGTTCGGCTCCACTTCGCGATGCACGTTCTGCGCCGGCGCCGCCACCGCATCGCGCCCCTTGATATAGCTCTGCTCGCGGACGATCTCGCGATAGGCCTTGTTCAGCGTCCGGGCGCGCTCTGCCGACGGGAAGAGCAGCACCGAGATGTCGTCCTTGAGCGCCGCGGCGGCCTCGGGACGCACCTCGCCGCGCGCATCGAGAAAGCGCTGGATCACCTCGGAATTGTTGCGGAACTCGTCTCCCGCCCCGTTCTCCTCCAGATAGGTCAGGAGTTCGCGGCGCCCATCGGCCCGGAACGGCTCCGGCGTGCCCGCCAGCGACTTCTGCGTCCAGTGATACCAGCCTCGGGCATGGGCGCTGTCGGCGGGCAACTTGCGCGGAAAGGCGAAGGCGGCGTCATCCGTCACCCCAACCCCGCCATGGCAGCCCATGCAGAACACCGTTTCCTCAAAGCTCTGCGGGCGCAGGTCGCCCTCGGCATCCTCGATGAAGGCCTGATAGCGCCAGCCCATACCGTTATAGATACCCTCTTCGAGCGAGCCCTCGAACATCGCGATCCGGTCGGGGAAATCGGCGCGCTCCTTGGCTTCGAGCAGCCCGCCAACCTCGAGATCCGCATAGCTCTGCCACAGCGTCTTGACGCCGTAGCGCACCTCCTTGATGCGCGGCGCCATAGCGACCTCGCCGGAGGACACGTCGATATAGCGCACCGTGTGCAAAAACTCTGTGCCCAGGGGGAACAGCCCCGCGGCCAACCCCTCGCCCTTCGCCGCACCCACCCAGGACATGATCCGGCCCTCGAGCGGCGCCCAGTCGTAGGCGACCCTCTCGGCGGTGCCGAGCGTGCCGTCCTTGTCGAGATCGACGCCCAGGCGGGTTTCGTCGGCCGGGTCGATCGTCACGTCGGCGCGCAAGATCAGCGCCTCGGTGATGGCTAGGTTGACCTTGTAGATCTCGCGATCATAGGTGCCGTCCTCGGTGGTTCGGAACGGGTCGGCCAGCCGGATCAGAACGTCGTCGGTGGAGCCGTTGGTGGGCCAGAAGCCCCCCGGCAGCGGCACATAGGCAAAGGCGCGCCAGCCGGTCGGCGTGCCGTCGGGGGCATGATCGAACCCCTCGGCATCGAAGTTGAAATGGCAGTCGGGCACATAGCCCGCCCATTCCCCGTCGCCGTCCTCGTCCCATTCGGGCGGCAGGTCGTTCAGCACGCGGGCCAGCGTGATCGTGCCGTCGGGATCGAAATAGTTGCCTTGCGCCACGTAGGCGTCGATCTCGGCGTCCGGCACGGCGGCAATCGCCTCGGTCCGATCGACGAAGAGGTTGCTCCAGGGGTTCGTCAGCGCCGGTTTCGGGAACGCGTATTCCAGTTGCAGACCGGCATCGCCGATGATGTAGTTCGGCGCGCGCGAGCGCACATGGCAGGTCGAGCAGGGGTTATGCGCCTCGCCCTCGGCATCGATCGTCGCGGTGTAGCATTGCGACGGGATGTAGGCGGTCGGATTCGTCAGCGTCTTGTCCTTCAGGTCGAACGCGGCGGCGGGCGCCGCGGCCAGGGTCAGGGCAAGGGCGGTCGTGATGCGGCGCATGGGTGGTCTTCCCCTCGTGTCGGATGGCCAGGGGGGGGGCGCCGGCGGCGCCCCCCCCGATGTGTCTCTTTTGCCGGACCTCACTTGGCCGGGAACGGCCCGACATAGCCGACATAGGCCATCGCGTCGGCCGGGTCGGCCAGCTTGTCCTGATCGGACTCGCCGTAGGGATGCTGGATCACGCTCATCAAATAGCCCCAGCCGTTGATGTTCGGATACCAGTAGGGCGAGGTCGTCTCGGACCCGTAGGGCGTGGTCTGGATGCGCGTCAGCGCCCCCTCGTCCATGTCATAGGCCCAGATCGCGTCGTTCTGGTGGCCCGAGCCGGTATCCTCGCCGATGATCAGCGTATTGTGGCCCGTCATGAAGGTGATGTTGTCGGGGTTGGCGATGCCGTCCACGTCGCAGGTGTTGCCCGCGAATTCGCTGTCCTCGGCATATTCCGTCGGCGTTCCGGCGACGAGGGCCGCCATCGAATGGGCAACGTAGCCCGAGCCGATCTCTGCATTTCCGCCGACCGGCAGGGCGTAGACCGCGCCGCAGGGATTGTCGGCAAGCTGGATGTGGTCGGGGCCGCCGACGTCCTGCTTCGTGCTGGCGCCCATGCCCTTGCCGATTTCCGACATGGCGACGAAGAGGTTGCCGCTCTCGCGGTCGAAGGTGATGCCCTCTTCCTTGCGCAACTCGGTGGTGGCACCCATCATCGCGGCGTAGCGGCGGGTTTCCAGCCGCGAGGCGGCGACGTCCATGCCGTCCTTCACCGCCAGGCACTCATGGCCGTTGGTCGTGTTGATCGAGGTGAAGCCTTCGCCGCAGGTGCCGTTCTCGCCCGCCTCGCCGGTCTCGAAGATGTCCGCAAACGCGGGCTTCTGGTCGATCACATCCTTGATCTGGTCGCTGGTGGCGTGGCCGAGGCTGACCCACTCCATGTCGAACTCACCAGCACCCTCGCCCGAGGTCTGGGTCAGCTTGGTGGCGTAGAGCGTGCCGGCCTGGAGATTGCTGGGCTCGTCGGCGACGAACATGAACAGGCCGACATTGGTGCCGTCATCCGAGATGTAGGCGGTTTTCTCGTCGGGCATCACGTAGGCCAGTTCGATCGCCATGCGGCCCATCGCGTAGTGCTTGGTGACGCTGGCCTCGCCGTCCTCCGACACCGCGACCTCGGTCGGGTAGCCGTAGGCGTAGGGGTTGAACGCCTCGCGGAACTCGTCGAGCGACATCTCCGAGGGCTGCACGCCGAAATAGCGCGCCATCGGGTAGAAGTAGTCGTCGATATCTTCCAGCGCCTCGGCCTCGTGGACCTCGCGCGCGTTCGGTTCGTATTCCTCCGAGCCCAGATGGGTGCCCCACGGGGTCACCGAACCGGCACACGGCACCCAGAGGCCGCCCCAGTCGGAGAAGTCGATGGGCTTTGTCCACACCGGGGACAACTCGCCCGTCTCGGCGTCCTGCTGCAGTTCGGTCAGGTACATGCCGCCGGGACGCGATTCGAAATGGGTAACGTTGAAGATCTTGTCGCCGACGGTCAGAAGCGACGAGAAGTCGGCCGAGACCGAAACGTATTCCGAGCCGTCCTCGGCCCGGATCGGGTCGCCGTTTTCGTCGACCATCAGCGCGAAGTTGGTGTCGCCGATCTTGTCCCCGCCGCGCGCGATCACGCGATAGCCGATCTCGTGGGTCTCGCCGCCGATGGTGACGCTTTCGGAGGCCAGCACGGCACGCTTCAACTCGTCGGTATTCGGGAAGGGTACCGGGGCGAACTCCACGTCGTCGGCAAAGGCGGGCGCCGCGAGGAGCGCGGTGCTCGCCAGAAGCAGTGTCTTGCGGGTCATAGGGGAAACCTCTGGGTTGTTCATTGCCTTGAGATGCAGCGCCATCGCGGCGCCGCGCGCCGCCCCGTTCGGGGCGCACGTTCATGACCGTAACCAATGCGTTCAATGGAATTGTGACAGTTCCATTTCACCCTGATGCACAGAACGTCGCAGTGCGCCGCCGGTCATTCAAAGGGTGGGAAATGCTCGGCGAGGTAATCGACCACAGCCTCCAGATCGGCCGGGCGCCGTTCAAGGTCGGTCATCTGCAAGACGAAGTCGCGCCATTCCTCGCGGGTGAAGCCGTCGCTGTCGCGGATGTTCCTCAGCGAGTGGCAGCGGGTGCATTCCCGGCGGACGGTCGCAAGCCCCTCGCCCTTTGGAAGGGGCGCGGCGGGCGCCGGGCCGGACAGCGCCACCGCCGCCATCAGAGCCACCGCGCGCCCCCGCTTGCCCCAGCCCGTCTGCCCCGCCATACCTCCTCCATGGTCCCCGACGGCAGGAGCCTGCACCTCGAACGTGACAGGCCGGTGTCGGCACCGCTGCGCGAGGCGATCGGTCGCAAGGCGCGCGGGCGGCGCGCCGCGGCCGTGCGATTCCGCTAGTCCTGCGAATTCCGATGGGCTAGGTCGCAGGCGGTATCACGGCCCGGGAGAACGGAGAATGACCTCAGCCTGCGCCGGCCGGGGACGCGGCTGGCTGCATGTCTATATCGAGACGAAGCCCCGCGAACTGGACGCGCGGCTGTTTCTGGCCTGCTGCGCCGCCGAGCGCGGGTTCGAGGTGCTGCTGGGCCGTCAGAACGCGCTGCGCCGGCGCGCCCATCGCCTGCCCCGTGCCATCGTCTTCGAAAAGAGCATCGACCACGTCAAGACGCCCAAACTGGAACGCCTTCACCGCCTGGGTCATGTGCTTGTCGTGAGCGACGAGGAATCGCAGTCGGTCTACACGCGGCCCGGCCGGTTTCTGGCCACCCGTCTCGACGACCGCACCCTCGCGATGACCGAGGCCTACTACGTCTGGGGCGAGCAACAGCGCGAAATCCTTGCCGGGGGGTTCCCGGCAAGCGCCGCCAAGTTCCGCGTTACCGGCTCCCCGCGGATCGATCTCTGGCGCCCGCCGCTCAACGCGATCCACGAGGACGCGGCCGCCGACCTGCGCCGGCGCTTCGGGCGGTTCATCCTCTTGCCCTCGAACTTCGCGATCGCCATCCATGCCCGCGGCCGCGACTTCCCGCTCGACCAGGCCGAGAAGAACGGCAATCTCCGCACCGAGGCGGAACGGGAATGGTTCATGGGCGCCATCGCCCATGGCGAAACCGCGCTGGCCGCGTTCGTGGATGCCATCGACGCGATCCGCGCGCGCTTCCCCGATCACGCGGTGGTGGTGCGCCCGCATCCGAGCGACGACCAGGGCGCCTGGCGCACCGCGCTGGCCGGCCGGCCCGGCTGCCATGTCGTATACGAGGGACCGGTCGGCCCCTGGCTTATGGCTGCCGACGCGATGTTCCACCATGGCTGCACAACGGCGATCGAGTCCTTCTTCATGGGCCGGCCGACGGTCTCCTACCTGCCCGGGCGCGACCCGCGCTACGAGGACCCGGTGCTGAATACGACCGGCCCGGTGGCCGAGGACGTAGCCGCGTTGCTCGACCTGCTGGCACGGGCGCTTGCGGGCGCCCTGCCCCGCGACCCCGTGACCGAGGCACACCTGCACGGCTATTTCGACTGGGACGAGACGCGCGCTTCCGCCGACCGCATCGTCGACGATCTGGAACGGATCGCCGCCGCGCGCGGGCTCTGCGCCGCGCCCGGCCCCGTGCGCCCAGACCACCCGGTGATCGGCCCCCTGCGCCGGCTGCTTGGCCGCGACCGGCTGCGCCCGAGCGATCCGAAATGGCCCGGCGGTCTTACCGATGCCGAGATCGACGACCGCCTTGCCTTGTTCCGCGGCCGCCTCGACCGGTTCCACCGCGTCGCCGCGCGCAGGCTGACCGGCGACGGCGTCTTCCACATCACCGCGCGCGGCTAGCCCGCCCCGGCATCCCGGCCGTTGCACCGGTCGCGCCCGGCACTCTATACCCGTCGCGATGACGACCAAGCCACTCCTTCCCCGGCACGGCTTCCGGGCGGCCGGGGCCGACCACGGCCCGGCCCCAACCGGTGCACGATGAGCCGCGAACTCGCCTTCCTCGTCTCGCCCAGTACCGGCATCGTCGATAACTGGCTGCCGGTGCTGGCGGAGTTGAAGACCCGCGACCCGGCGCACCGTCTGACCGTGATCCTGCCGCAGCCGAAATTCGTCGACGAGATCAGGTCGAGGTCCCTGCTCATCCGTTCGCTCGACCGCCTCACCGACCGCGTGATATGGCGCGCGCCGTCGGGCACCTGGCGCGAGTCGGACAGCCTCATGGCGATAATCGGCGCGGCCGGGGCGCAGAAGCCCCTCACCGGCCGGATCTCGGCCGCACTTGGCAGGGGGCGTGGTCGGTCCGACCGGCCCGTCCCGCTTGCGGAGACACGGCTGATCGGGGCTCGCCCGGTGCTGCTTTACGATGTCTATGAAGAACACAAGCCCTACAACGCCGGGATCGTTCCGGATGAGTTGTTCTCCGCCAGCTACTCGCTTTGCCACGGCATCAACATCGCGGATGGAGGCCGCACCCCGAGCGCACGGCCAGGCTTCCGCGCGACGGAGAGCGCCTTGAAGCCCGACACGTTCTTGTTCAGCGAGCTGGAGCGCCCCTATTACCGCGAAACCTACGGACTGCCCGAAGACAGGCTCCACGCGGTGGGGATCCCCCGCCACGAGCCGGACTGGGTCGCTCGCGTCCGGCGCGAGGACGCCGCAGCGCTCGATCCGCTGCCAGAACGGTTCATCGGGCTGATCTCGCGGTCGCACAACCCCTCCTATCTGCCCAAGGGGCGCAAGCTCGCGGCCCTCAAGGCACTGAAGCGGGTGGCCGACGAGGTAGACCTCCCGATCGTCGTCAAGCGGCATCCCAAGCAGCGGGGCCGCCGGCTTGTGCCTCTTGCGCAGACCGACCTCTACGAAACCGCGTTCGGCGCCGCCGGGCTGGGACGCACCTGGTTCGAGACCAACGCGCACTGGTTCGCGCTCGCCCCGCGCTGCGCCTTCGCGCTGTCCTTCTTTTCCGGGGTGGTCACCGACATGGCCGCGCTGGGCGTGCCGGCGGTCGAGTGGCTCGACCTCGCGGGGCTGCCGGAGTGCGATACCGCCGATGCGTTGCGCGCCTCGGACGGAACGCCAGCCTTCCCCTACCGGTATCTCGGCCTCGTCGCGGCAGCCACGACCGAGGCGGACTTGCGCCGGTTTGCCCAAGCTGCCATTGAACGGCGCGAAGAAACGGCGGCGCCGATGACCGCACGCTACCGCGAGATATTCGGGGACCCGCGCGGCGCGGTGGCGCGCGTGGCGGATCGGATTGCCCCGCCAGCGGCGCCTAGCGCGCCCGGATGAACGGAGACGACAGAACATGAGCCAGGTGTTCATTTCCACGGTGCCCTTCGGCGAGCGCAACCGGCTGCCCTTCGAACTTCTGGGCGGGGCCGGGCTCGACTACGTGATCAACCCCATCGGCCGGCGGCTGCGCGAGGAGGAGATCGCCGAGCAGGTGGGCGACGCGGTGGCCATCGTCGCCGGGACCGAGCCGATCACCGGGCGGGTGATCGCGGCCTGTCCGAACCTCAAGCTGATCTCGCGCGTGGGCATCGGGCTGGACAGCGTGGACCTGAACGCCGCCCGCGAACGCGGCATCGCGGTGGCCTACACGCCCGACGCACCGGCGCCCGCGGTGGCGGAACTGACCATCGGGCTGCTGCTCTCGCTCATCCGGCATGTCCATGTCTCGAACCTCAAGATGCACCAGGGCGAGTGGCATCGGTTCTTCGGCCGCCGCATCCCCGACCTGACCATCGGCGTGATCGGCGCGGGGCGCATCGGCGGGCGCGTGCTGCGCCGGCTGGCCGCCTTCGGCACGCCCCGGGTGCTGGTCAACGACATCCAGCCCAACCCCAACGTGGCCGACGCGCTCAAGATCGAGTGGTCCGACAAGGAGACGATCTATCGCGAGGCCGACGTGATCACCCTGCATCTGCCGATGACCCGGGTGACGCGCAACATGATCCGCGAGGAACACCTGCGGATGATGAAGCCCGACGCGATGATCATCAACACCAGCCGCGGCGGCATCGTGAACGAGGCCGACCTCGCCCGCGTGCTGGGCGAGGGGCATCTGGGCGGCGCGGCGATCGACGTGTTCGAGAACGAGCCCTATGCCGGCCCGCTGAGCGGAATCGAGCAATGCCTCCTGACCTCGCATATGGGCTCGATGTCGGTCGATTGCCGCACCCGGATGGAGATCGAGGCGACCGAAGAGGTGGTCCGCTTCTTCGGGGGCAAGGATCTGCGCAGCCCGGTGCCCGAAACCGAATACGTGCTGCAGAAGGACGAGACGTGATGGGCCGGGCGGCGGTCCTCGGCGGCGCGGGGTTCCTTGGCAGCCATGTCGCGGACGCGTTGCAGGCGGCGGGCCACGGCGTGCGGGTCTTCGACCGGGCACCGTCGAAATGGCTGGCCGAGGGGCAGGAGATGATCGTCGGCGACATCACCGACCCCGCGGCGCTGGCCGAGGCGATCGACGGCTGTGACTATGTCTACAATTTTGCCGCCGTGGCCGATCTGGACAAGGCGCTGGACCGGCCGCTCGACACGATCCGCGTTAACATCCTGGGCAACGCCCTGGCGATGGAGGCCGCGCGGGCGGCGGGGGCCAAGCGCTTCGTGTTCGCCAGCAGCATCTACGTCTACAGCCAGACCGGCGGGTTCTACCGCTGCTCCAAGCAGTCGGCCGAAACCTATGTCGAGGAATACCAGCGCGCCTACGGGCTCGATTACACGATCCTGCGCTACGGCTCGCTCTACGGCCCCCGCTCGGACGACAGCAACGGGCTCTTCCGGATCGTGCGCAACGCGCTGCGCGACGGCATGGTCACCTATACCGGCAGCCCGGACGCCCTGCGCGAATACATCCATGTCGAGGATGCGGCCAAAGCCAGTGTCGCCGCGCTGGGCGAGGAGTTCCGCAACGACAGCCTGGTGCTGACCGGTCAGCAACTCTTGCCGATCCGCGAGGTGCTGCACATGATCTCCGAAATCCTCGGCTACGAAACCGAGGTGCTCTTCGAGGAGCGTACGGGCACCGGCCATTACGTGCGCACGCCCTATGCCTACATGCCGAAACCGGGGCGCAAATACGTCTCGCCGCTGCATGTCGACCTGGGCCAGGGGCTGTTGCAGCTGATCGACGAAGTCCGCAACGGGACGGAGGACTGAGCCGTGCCGGCCGCTCCCCTGGAAACCTTCCGCAACGCCGAAGCGGTGTTCTGGGATTTCGACGGGGTGATCAAGGAGTCGGTCCGGGCCAAGGCCGACGCCTATGTCGCGCTGTTCGACCGCCATCCCGAGGCGCTGAAGGCGCGTGTGCGCGACCATCACAACGCCCATGGCGGCATGTCGCGGTACGAGAAAATCCCGCTCTATCTCGGATGGGCCGGGCTGCCCGTCACCGAGCAGTCCGTAGGGGACATGCTGGACCGCTTCGCCGGCCGGGTGGTGGACGAGGTCATCGCCGCCGACTGGGTGCCGGGAGTCGAGCCGCTGTTGCGCGGAAACCGGAACCGGCGGCCCTTCTTCCTCGTGACCGGCACGCCCACGGACGAGATCCGCGCCATTCTTGACGCGCTGTCGCTGGCGGACGCGTTCCGCGACGTGCGCGGCGCGCCCGAGGCCAAGGGCGCGGGCGTGGCCACCTGCCTCGCCGCCCATGGGCTGACGCCCGGGCGCTGCACCTTCATCGGCGATGCCGGCTCCGATCTGGAGGCGGCTGAAACCCACGGGCTCAGCTTCATCCTGCGCCGCACGCCCGAGAACGGGCCGCTGCAGCAGGCCCATGACGGCCCGCAAACGGAGGATTTTTCCGGGTGGTCAGAGCGGATCTAGTCGCGGCGCTCCGGCAGCGCCTGTCCGGTGGCGGTGTCTCGGTGGGGAGCTGGATGCAGTTCGGCGACAGCGACGTGGCCGAGGTGATGGGCCGTGCGGGCTACGACTGGGTCGCGGTCGACCTGGAACATGGCTCCATCGCCCATGACCGGCTGCCCGACATGTTCCGCGCGCTCGAACTGGGCGGCACGCTGCCGATGGTGCGTCTGCCCGAGTCGACGCCGCTTGAATGCAAGCGGGCGCTCGATGCGGGCGCCGCGGGCGTCATCGCGCCCACGATCTCGACCGCCGAAGAGGCCCGCGCCGTGGTGGATGCCTGCCGCTGGCCCCCCGCGGGCACCCGCGGCGTCGGGTTCTCGCGCGCGAACCTCTTCGGCACCGATTTCGAGGCCTACCGCGCCTTCGCCCAGGCCCCCTTCGTCGCGGTGATGATCGAGACCCGCGCGGGCGTCCAGAACCTGCCCGGGATCCTCGCAGTCGAGGGGATCGACGCGCTCCTGATCGGGCCTTACGACCTGTCGGCCTCGCTGGGACAGACAGGCGCCTTCGACACGCCCAAGTTCACCGCCGCGCTGGCCCGCATCCGCGAGGTCGCGGGCCAGGCGGGCGTGCCGGCGGGGCTTCATGTCGTGGACCTCTCGCCGGAGGCCCTTCACGCGCGGATCGCAGAAGGCTACCGCTTCCTCGCCTACTCGATCGACTCGGTCGCGCTGCGCAGCGCCATCGCCAACCCGCTCGCCGCCGAGGCCCAGGACGGAGACGCCCGATGAAGGAAGAGGACATCCGACCCCAGGCAATGTTCGACGAATACCTCAAGCTCGCCGCCGAGGATGCCGAGACCTATTTCGGCACCGCGCCGCGCGAGCCAATCGACTGCCCGGCCTGCGGCGCCGAGGGCGCGCCGGAATTCACCAAGTCGGGCTTCACCTACGATCTCTGCCCCGACTGCCAGACACTCTATGTCAGCCCCCGCCCCCCGGCCTCGGCGTTTTCGGCCTATTACCGCGAGGCGCCCTCGACCCGCTTCTGGGCGACGCGGTTCTACCGCGAGACCGCCGAGGCCCGGCGCGAGAAGCTGTGGAAGCCGAAGGCGCGCCGCGTGGTCGAGATCATGGAGACCCATCTGGACGATGCAGGCGCGGCGACGGTCGTCGATATCGGCGGCGGCTACGGCATCTTCGCCGAGGAGATCGGCAAGCTAACCGAGCGCCCGGCCGTGGTGATCGAGCCCGGCCCCGGCCTGGCGGACGCCTGCCGCGAGAAGGGGCTGGCCGTCATCGAGGCGTTCCTCGAGGACGTCGCGCCGGGCGACCTGCCCCCGGCCCCGCGGGTCTTCGTCAGCTTCGAGCTGTTCGAGCATCTGCATTCCCCGCGCGATTTCATCGGCGCGCTGGGCCGCCTGATGTCCCCCGGCGATCTGTTCGTGTTCACCACGCTGTCGGGCGTGGGCGCCGATATCCAGGCGCTGTGGGAGGACTCCAAGTCGGTCTCGCCGCCGCATCACCTGAACTTCTTCAACCCCAAATCCGCCGCGCAGCTGCTGGAGCGGATGGGCTTCGAGGTGCTCGATGCGACCACGCCCGGCCGGCTCGACATGGATATCATGGCCAACAATGCCGACCGCCTGAAAGACCGGTTCTGGCGCACCATGGCCGCCTATCTGTCCGAGGCCGAGAAGGCCCGGATGCAGGACGCCCTCGCCGCGGCGGGGCTGAGCTCGCACATGATGATCGTTGCCCGATTCAGGACCTGAGACATGAAAATCGTCGCCTTCATCCCCGCCCGCATGGGCTCCAGCCGTTTTCCCGGCAAGCCGATGGCCAAGATCGCCGGCAAGCCGATGATCCAGCATGTCTACGAGGGCACGCGCGGATCGAAGCTTCTGTCCGAGACGGTCGTCGCCACCTGCGACGCGGAAATCCGCGACTTCGTCGAAAGCATCGGCGGCACCGCGATCATGACCTCGGACCGCCACGAGCGCGCGTCCGACCGCTGCGCCGAGGCACTGCAGAAGCTGGAGGCGATGCGCGGCGAGACCTATGACGTCGTCGTCATGGTCCAGGGCGACGAGCCGATGACCCGGCCCGAGATGATCGACGAGGCGGTGGCGCCCTTTTTCGAGGACGAGAGCGTGCGGGTCACCAACCTTCTCGGCGAGATCCGCAGCGAGTCCGAGTTCCACGACCGCAACGTGATCAAGGTGGTCTGCGACCTGCAGGGCAACGCACTGTGCTTCTCGCGCATGGCGATCCCGACCGGGAAGCCGGGCGAGGGCGTCGACTCCGGCAAGCAGGTCTGCATCATCCCGTTCCGCCGCGACTTCCTGCTGAAATATCTCGACCTCGCCCCCACCCCGCACGAGATCACGGAGTCCGTGGACATGATGCGGGTGCTGGAACACGGCCACAAGGTGAAGATGGTGCCCACGAAGCACGAGACCTACCCGGTCGACACCGCCGAGGACCTGCGGCGGGTGGAGAAGATCATGCAATCGGCGGGGAACTGAGCGCGCGCAGCCGCAGTTACTTCCCGGGTTCCCCGATCGTCCGCCTGTATCGGCTCATGTCCCGCACGTAATCCGCCCATAGCCCGAGATTCATCGGAAAACGTGCGATCCGTCCGCTTTCGACCGCCGCCTCCAGCCGGTCGAGCGTTCCGGGTTGCAAGTAGCTCCGGCCGTCATCGAACCGCTTGAACGCGACATCGTAGGGGCGCAGCTTGCCGTACATGTCGTAACTCTCCTGCCGGAAATCGACATCCGGCACCGGCAGCCCGAGGTAGGAGGCGAGCCGTTCGGCAAACGCCTCGATCGGCGTGTCGAACATCTCATCGAACCCGAGGTGCAGGCCGGGAACGCGGCTTGTGGCATGCTCGTAGCGCTGGAAATCGCGGTAGCGCGCGGGCGGAAAGAACTTGATCCGGCGCTTGAGCCGGGACTGGTGCATCGCCTGGGAGGCCAGCGAGTTGATCCAGTCGCGGAAGCTGCGGTGCAGGTGAATGAAATGAACCTGCGGAAAATGCCGCCGGTAGCCGTCATAAAGCCGCGCCGGGTCGAAGTTGTGAAAGTCCACGCACAACTCGATATGCCAGCCGGGCGTGTGGACGGGTGTCTTGTAGATCACCGCGTCGCTGTAGGTCTCGTGGCAGTCGGAGAAGAGCTCCGAGATTTCCCGGTACCGGGTGCTCTGCATTCGGTGCAGGCGGTCGCGCACCCGGTCGATATCGACAAGTCGCACCGGCGCCTGGTTGTCGCGCTCGATCACGCTGACCCCGCCGGATTTCGTGGGTTTGGCGTGCGCCTCGAGGTTCTCCCGCAGCCGGTTCTGCATGACGCCCGAGTCGAGGGACAAGTCCCCTGAAATGTACTTGTTCAGACGCAGCTTTCGCAGGGGGATGTTGGAATAGCCGAATTTCTCGGCCAATCCGGCGACAAGCGTGCTTGCCATCGGCCCGAACGAGTTGATGACAAGAAGGCGCTCCATCCTCTCCTCCTCAGTCGGGCCTGGCGACCGCAAAGGGCAAGCCCCCTCCTCCGCGAATGCGCGACGCTATCACCGGACGTGCCGCGCTTCCAGCCCGGCCGCAGCCGACCGCCCGACGCGGGCGAGGAAATCCGGCGCCGCGCGGTCCTCAACGGTCGCGCGCTCGATCTCGGCCACCTTCCGCCGCACCCGGCGCCCGTAGCTTGCATCGGATGCGAAGTTCACCGGCCCGCGGGAGCATTTACGGTGGAGTTCCTCCTCGGAGAGGCAGTAATAGTGATTCAACTGGATGCGCGCATCCGAGAAGAAGTCGGGGCGCTTGCGGTCGCGGTTCAGGGCGACCTCGCCGCGGGTATTGGCGCTCCGTTCGCCCATCGACCGCGTGGCGAAGGCATGCACCCCCACACCGGTCACGTCGCACGGATCGACGATGCACTTGAACCGCAACAGGCTCGACCCGCGCCCATAGGGCGTGGCCGCGCGGCGCGTGTAATTGGCGACCACCCCACCCTCCGGCTGGACCGCATGACCGCCATGGCCGAACATCATCCAGGGCAGCGAAATGTTGGCGACCGGCCCGATCGCGTGCAGTTCCTCCATCAGCGTGCGGTCGCCCCGCGGCACAAGGAACTCGTCGATATCGATGAACGCCATCCGTTCGACCAGGCGCCCGAAGGTGGTGATCGCATGGGCATAGGCGGTCACCTGCTGCGAAAAGACACGCCCCGTGCCCGCGTCACGCGCGCCGAGCTTCCACGGAATGACCGTGATCCTCCCGGCATGGGAGCCGGAGGCCAGCATCGCGGGGGTCGCATCGGTGCTGCCGTTCTCATAGATGAAAAAGCGCTCCACCCCCGCGGCGACATGGAAATCGAGCCATTCCGCCAAATAGGGTGCCACGTCCCGGACGATGGCCACAATGGCGAGACCGGCGCGATCCGGTGCCGGGGGAGGCGGTTCGACGGCCAGTCTGCGGGCCTTCGACGAGCGGAGGGCGACGACATGGGAAAGAAACATCCGGCGGGCCGTCCCTGAGTTTGCAAGGCGCTCCCGGCCGGGCCGCGCGGGCCTGCGGCCTGCCTTTCTGTCCGGGACGAGCTGTTCTCCTATCCCGTCGCGAGGCGCACCGCAACTGAGACTGGTCCCGAGAATGTCACGTCCGCTGTGCGGCGCTCAAGTCAGCCTGTCGCCGTGACCGACCCGGCGCATACCGCTGCCGGCCTCGAGACGGGCGAGCGCGGCATCGAACTCGGTCAGCGTGATCGCGCGATCATGCAGCTGCTTGCGCAGCAGCCACTGCTCGCGGGGCACCATCATCGCGGCGGCCTCGGACTCGCTGAGCGCGCCCACGGCGCGCATATAGACCCGCGCCCAGGTTTGTTCGGGCGGGATATCGGCAAACTCGACGGAAAGTGGCATCTCGGCACTCGACCGGATGCGGTAATGGGTGAAGGGCCGCTGCGAGGCGAACGGCTCGATCGCGCGGAGCCTGCGGACGAGATCGCCGATCTGCAGGATGGGCTTGCTGACATGGCAACTGTCGAACGGGCGGCCGCAATTGCCCTCACGGTCCAGCCAGTGAATCCGCGCGCTCGCGAAATCTGGGTAATCCTTGCCCTCGCATACCATGACCCGGGCGTCCGGAGGCGCGAGGTCGCGCATGACGTCCTCGATGGCGCGATAGATCGTCTGGGGGTCGTCCATGTTGCTTTCCAAATCCCTGCTCTGCGCCGAATGCGGTTCCGTGCAGGATGACGTGCAGGGGTTAACGGAGCCTCAATGCCGGACATCGGGGTCCAGCCGGGTAGCTTGGCCTCGGCTATCCCAAGCCCTGCAAGGGCGCGAGCCCAGTCGTCCTGCAGGGCATCGGGCTTCTGTTCGGTTCAGGGCTCGATCGCCGGCCGGGACAGCGCCGCCGGGCACCCGGCGCGGGCGTGGTGGATCATCGCGATGACGTCCGCGGCCGGCCGCCGGTTTCCTCGGTCCCCGAAGGCGACGGAGTCACAAGGACCACAGGCCAGCGCGCACGTCACCGCGCTTGACAGGCCCGGCGATCCCCTCCCGAAAGCCCCAACGGACCGGGCCGAGCGACACGATGTGCGGCAGGCGCGTAACGACGGCTGGCATCCCACGCCACCGCTTCCTGCAGGGCCCGGTCGCACGTGGCGTCGCTTAGAACAGGGTGATTCCGCGGTCGGTGTTGGCCGGCTGCCGCGCAGGCCGACGTTCCGGCGGAGCCTCGGCAGGCGGCAGCATCACAAGACGCGCCGCGCCCGTGGCAGGGCGAAAGTGCAGCCGCCGCGCCTGCAGGCCGCCGAGGCTTTCGGACACGACATCGAACCCTTCCCGCGCCATGTAGGAACGCGCGAAGATCACGTTCTTCTCGCCGATATCGCCGAACGCGGCGCTCACACGCGCGCCCCCGAACAGCTTGGCCTGCATCCGGCTGCGCAGAGCACCGGCCTTCAAGAGTTCGTTGATCAGGAGTTCCATCGCCATGGCGCCGTATTTCAGTTCGCTGGAGCGGGCGCTCGTATCGCCGGGCAACAGGAAATGGTTCATCCCGCCCACGCCCGCGACGGGATCGAACAGGCAGGCCGAGACGCAGGAGCCTAGGACCGTCGACAGGACGGTATCAGGCTCGCGGGAGATGCGGTATTCGCCCTGGACCACGGCCTCGACGCGGTGCGCCGGCCAGTCGCCGCCGGCGGTGGCGGCGGTTGTGCGGACACTCATGCGGCACTCCTCCGGATACAGCTTTGCAGAAGCGCCGGCCCGATCTCTTCGAGCGGCAGTTGGATAGCCACGGCGCCAATTTCATGCGCCGCCCGCGGCATGCCGTAGACGAGCGAGGACGCCTGGTCCTGTCCGATCGTATGCGCCCCCGCGTTGCGCAGGGCCGCCATGCCCGCCGCCCCGTCCCGGCCCATGCCCGTGAGGATCGCAGCACTGACCCTCGCGGCCACGGGAACGGCCGATTGGAACAGCGCGTCGACCGACGGACGGTGCCCGCTGCGCGGCGGCTCGGCACGGAGCCGGCCGCGAAGGCTTCCGGCACGGGCGAGTTCGAGATGATGGTCCTTGCCCGGCGCGATGAGAATCTTCCCAGGCTCGAGCGCTATCCCGTCCTCCGCCTCGGTCACGTGGGCAGAGGTGCGCCGGTCAAGCAGCCGGGCGAGCCCGGCGCTGAATGTCCCGCTCGTATGCTGGACGATGAGCGTCGGCGGGCAGTTCGCGGGAAATCCCGAAAGCACGCGGATCAACGCGTCGACCCCGCCGGTCGAGGCCCCGATCAGGATCAGCCGGCCGGGCTGGAAGGCCATGTCGCACGGCGCGGGCCCGTCGGGCGGCTCGACAGCGGTGGAACGGTCGAGCAGGAGTTCGAGAAGGCATTGGCGCACCTCCTCGGGAGAGGCGTCGAGATGCGTCACGCGTATCCCGCTCCCATCGAGGCGAGACGCGAGGCGGGCCTGGGGCGCATCCCCGTCGGCCACCACCACGCAGCGGATTCCAAGGGCCTGGAAGAGCTTCTGCATCACCTCGAATTCGGGCAGGCGAGTCAGCCGTTCGGCGATCATGACGGCCTGCGGCGGGCGGCTTTCGGCGGCGTGATAGGTCGCGCTGAGATCGCCGGTGCAGGTCCCCAGCGTGACGCCGCGTACCGCTCGAAGCGTGGTGGCAAGCCGTTGCAGGGTCTCGGGGTTGTCGTCTGCGATCATCACACGCATCTCAGCGCCCTCCCCCTTGTCGATCCCGCGGCGTTCCGCTCCGGTTGGCCGGCTGGTTGGCAGTATCCGCACAGGTTGCCGCCCTCTTCCACCGCGGTCGAAGCGGGCACACCGCGCCACGTCGGCATCTTCCCAAGCTTTACGACCATGCCCCGAACTCCGCTGCGGCATCACGCCGATGGCGCGTGCATCCTCTTACACCAAGCACTCCAAGCCGTTGAGATTGGGTTACCCTGGGCGACGTGACGCACAGATCCCCGGCGGAGACTTCTCAAAAAAAGTCGATATGGCCACCCGAATGAGGGGTTTCGCGCGGGGTCGCCCCGCCCAGCACCGCGCGCAGTTGATCGAGCCGCAACCTGTCGACAAGCTCTGCAGGCACGGAAGCATCCGGCGGCGCTGCGGCTGCCATGGCCTGGCTCAGCGGGCCCAGATCCTCGAGAATCTGGATCACGAGATCGACGAGTTGCAACTCACGCGCACCGCCCGGGGCGACGTCTGCCACAGCCTTGTGCGAGAGCACCGCGCGCTCGTAACGGCGCAGCAGTTCGGCCGCGTGCAGCAACTCGTCGCCCAACCCGGCGAGGAGGGCCTCCAGCGCCTTGGCGTCTGGGCCGTCGGCCAGCGAAGCGGCCGTCACAAGCGCCCCACCACAGCCTCGATCGCCTTTTTCATCGTGGCGGTCGTGAACGGTTTCTTCACGAGGTTGTTGAGGCCCAGCTGCGTGCCTTTCTGTATCAGTTCCGGCGTCGGCGTTCCGGTCACGAGGATGTAGCCGATGCGGCTGGTCGAGCGGTTCCGGCGCAAGCCCTCGAGCAGTTGCAGCCCGTCCATGCCCGGCATGTTATGGTCGGCGAGAACGAGATGCACGGGGTCTCCCACCAACCGGTTGAGCGCCGACTGGCCGTTGTTTTCGGCACTCACCTGATAAATCCCGATCTCTTCAAGCGCTTGCGTGACGAGCCCACGGCTGACCGCCATGTCGTCGACCACCATGACGCGAAGACTATCCTTGAGCGACATCTTCTAGTCCTTTCCTTCTGGGTGCACGGTCCGCGGCCCGGCCGCGGCGCATTTTCGGTAAGCGGTGACTCCGGCGGTCTCGAGCTGAGCGACGGCCGGCCCCGTCACCCGCTCGGAATGCCCGATGAACAGCATCCCGCCGTCGTTCAGTTTGTCGACAAAGCGGCGCCAGAGCGCCTGCTGGGTCGGCTTGTCGAAATAGATCGCGACGTTGCGGCACATGATGACGTCGAAACGTCCCGGCATCGGCCAGGCGCCGTTGAGGTTCAGCCTCCGAAACGTGACCAGTGCGCGCACATCGGCCCGAACCCGGCGCTTGGCCGCGCTGCGATCGGCGGAGTCGAAGACCTGCGCTTCCCAGGTGCCATCGGGGGTCTTGCACTCGTCCGCGGGGTAGCAGCCCTCTGCCGCACGATGCAGCACGAAGGGATCGAGATCGGTGGCGAGGATGCGGATGTCGAGGCGTCCGGCCTCGGGACAAAGCCGCAAGACGCTTCCGCCGAGGGAATAGGGTTCGGGACCTGTCGAACACCCCGCCGACCACAGCCGCACCCGCCCGCCCGCACGCGCACGCGCCACGAGCGCGGGAAGCACCTCGTCCTGGAGTTGGGTAAAATGGTGCTGTTCGCGGTAGAAATGGGTGACGTTTGTCGTCAGTACGGCGATCAGATGGTCGCCTTCCTCCTCGAGATTCGCCCGCAGGTACTCCTGGTAGCTGTCGAAATCCGCAAGCCCGAGCGCGATGATCCGTTTGCTCAGGCGCGAGTGGATCATCGCCTTCTTCGCGGGCTCCAGATGCAGCCCGTATTCGGATTTCGCGAAGGTCGCGATTCGTCCGAAATCGCCCTCGTCAAAGGGAATATCGGCCGGCCTGCGCGGCAGGAGAGAGGCGGGCTGCGTGTTCATGCGGCGTCCTGAAACCCGTGCGGGAGAAGCGTTTCGGGGGCGAGGATGCGCGACATGTCTTCCTCGACCGAGACCAGCCCGAGGATGCTGTTCGCCAGTTCTCCATTGCCCATGCTGGGCGCCTCGCAGATCTGATCGCCGTTCACGGTGAGGATCTCTGAGACCGAATCCACGAGAAGCCCGATCGTCCGCGTGCCGACCGCGACCACCATGATCACGTGGCGGGGCGAGGCGTCGCAGGCGCCGAGCCCCAGACGCGCCGCGAGGTCAACGATCGGGATGACCGCGCCGCGCAGGTTCATCACGCCAAGGACCGCATCCTCGGCATGGGGCAGCGCGGTCACGGGCGACCAGCGCCGTATCTCGCGGATCTGCGTGATCTCGATGCAGAAGCTCTGGCCGCCCGCCTTCAGCGTGACGAATTCCAGAACGTCGTCCTCACCCCATTGCTGCGGCTTCGGCATGATGCGTCTCCTCTATCGGTGCCAGGTCCCGGCCGCAGTCACCGGCCAGGGTCAGAATGGCATCTGTGTCGATGATCAGGGCGATGCGGCCATCGCCCAGAATGGTGGCGGCAGAGATCCCGTCGATCGCCCCGTAGTTTCCTTCGAGGCTCTTCACCACGACCTGACGTTGGTCCGAGATCTCGTCGACGGCCAGCGCGACAATCCCGGTGCGTTCGGAGCGGATCAGCAGCAGGATATTCTCGGAACTGATGTCGCCGGAGTCGCTGAACCCAAGCAGGTTGCCCAGGTGAACGATCGGGATGTAGTTGCCGCGGTTCGCAAGCAGGCGCACCTGGCGGCCATAGGGAAGGACGTCCTCGGGCCGCGGCCGGATGGTCTCGAGCACGCTGGACAGCGGCGCGACCAGCGTTTGGCCCTCGGCATGGATGACCATTCCGTCCATCACGGCGAGCGTGAGCGGCAGCGAGATCGAGAAGGCCGTCCCCTCGCCCGGCCGGCTGGTGATCGCCACCTTGCCGCCGAGAGAGGTGATCGCAGTCTTGACCACGTCCATGCCCACGCCACGGCCCGACAGGTTCGTCACCGTTTCAGCCGTGGAGAAGCCGGCCATGAACAGCAGGTTGTCGATTTCCGCGTCGCCGAGCTTCGCATCGGTGGAAATGAGCCCCTTTTCGACCGCTTTCTCGAAAATCCGTTTCCGGTTCAGACCCGCGCCATCATCGGCGATCTCGATCAGAACGTCGCCGGACCGATGCGCGGCCGAAAGCCGGATCGTCCCCTGCGCCGGCTTGCCCGCGGCCGCGCGCCGTTCGGCATCCTCAATGCCATGGTCGACCGCGTTTCGGATCATGTGCGTGAGCGGTTCGGCCAGACGCTCGACAAGCGTCTTGTCGATCTCCGTGCCCTCGCCCTCTGTCACCAGGACCACGTCCTTGCCGAGCCCGTCGCCGGCTTCCCGCACGATGCGTTGCATCCGCTGGAACAGCGGCTTCACCGGCTGCGCGCGAATGGCCATCACCCCTTCCTGCAACTCGCGGGCGAGGTATTGGTAGTCATCGAGGTCGCCCATGATGTCGGAATTCGACGCAAGCCCGGAATCGGCCAGCTTCTGGGCGATCACCGCCTGGTTGATGATAAGTTCGCCGACGGTGTTGATCAAACGGTCCACGCGCTCGGGATCGACCCGCAGGGTGGTTTGCGGGACCGTATGATTGGATTTCGCCGGGGTGCGCTGCTTTTCGGCCGCAGGCTCGGCGGAGCCGGGCGCTTCGGCCGGCATCGGCGAGGTCGGAACAGCCGCCTCCACGGGGTGCGCGGGTCCCTCTTCCACGGCGGGCGGCGCGCTGGGCGCAACCTCGGGCGCGGCGGGCGGCTCTTCGGCGATCGGAGCAAACGGTGCCGGAGCCTCATCCTCTTGCGGCAGCGGCGGGGTCGCGGGGGCCGCGACTTCCTCGATGCTGCAGAGATCCTCGAGGAACATGAAGACATCCCGGATCGCCGCGTCATCCACGGCGCCGGTCAGCGTGAGTTCCCAGCTCAGATAGCAATGCTCGGGGTCGAACCGCTCGTCGACGGGCAGCGCCGACAGATCGCAACGGGTCTCGAGCGTCCCGAGCGCGGCGAGTTCGGAGAACAGAAGCACCGGGTCGTGGCCGTTCCGAAACAGGTCGGACGACGCGGCGAGCCGGATGCGAAAGACGCGCGCCCCGTTCGCGTCCTCGTCGTCCCCGGCCGCATCGTCCGCGGGCACGATAGGACCGAGTCCCAAGGGCTGAAATCCGAAGAATTCCTCGCCTTCGGCCTCGTCGGCCGTCTCCGGCTCGGCCGCCGCCGCCGGCGCGGCCCCGGTCATCTCGTTCAGGCGCTCGAGGATGGCCGGCATCGCCTCCGGCACGTCGTCGCTGTCGGCCTGCGCGTATTCGACGAGATCGGCGAGGATGTCGCCGGACCTCAGAAAGGTCTGCAGCGTCTCGGCATCGGGATCGAGCTCGCCGGAACGGACCCGGTCCAGCACGGTCTCGAAGCAATGGGCGAAGGTGACCAGGTTGTTGAGACCGAACGCACCGGCGGCCCCCTTGATCGAGTGCACGGCGCGGAAGATCGCGTGAACCGTGTCTTCCGACGCCTCGCCGGCGATGAGGTCCTGCAGACCTTCGGAGAGTTGCTCGAGAAGGTCCTCGCATTCCGCGAAGAAGGTGGCCTTGAGATCGTCGCGCGACATGGTTCAGCGAGCCCCCGTCACACGGCGGATCACGTTGACCAGCCCTTCGTCCTCGAACGGCTTGACGATCCAGCCCGTCGCGCCCGCCGCACGCGCGCGCTCCTTGAGCGCGGCGCCGCTTTCCGTGGTGAGCACCAGGATCGGCACACGCGCATTGGTGTCGCCGCCGCGAATGTGTTCGATCACGCCGAAGCCGTCCAGCTTCGGCATGTTGATGTCGGTGATGACCGCGTCGTACTCGTCGCGTGCGAACTCGGCCACGCCGTCCTGACCGTCATTGGCGGTGGTCACCTCGAACCCCGCCGAGCTCAGAACTTCGCGCACCATCTCCCGGATGGTCAGCGAATCGTCGATGGCAAGAATGTTCCTCATTAATCTGCGTCCTCACTGCCGATGATCACCCCGTCGAGACCGAGCAGCGCCAAACCCTCAGTGAAGGCCTGGGACGGTTCCTCGACGCAGAAGCGCCCGCCGCGGATCTCGACATGCTGGCGCAGGAAGGCCAGAAGCTGAGCCGAAAGCGCGTTGGGGGCCGCAGCCGCCGCGGCCCGAACGGTCACGGTGCAGGCATCCTTGCCCATCACCGCCTTGACGATCTCGCCCGGCGCGTCGGCCCAGGCCTGATCGCTGATGTCCAAGTCGAGTTGGCTTTCGGCTTGCATGGCGAATCCTTGGGTCTGCATTTCAATCGATCTCTCCCGGATGCTTACCTCTGCGAAGCCTAAGAACTGGTGAATGGAAGCGCTGCGGCAGCCCGGTCGGACTCGCGCTCCTGACAGTGCGGTTGGGAGATTCTTGGGCCGAGACGGGGCCTTGCGGTGACGGTGGCCGATGCGCCCCGGCGCAGGGGGCTGGCACCGTCGTCCACGCAGCCGGTATTCTAGCTAAAATGCGAAACTGTTTCCCGCGCCGGTCCAACGGATGACCCACCGGCGGGCACGGGCGCAGTGTGTCGGCGCCGGACCTGCTCGATGAGCGGGGTCGCCGGACGTCGCATCACCGCCCGATCCCGCCCGTCGGAGTGGCGTTGCGTGGCGCGATTCGGCCGCGGGTCACACACCGAGATAGCGTTTCAGCAGGTCGGGACGCGCGCGCAACCCGGCCGCATCGGTCCGTTCACGGCTCTGGCCGTTCTCGATGAACACCACTTGGTCGGCCGAGGACAGAACCGCATCGAGCCGCTGTTCGACCAGCAGGATCGCCACGCCCTCGGATTTCATCCGCACGACCACCTGCCGGATCGCCTCGATCATCGAAGGCTGCAGCCCCTCGGTCGGTTCGTCCAGCAGCAGCACGCGGGGCTCGAGGCACAGGGCGCGCGCGGTCGCCAGCATCTGCTGCTCGCCCCCCGACAGCGTCTCGGCACGCTGGCCCATCCGGTCGGCGAGACGCGGAAACAGGTCGAGGACACGGGCCAACACCTTCGGCGGACTCGGTTTCACGCGCATCCCGATTTCCAGGTTCTGCGCCACGGTGAGTTCCGGGAACAGGCGCCGCCCCTGCGGGATGTACCCGACGCCGCGCCGCGGCACCTGGTGTGCCGGCAAGCGGCCGATATCCTCGCCGTCAAGCGTGATGCGCCCCGCCGTCAGCGCTACCAGCCCCATGATCGCCTTCATCGTCGTGGTCTTGCCTGCGCCGTTACGGCCCAGAAGGCAGGTGATCTCGCCCGGCCGCGCGGTGAGGCTGAGCCCGCGCAGCACCTGCACCGGGCCATAGCCTGCGTCGATGCCGTCGACCTCAAGCATCGGCACCGGTGCCCAGATAGGCGGTCTGCACCGCGGCCGAGGCATGGATCTCGGCCGGCGTGCCTTCCGCGAGCACTTCGCCGAAGTTCAGCACGGTGACGCAATCGGCCAGTTCCATCACCACGTTCATGTTGTGCTCGATCAGCAGGATCGTGGTCTCGGCGGCCAGCGCGCGGATCAGCGTCTCGAACGCGGCGATCTCGCTCTCCGCAAGGCCCTGCGTCGGTTCGTCGAGGATCAACAGGCGTGGCCGTTGCGCGATCCCCATCGCCAGTTCCACAAGACGCTGGTGGCCGTAGCTGAGATCGCCCGCGGGCGCGTCCGCATGCCGCGCGAGCCCGACCCGGTGCAACGCATCGGCCGTCTCGCGGGCCACCGCCGCCCGGTCGCGCCCCAGCCGGCGGCGCGCGGCAAGCGCGACGTTTTCGGCCACGTCGAGCCGGGCGAAGACGGAGGTGATCTGAAAGGTATAGGCCATGCCCAGCGCCACCCGGTCATGCGGCGGCATGCGCGTGATGTCGCGCCCGTCGAACGAAATGCTGCCCGAACTGGGCGCGAGCCGGCCGATGAGCATAGAGACGAAGGTGGTCTTGCCCGCCCCGTTCGGCCCGATCAGCGCGCGGACCTGCCCCTCCGGCAACTCGAAATCGACGTCGTGCACGGCGCGCAGGCCGGCAAAGGATTTCGACAGCGCCCGGGTGGACAGAAGCGCGCTCATGGCAGCCACCTCGCCCAGCGCCGGCGCAGTTCGCCGGCCAGCCCCTGCGGGGCGAAGAGCGTCAGGAGCACGAGCGCGATCCCCGCCACCAGCATGTAGGCCGAGGTCAGCCCCGATGACAGATCGATCAGGTAGAACATGAAGAGCGTGCCGAGGAACGGGCCGACGACCGTTCCCGCGCCCCCGAGCAGCACCCACAGGAGCGGTAGGATCGAATACTGCACCTCGGCGAAGGTGGCACCGACATAGCCGAAGAGCAGCCCGTAAGCGGCCCCCGCGGCGCCCGACAGCGTGCCCGAGAGGACCACCGCGCCCAGCTTGTGGCGGAAGATGTCATAGCCCAGAAGCTCGGCCCGCTCCTCGTTCTCGCGGATCGCGATCAGCACGCGACCGCCCGGCTGGCGCACCAGCCAGAGCGTGCCGAAGAGGCAGAGTGCGAAAAGGGCCAGCGCGACCAGGTAGCGGATATCGGGGTTCGACAGATCGAGGCCGAAGAACACCCGCTCGGCCCGCGCAAGCACCAACCCCTCGTCGCCGCGGGTCCACCGTCCCGCGAGCAGGATGGTGAGATAGACTGCCTCCGAGAACATCAGCGTCACGATCATGAAGGCGACACCCACGGTGCGGAGCGCCAGGAGGCCCACGACCAGCGCCAGCAGCGCCGCCGACACCAGCCCCGCGAGAAAGGCCAGTTCCGCCCCGATCCCGAGAAAGTGCAAGGGCAGCCCCATCCCGTACATGCCGGCGGCAAAGAACATCGCGTGGCCGAGACTGAGAAGCCCCGTGTAGCCGAAGAGCAGGTTGTAACCGATGGCATAGACTGCCAGCACCATAACGCGGGCGAGATTGCCGTGGTGATAGGCCGGCAGCAGGAAATGCAGCGCCAGCAGCCCCGCGATCAGCCCGCCATGCAGCGCCAGCACCCGGGCGGTCATCGCGGCGCTTTCCCCATCAGCCCCTGCGGCCGGAACACCAGCACGAAGGCCACCAGCAGCGTGGCGATGATCTTGGCCAGGGTCGGCGAGAAGAAGACCGAGATGATGCCGTCGGACATGCCGATCAGGATCGCGGCGATCACCGTGCCCGCAAGGCTGCCCAGCCCGCCGATGATGACCACGATGAACGACAGCAACAGCGCGTCGCCCCCCATCAGGTAATGCGCCTGCTGGATCGGCACGATCAGCACGCCCGCCAGGGCGGCGAGCGCCGCGCCGAGGCCGAACACAAGGGCATAGACACGCTCCACCGGGATGCCGAAAGCCTGGGCGATCTCGCCGTCCATTTGCGTCGCCCGCATCACAAGGCCGATGCGCGTGCGCGTCATCAGCGCCCACAGCCCCGCCAGCACGGCCGCCGCCGACCCGATGACGAAAAGCTTGTAGGTGGTGATCGAAAGCCCCCATGGCCAGTAGAGTTGCACCCCCCCCTCGCCCCATTCCACCCAGGGCAGCGCGAGGCGCTGGTTGAACGGCGCCTCGACGGGGCGCGCCTCCGGGCCATAGCCCATCAGCGTGAGCTGCTGGAGGATGTAGAGCAACCCGATCGTCGCAACGATGGTCCGCTCGGGGTCGTAGTCGAGATGCTTGAGCACGGTCACGTCGGCGGCGACGGCCACCGCGCCGACCGCCAGCGGCACCACCAGGAGGGCCGCGACGAAACCAAGCGCCGGCCCGCCGCCCAGGGTCGAGGCGACGGCCCAGGCCAGCACCGCGCCCAGCATGTAGAACTCGCCATGCGCGACGTTCACGACCCGCATGACCCCGAAGACAAGGCTGAGGCCCGACGCCATCAGCGCCAGAACCGCGGCCGTCACCGCGCCTTCGAGCGAGGCCAGCACGAGATGGGGACCGAACTCCATGCGGTCTGAAACCTTTCGCAGGGCGCGCCGGGCGCGCGACGCGCCCGGGCGAGGGGTCAGAAGGACTGCGCGGTGTAATCCACCTCGTCGGGATAGAAGGTCTGGTCCAGCGGCACCGTCCGCACCACCCTCAGCTTGCCGTCCTCGAGCCGCGAGATGTGCTGCTGGCCGAAGACCTGGTGGGTCTTGCCGTTGAAGAGCTTCGGGCCTTGCGGATGCGCGTTCGACAGGGGCATCTCGGTCATCGCCTCGACCGCCTCGATCAGCGCCTGCCGGTCGCCCGGCCCGGCATAGCCGGCCGCCTCCATCCCCGCCTTGATGACGTAAAGCGTCTCCCAGCAGCCGAACATGTGCGCGAAGGTCGAGACGTCCTTTCTATCGCTCAGCGCGGCCCCCATGTCGTCGACACCGACCTCGGCGCGATAGAACCTGTCGTGCTCCGTCTGGTCGGGCTGGGCGTGGCGCGGCATACCCTCCCAGAAATAGGTGCCGTCGAGGAATTCCAGGCCCGGGCTCGCCAGGTCCACCGCCTCCAGGCTGTCGATGAAGCCGAAAAGCTCGGGGCGGCTCGGCCCGAAGAACTCGCCCATCTCCTTGACGAAGGTCAGAACGGCGGGGCCGACCATCACGTGATAGATCACCTCCGTCTCGCGCGGGATCTTGGGGAAGTACTTGGTAAACGAGGTCTCGGTCGGCGGGATCGCCAGTTTCGCCGTGACGCTGCCGCCCTGCGCCTCGATCGCCTGGCTGAAGAAATCGCGGTGATCGTGGCCGTAGGCATAGTCGGGGAAGATCAGCGCGACCTTCTTGCCCAGGTTCTCGGCCACGAAGGGCGCCATGGCCAGGACCTGGCTTTTGACGTCGGTGATGCCGGGCTGGATCGTCCAGCGGTTCAGCATGCCCGACGCCACGTGATGCCCCTCGGACACCACGAAATAGGGCAGCTTCAACTCGCCCGCCCGGGGGGCCGAGCCGATCACGACATGGCTGAACAGCGTGCCGAAGCCCACGTCGCACTTGTGCTGGTTGGCGAATTTCTCGACCACCTCGGCACCCCGCTTGGGATCGGTGCCGTCATCTTCCGTGACGATCTCGACGGACCGCCCGTTGATGCCGCCGGCCTCGTTGATGAGGCGCGCGGCGGCCTGCGTGGTGCGATCGTACCAGCGGCCATAGGCGGCGCCGATGCCGGTCGCATGCATCTGGAAGCCGATGCGGATCGGTTCGGAACTCTGCGCCTGGGCGTAGCGTGCCCAGAACGGCAGGCCGGCGGCCGCGGCGCCCGCCCCCGCAAGCGTCGTGATGGCCCGCCGGCGCGACGGGTCCGCCGGCGCGGGGCGCGTCGTCTTGATGTCGGACATAGCTCTGATCCCTGATGGTGACGGGGTTAGCCGGGTGGCTACAGTCTGTCGGCGCGGGGCGGCTTTGTCCACGGCCTTGCCCGCGATCACACGCCGCGGGGCGAGGCCAGCAGCCAGAGACCGCACAGCGTGTAAAGCACCATGAACCCCGCCAGCGGCGCCTGGCTGATCGCCGCCTTGCGCGGGGTGTCCAGCAGCCGCGCGGCGAGCGCGTGGCTCAGCACGATCGCCAGCGCATGGCCGATGACGATGGCGCCGGCCTGCGCCAGGAAGATGCGGCGCACCGTGTCGTGGGTGTTGAAGAAACTCGTGGTGACATGAACATGATAGAGCCCGAGCAGATGCGCGCCAGTGTCGAGCGGGTCATTGGCCACGGCCAGCATGTACTGCCCTTCGACGAGGATTACCGGCAGGTAATGCGCGAAGTGATAGGCGAGCGCGATGGGCAGCAGCGCGGGGGCGAAGGCGCGCACGGCGTGGCCGAAGCGGGCCGCTTCGCGGGCAAGCGCGAGGCCCGCGGCGACGGCAACCGCATAGACCAGCGGCAACAGGATCAGCGCGGCGGCAAGCCCGGCAAGGTTCTCGCGCACCACCGCCGAGCGGCCCGGAAACTCCAGCGGGTTCCAACCCAGTTGCCCGAACCACCAGAACGTCTCGTTGAGCCCGTCGTAACTGCCGACGGCCAGCATCGCGACCATGAAGATCGCGACCGTGGCGGGCGGCGCGCGCCCTGCCTTGACCTGCCAGCCGTGGAGCCCGACCCGGCCACGCCCGCGCGCCGTACCGAACGGCGCCATGCGGGCATAGGCCCGCATCAGCACGGTCAGCCCCTCGCCCCGGCGCAGCCATTTCGGGCCGAAGACCAGTGTCAGGGCGAAATGAAACGCCCAGTAGCAGGCGACCATCGCGGCCAGCCGGGCGGGGTCGGCCGGCGCTGGGTGGGCAAGGAGCACGGCGGCGAAGGCCGCGAAGCTCAGCAGGGCGGGCCAGTGGCCCACCCATCCCGGCAACCGCAGGAGGCGGGCAAGACCGAACCGCCGGCGGAGCACCGCATAGGGGCCGCCCCAGGGCTCGATCCAGCGCCAGAGGTCGAAGACCAGCCCCTGCACCAGGACGAGCACGATCCAGAACAGGCTCCACACCGCGAGCGAGAGCGGGTTCTCCATCGGGTTCCGGGCCCCCAGGAGGCCAAGTCCGACAAGCCCCGCCAGCGCGAGGAAAGACAGGAGGCCGGGGATGGCGCCCGCCCGCCTGCGGCGGCTGCGGAACAGCGGCACCGGACGAAAAAGGGCGAGCGCGAAACGGTCCGGCAGCACGGTGACGAGCAGGATCGTCAGGACCACCGCCGCTACCCCGCCCGCGATGTAAAGATCGGTGGGCAGAAGCAGGACAAGCCCGCCCTCGGTCGCGTGGGACAACGCCGGGGCGGGCGCGAGACCGGCGGAAAGGACGATCAGGAACCGCATGGGGACAGGATGCGGCATTTCCGCGCCTGAGGGAATGCCGGCGCCGTCGCGCGGCAAGCCTGCTTCCCGCGCATGCCTGTCGTGTCCTCGGCGAGCCGAGCCGGACGCGCGCTCTGCACGCCGGGACAGGGGGCTCGCCCGGACGCGCCGGAGCCGGCACGGTTCCGACGGACCTGCCGCGAGGCCCGGCGCGCAGCCTGCCTAGCGCGCCGCCAGCACCGGGCCCGTCCCCATCCCGCGGTACCAGGCCACGATCCGGGCACGCTCATCCGGTTCGATCATCATCAGGTTGCCCGGCGGCATCGCACGGCTGAGTCCGGCCTGAATGTAGATACGCTTCGCCTCGGCCGCGATCTGCGCCTCTGTTTCCAGCCGCACACCCTTGGGCGCGGTGGCGAGGCCGGGCCACAGCGGCTCGGCCGCATGGCACATCGCACAGCGCGTTGCCACGATCTCGCGCACCTCGGCGAAGCCGGGCGCGGCAAGCGCCCGCTGCACATGGGCCGGCAGCGCGGCCTCCTCCACCGGTTCGGCCCGCTTCATCATCGGCGCCGCCGACAGCGCCATGATCGCCAGGAACACCGCCGCCGTCGCCCCCCAGGTCCAGTTCGGGCGGCCCTTCCGCGCGTGCATCGTATTGAAATAGTGCCGGATCGTGACGCCCATCAGGAAGACGAGGCTGGCAATGATCCAATTGTACTCGGTGGCAAACGCCAGCGGGTAGTGGTTCGACAGCATCAAGAAGATGACCGGCAGCGTCAGGTAGTTGTTGTGCATCGACCTGAGCTTGGCGATCTCGCCGTATTTCGGGTCGGGTGTGCGGCCGGCCTTGAGATCGGCCACCACGATCCGCTGGTTCGGCATTATGGTCAGGAACACGTTGGCCACCATGATCGTGCCGGTGAAGGCGCCGAGGTGCAACAGCGCTGCGCGTCCCGTGAAGACCTGAGTGTAAGCCCATGACATCGCGACGAGAAGCGCGAAGAGGATCAGCATGAGCGTGGTGGGCTGCTTGCCCAGCGGGCTGCGGCACAGCAGGTCGTAGAGCAGCCAGCCCAGCGCCAGCGACCCCGCCGAGATCGCGATGGCCTGCCATTGGGTCAGCTCCATCTTCGTGTAGTCGACCAGGTAGAGTTCCGCCCCCAGCCAGTAGACCAGCGCCATCAGCGCGATGCCCGAAAGCCAGGTGGAATAGGCCTCCCATTTGAACCAGGTCAGGTGCTCGGGCATGTGGTCGGGCGCCACGGTGTATTTCTGGATGTGGTAGAAACCGCCGCCATGGACCTGCCATTCCTCGCCCAGCACGCCCTTGGGCATGTTCGCGGCCCTGGTCAGTCCCAGGTCGAGCGCGATGAAGTAGAAGGACGAGCCGATCCAGGCGATGCCGGTGATGACGTGCAGCCAGCGGATGGCGAATTCCAGCCAGTCGAGGATCATCGCGGTGTCGAACATGGGGCACTCCTTCCGGGGATGCGGGCACGCTATACCCGGGACCGGCTTTCTGATAATTCCTGATTATCCCGATCAGTTTCAAGAATAGCCGAACAATCGCACCCAATGACCGGCCTCAACAATATCCGCATGTTCGTGCGCGTCTACGAGCTGGAGAACATGTCGGCGGCGGCGCGCGATCTGCAGGTCTCGGCCGCTGTGGCCTCCTCGCGCATCGCCGAGCTGGAAAAGCATCTCGGGATTCGCCTTTTCACCCGCACGACCCGGTCGATTCAGCCGACCGAGCAGGGGCGGATCTACTATCCCAAGGCGGTCAAGGTGCTCGACGCGCTGGAAGAGGCCGAGGCGGCGGTCCACGAGGTGACGCTGAACCCGCGGGGGTCGATCTTCGTCTCGGCGCCCTTGGGGGTCGGGCGCCGGCTGATCGCGCCCAACGTGGCGCAGTTCCACGAGAAATACCCGGAAATCCATCTGCGTCTGCGACTGAGCGACCGAAAGGTGGACGTGACCGCCGAGGGGCTGGACGTGAGCTTCGCGCTCGGCGACCTGCCGGATTCGGGGCTGCGTGTCCGGACGCTGGCCGACTGTCCGCGGGTGCTTTGTGCCGCCCCGTCCTACATCGCGCGCCGGGGCATGCCGCGCACCGGGGCAGACCTGATCGCCGACACCCATGACTGCCTGCTGTTGCGCTTCCCCGGCTCGACCGAGTTCCGTTGGACCCTGCACACCCCCGAGGGCCTGCAGAAATTCGACGTCAAGGGGCCCTATGCCTGCGACGACGGCGACGTGCTGACGGAATGGGCGCTGGACGGGCGCGGCATCGTGATGAAGCCGGTCTTCGACGTGGCCGAGCACCTGGCGAGCGGAGCGCTGGTGCCGGTCGCCGAATCGAGCCCGCCGCCCGACGCGCAGCTTGCCTGCCTCTTCCCGCACAAGCGCAACCAGGACCCCAAGAGCCGGCTGTTCATCGAGTTCATGGCCGAGCGGATCAAGGCCGAGCTGAAGCGCCGCGAGCGGGACTATCAGCTGCCGCGATAGGTGGAATAGCCGTAGGGCGAGAGCAGCAGCGGCACGTGGTAGTGATCGACCTCGGCCATCGTGAAGCGCAGCGGGATCACGTCGAGGAAATCCCCCGCGAGTCCCAGCCCGCGCAGGTAATCGCCCGCGTGGAAAACCAGCTCGTAAGTGCCCGTCGCGAACTCGCCTTCGGGCAGGATCGGCGCGTCGGTGCGCCCGTCGGCATTGGTGTGCATCTCGGTCAGGGCCATGCGGGCGTCGCCCTCCACCCGGAACAGTTCGATCCGCAGCCCCTCGGCCGGGCCGCCGCGGGCCGTGTCCAGAACATGGGTCGTCAGGTATCCGGGCATTGCGTTCTCTCCTTGCCGCTTCGATGGTCATGCCGCAGCTCTGCGCCACGATAAACGCCCCGCGCCCCGAAACACTTTCAGGATTTCCTTGAAAGACAGCGAGGGTCTTCTTGGATTATGCGAAAGTGATGCGACCGGAGGACATATGACAAGGTATCCCCGCGATCTCAGGGGCCATGGCCCCAAGCCGCCCGACCCGAAATGGCCCGGCGGCGCGAAGCTCGCCCTGCAATTCGTCATCAACTACGAGGAGGGCGGCGAGAACTGCATTCTCCACGGCGATGCGGCGTCCGAGGCGTTCCTGTCCGAGATCGTGGGCGCGGCCCCCTGGCCGGGCCAGCGCCACTGGAACATGGAGACGATCTACGACTACGGCGCGCGCGCCGGGTTCTGGCGGCTGCACCGGCTGTTCACGGAACGCGACATGCCGGTCACCGTCTACGGCGTCGCCACGGCGCTGGCGCGGTCTCCGGACCAGGTCGCCGCGATGCAAGAGGCGGGCTGGGAGATCGCCAGCCACGGGCTGAAATGGATCGAGTACAAGGATTATTCCGACGCCGACGAACGCGCCCATATGGAGGAAGCCAAGCGCCTGCACGCGGCCGTCACCGGCGCGGCACCGCGCGGCTGGTACACGGGGCGGACCTCGATCAACACTGTGCGGCTGGCGGCGGAAGATGGCAGTTTCGATTATATGGCCGATAGTTACGCCGACGAATTGCCGTTCTGGATGAAGTTCGGCGATCGGCACCAGTTGATCGTGCCCTACACGCTGGACGCCAACGACATGCGGTTCGCGACGCCCCAGGGGTTCAACTCCGGCGACCAGTTCTTCGCCTATCTCAAGGACAGCTTCGATCTGCTGCTGGAAGAGGGGCGCGCGGGCGCGCCGAAGATGATGTCGGTGGGCCTTCATTGTCGCCTGGTCGGGCGTCCGGGCCGGGCGCAGGCGTTGAAGCGGTTCCTCGATTACGTGGCGGGGCATGACGATGTCTGGGTGGCGCGCCGGATCGACATCGCGCGGCACTGGGCGGCGACACATCCGCCGGAGGAGTGGGAGCGGCCGTCGGAGATGGATCGGGAGCGCTTCGTGGCGCGCTTCGGCGGCGTGTTCGAGCATTCGCCCTGGATCGCCAAAGCGGCGCACGGACTGGAACTGGGCCCCGCCCATGATTGCGCAACGGGCGTTCACAATGTCCTGGCCCGCGCCTTCCGCACGGCGCCGTCCGAGCAGCGGCTCGACGTCCTGAAAGCGCACCCGGACCTCGCGGGCAAGCTGGCGCAGGCGAAACGCCTGACCCCCGAATCGGCGGCCGAACAGGCCGGGGCGGGGCTCGACGCACTGACCGATGCCGAGCGCGCCCGGTTCGAGACGCTGAACGCGGCATATACCGGGCGCTTCGGCTTTCCCTTCATCATCGCGGTGCGCGACCGCGACAAGGCCTCGATCCTCGCCGCCTTCGAGCGGCGGCTGGAGAACGACGCGGAGACCGAGTTCGCCGAGGCCTGCGCCCAGGTCGAACGCATCGCCCTCCACCGCCTCAAGGACATGCTGCCCGAATGACCAAGCCGAGCTATTTCTCCCCCCGTGGCGGGTTGCCCGGGCAGGAGGCGCTGCACACCGGGCGCGCCGTCTTCACCGAGGCGTATGCGGTGATCCCCGGCGGCGTGATGCGCGATATCGTGACCTCGGCGCTGCCTTTCTGGGTGGGCACGCGCACCTGGATCATCGCAAGACCCATGACCGGGTTCTCCGAAACCTTCGCGCATTACCTGATGGAGGTCGCGCCCGGCGGCGGCAGCGACCGGCCCGAGCCGGACACGGAGGCGCAGGCGGTGATCTTCGTCACCGAAGGCGCCGTCGAGATCGCCCTGGGCGAGATCGCGCACCTGGTGGAGCCGGGCGGCTACGCCTACCTGCCGCCGGGCAGCGGCTGGCGGCTACGCGCGCTGGGCGAGGAACCGGCGCGGTTCCACTGGCTGCGCAAGCGGTATCGGGCGGTCGAGGGGGTCGACGCGCCCGAAGCGATCTTGGCCAGCGATGCCGAGACGGATCCCGTGCCGATGCCCGGCACCGACGGCCGCTGGGCCACCACCCGCTTCGTCGATCCCGACGACCTGCGCCACGACATGCATGTGAACATCGTCACCCTGGAACCGGGCGCCTGCATCCCCTTTGAAGAGACCCACGTGATGGAGCACGGGCTCTACGTGCTCGAGGGCAAGGCCGTCTACCGGCTGAACCGCGACTGGGTCGAGGTCGAGGCGGGCGACTACATGTGGCTCCGCGCCTTCTGCCCGCAGGCCTGTTATGCCGGCGGGCCGGGGCGCTTCCGCTACCTTCTCTACAAGGACGTGAATCGCCACCCGGCGCTCACGCCCGGCGGATGACCCTGACCGCCGAGCCGCTCACCGCCGAGGCCTTCGCCCCCTTCGGCGAGGTGATCGAGACCGGCGGCCCCTTCGTCACGATCAACGAGGGCGCCTGCCGCCGCTTCACCGACCTCGCCACCTTCGACATCGCAGAGGGCCGTGCCGGTCTCAGCCTGTTCCAGGCCGAGATCCGCGCCCCGCCCTATGACTGCACGCTGCTGGAACGTCACCCGCTGGGCTCGCAATGCTTCATTCCGATGCAGTCCAGCCGATTTCTGGTCATTGTCGCGGCAGACGCGGGCGGGGTGCCGGGAACGCCCCGGGCCTTCGTTGCCGCCGACCACCAGAGCGTGAACATCGCGCGGAACACCTGGCATGGCGTTCTGTGCCCGATTGCCGGCTCCGGCCTCTTTGCGGTCATCGACCGCATCGGTGCGGGAGGGAACCTTGAGGAGCACCGCCTGGGCCGGCCCATCCGCGTCACCCTCTGAGGGGCGCGCACGAAAAGGGAGAAGACAGATGGTGGACAGTTCCATCGGGACGCCCGAGCAATTGCGCGACCCGAACTACACGCCGGCGCTGCACAAGGCGGTGCCCTTGGGCATCCAGCACGTGCTGGCGATGTTCGTCTCGAACGTGACGCCGGCGATCATCGTGGCGGGGGCCGCGGGCTTCGGCTTCGGCTCGGATGCCGGGGCGCAGGGTTTTCCCGACATGACCTACATGATCCAGATGTCGATGCTGTTCGCCGGGATCGCGACGCTGTTTCAGACCATCGGCATCGGCGCCGTTGGCGCGCGGCTGCCCATCGTCCAGGGCACGAGCTTCGCCTTCATCCCGATCATGATCCCGCTGGTCGCGGGCAAGGGCGTCGAGGCGCTGCCCGCGTTGTTCGGCGGCGTGCTGATCGGCGGGCTCTTCCACGCCTTTCTCGGCAGTTTCATCGGCAAGATCCGCTTCGCCCTGCCGCCGCTGGTGACCGGGCTGGTGGTCACGATGATCGGGCTCGCGCTGGTCAAGGTCGGCATCCAGTATGCCGCGGGCGGCGTGCCCGCCATCGACAGCCCGGAATATGGCAGCCTCCTGAACTGGTCCGCCGCACTCGTCGTGATATTCGTGACGCTCGCTTTCAAGTTCTTCACCCGCGGCCTCCTGTCGGTTTCGGCCGTCGCGCTGGGCATCCTCGCGGGCTATCTCTACGCGCTGATGATGGGGATGGTCACCGTCGACGGCATCGCAACAAGCTGGAGCCGGGCGGCGGTGCTCGAGGCCCCGATGCCCTTCAAGTACGGCTTCGCGTTCAGCTTCGCGGCGATCATCGGCTTCTGCCTGATGGCGTTCGTCTCGGCGGTGGAAACCGTGGGCGACGTATCGGGCATCACCAAGGGCGGCGCCGGACGCGAGGCGACCGACCGCGAGATCCAGGGCGCGACCTATGCCGACGGGGTGGGCACCGCGGTCGCTGGCATCTTCGGCGGGCTGCCGAACACCTCCTTCAGCCAGAACGTGGGCCTGATCGCCATGACCGGCGTCATGAGCCGCCACGTCGTCACCATCGGCGCGCTGTTCCTGATCCTCTGCGGGCTGATCCCCAAGGTCGGCGCGCTGATCCGCACCATCCCGATCGAGGTGCTGGGCGGCGGCGTGATCGTGATGTTCGGCATGGTGGTGGCCGCCGGCATCTCTATGTTGTCCGACGTCAACTGGAACCGGCGCAACATGGTGATCTTCGCCATCGCGCTTTCGGTGGGGCTCGGCCTGCAACTCGACCCGAAGGCGGTGCAATACCTGCCCGAGACGCTGGGCATCCTGATGACCAGCGGCATCCTGCCCGCGGCCGTCATCGCCATCGTCCTGAACCTCGTGCTGCCCGAGGACCTGGCCTCGGAGGCGACCGAAGAGGTCTCGGGTGGGCTCTCCGGGCACGGACGGGGCAGCCTGCCGGGCGAGTGAGCCGGCCGGCGCGGGAGGAACCGGACGACAAGGACGAGGCCGGTCTCCGGCCGCGTCGCCACGCGCGCCGTTAACCGCGACGGTCCTCGCCCGTCTCCCGCTTCGGCGGCCAGTCGACGCCGCGGGCTTCCATGTAGGGGCGGAAATATTCGCGGAAGGCCGAGAACCCCTCGGCCAGCATCAGGAATTCCTCGCGGTTGAGCACCAGCATCTTGGTATCCTCGACGGCCCGGACGGTGGTCTTGCGCCTCGTCGCGCCGAGGATCAACCGTTCGCCGAAATGCCCGCCGGGGCCGATCACCTGCGTCGTCGTCTCGCCGGTCTCGGGATCGGCGCGCTCCATCTCGACCGCCCCCGAGATCACCGAATAGAACCCGTCCGACCGCTGCCCGGCCTCGTAGACCGTATCGCCGGCGCGGAAATAGACGTAACGGAGCGGCGGGCGGGCATGGGCGCGGATCTGCACGAGGCTGCGCGCACCGAGCATGTCCATCGTCCAGTTGATCATCACCCGGATGCGCGTGCCGACGCCCGGCAGAAGCGCGAGGTAGTAGGAGCGCCACAGAACCCAGGCCGGAAACCCGGTCAACTGCAGGCCGAACACCTCGGCCACGCCGCGCTTGGCCCCCAGCGAGGCAAGCGCCCCCCGAGAGCGGTAGGCAAAGGGCTTGACCGGCTTGCCGGACACCGCGGCGGCGACGTTCGCGGCGATCCGCTTGGCCTGGCGCACGGCGAACTGTGCCGTGGGCGGGGCGTAGTCGGCGCGCCCCTCGGCCCCGTCCTTCAACGGGATCAGCGCGCAATCGCCCAGCGCCCAGACATTGCCATGGTCTTTCACCTGCAGCGACCGCTCGACCGCGATCTTGCCATGCGCGCTCGGCAGCCCCATGCGGCGCACGACCGGCAGCGGCGCGTTGCCGATGGTGGCGACGATGGTGCGCGTGTCGATCACCTCGCCCCCGGTGGTCACGAGTTGCGTGCCCGTGGCGCTGGCCACGCCGGTTTCCAGCTTCACTTCTATGCCGTGGCGTTGCAGGTGCCAGCCGGCATAGGCGGCCAGGCGCTCGGGCATCTCGGCTAGCACGCGGGGCGCGAACTCCACCAGCAGCACCCTGACCTCGTCGGGGTCGATTTCCGGGTAGAACGGCAGCGAACGGTCGATCAGCTCCTTCATCTCGCCCACGGTCTCGACCCCGGAAAAGCCGCCGCCGACCACAGTGAAGGTCAGCGCGCCCCGCCGGTTCGCGGGCACCTGGCTGACCTGGGCATGCTCCAGCTGCTCGATCACATGCTCTCGCAGCCGCCGCGCATCCTCCAGCGACTTCACCTTCAGCGCGTGTTCCTCGAGCCCCGGCATGCGGCTCAGATCCACGCCCTGGCCCAACGCGATCACCAGGTGGTCATAGGGCACCTCGGTCGGGCGGCGCTGGATTCCCTGGAACACGGTGACGATCCGGCGCTCGAAATCGACGCTGTCCACGACGGCCTTGCGCACGAACACGCCCTTGAGCAGGAACCGCAGCGGCGATACCGCGTGGCCCGGCGTGATCGATCCCGCGCCGACCTCGGGCAAAAGCGGCTGGAAGACGAAGTAGTTCTCGGCGTTGATGAGCTCCACTTCCGCCGCCTGGCCCAGCCGCTTCTTCAGCGCCCGCGCCGCGTACATCCCCCCGAAGCCGCCCCCGAGAACGACGATCCGAACCGCCATGATGGCCTCCTTTTGCTGCGTCGCAGCATAGCGCCTTGCACGGCGAGGGCCAGAGGGGGCGGACGCATGGCCCGATTGCGCATAATGCACGGCTGTGGCAAGGCCCGGCCCAATGCAGACCCGCCGCGCCCTTTCCGCCTATCTCGCGCTTTGCCGCTGGCTCGACCGCGCGGCGCTGGCGCTGTGCATCCTGGCGGGGCTGTTCCTGACCGGCGCGGTGCTGGCCATCGTCGTGCTGCGCTACGGCTTCGGCGCGGGCTTCATCGAGTTGCAGGATGCCGCCGCCTACGCCTTCGCGGTGCTCATGGCCTTCTCGCTGCCGGTGACGCTGGCGCGGAACGGCCATGTCCGGGTGGAGGTGGTGTCGGAGCGCCTGCCGCCCGGCTACCTGCGGGCGGCCGACGCGCTGGCGCTGGTGCTCTTCCTGGTGCCCGTCTTCGGCCTGCTGATCCGCGCCTTCTTGCCCGACCTCGCCTATGCCTGGTCGATCCGCGAGGGCTCGGTCGAAACCGGCGGCCTCGGCGGGCTTTACCTCGTGAAGACGGCGCTGCCGGTGGCCGCGGCGCTGATGATCCTGCAGGGGGTCGCGCAGGTGCTTGGGCGGAGGACGGCCGAGTGACCGGGGCCGAGGGCTTCCTGCTCGCAATGGGCCTGGGTCTCTTCGCCGGCATCCTCAGCGGAATCCCGGCGATGCTCGCCATTGCCGGCGTGCCGCTGGTCACCGCGCTGGTCGGCGCGGCGGTCGGTGTGTTCGACCTGGCCTTCCTCAATTTCTTTCCGGCCCGCGTCTGGGGGGTGATGACGAATCGCCTGCTCATGGCGGTGCCGCTCTTCGTGCTGATGGGCGTCCTGCTGGAGCGCGCGCGACTGGCCGAACGCATGCTGGGCGTGCTGGCGCGGATGACCGGGGGCGCCCCGCGCGGGATGGCGCTGAGCGTGCTGGCGTTTTCCACGCTGATCGCGGCGTCGACCGGGATAATCGGGGCGACCGTGGTGATGCTGGTGCTGATCAGCCTGCCCGCGATGCGCATGGCGGGCGTGGACAAACGACTGGCCGCGGGGCTGATCTGCGCCTCCGGCACGCTGGGCCAGGTCATCCCGCCCTCGATCGTGCTGGTCCTGTTGGGGGACCAGATCGGCAACGTGTATCTGGAGGCGCAGCAGGCCGCCGGCAACTTCGCCCCCGACGCGGTGTCGGTGGGCGATCTCTTCGCCGGCGCGCTGCTGCCGGGGCTGGTGCTGGTGGCGTTCTACGCGATCTATGTCGCGCTGCGCCTGAAACCCGCGCCGGCCGCGCTCCCGGTCGCGCGCGAGGCGGTGCCCGCGGGCGAGGTGCTCTTCACCTTCCTGCCGCCGATCCTGCTGATCCTCGCGGTGCTCGGATCGATCCTCGCGGGCGTCGCCACGACCACCGAGGCCGCGGGGCTGGGCGCGGTCGGCGCGGCGCTGCTGGCCGCCCATGCCGCCGAACCCCTGCGCGCGGGGCGCTGGCTGATCGCGGGGGCCGGGCTTGCGGCGCTGGCGCTGGTCGGCATCGGCATGGCGGGCCTGGGGCGCGCCGCCCCCGGCACGCCCGCCGGGCTGGCCGCGCTTGCCGCGGCGGGCCTGATCGCCGCCGGCACGCTCTGGTCGGGGGGCCGGCTGTGGCGGGCGGACCTGCTGAAAGGAGCCATGGCCGACACGGTGCGCATCTCGGGGATGGTCTTCGGCATCGTCGTCGCGGCCTCGTTGCTTTCGCTCGTCTTCCGGGGCTTCGGCGGCGACCACCTTGTCGAGGACTTGATGGCTGCGCTGCCGGGCGGCACCTTCGGGGCGATCGCGCTGGTGATGGCGCTGATCTTCCTCCTCGGCTTCCTGCTGGAGGCGGTCGAGATCATCTATATCGTCGTGCCGCTTCTCGGCCCGCCGATCCTGGGCACCGACATCTCGCCCGTGTGGTTCGCGATCCTGATCGCGATGAACCTGCAGACCAGCTTCCTGACGCCGCCCTTCGGCTTCGCGCTGTTCTACTTCCGCTCGGTCGCGCCCGCCGACATCACCACGCTCGACACCTACCGGGGCGTTGTCCCCTTTGTCCTGTTGCAGGTGGCCGCGCTTAGCGTTCTGATAGCCGTGCCCGAGCTGGCCACCTGGCTGCCGGACCTGATTTTCCGCTGAGACACGAGAGGACCGACATGGACCGCAGACGCTTCCTGAAAACCGGCGCGGGCGTGACCGCCGCCGGCGCGCTGGCCAGCCCCGCCGTTGCGCAAGGAAAGATCGCCTGGAACCTGCCCACGGCATTTCCCAAGAACGCACCGGGCGTGGGCACCAACGTGCAGACCTTTGCCGCCCGCGTGGCGGCCATGTCCGACGGGCGGCTGACCTTCACCGTCTACGGCGCGGGCGAGCTGGTGCCGTCCTTCGGGGTCGAGGACGCGGTGCAGGCCGGCAACGCGCCGGTGGGCCACGGGCCGACCTATTACGCCGCCGGCAAGAACCCCGCGCTGCACTGGTTCACCGGCGTGCCCTTCGGGATGACCTCGAACGAGCATTACGCCTGGCTGCGCTGGGGCGGCGGGCAGGAGATCTGGGATGAAATCTACGCCCAGCGGAACCTGAAGCCGATCTATTCGGGCAACTCCAACACCCAGTCGGGCGGCTGGTTCAAGGCCGAGATCGGCTCGGTCGCGGACCTCTCGGGGCTAAACATGCGCGTCGCGGGGCTGGGCGGCGAGATCTACCGCAAACTCGGCGTGAACGCGGTGCTGATGCCCCCGCCCGAGATCTTCCAGGCGCTGCAATCGGGCGCGATCGACGCGGCCGAATGGGTCGGGCCGATGCTCGACCAGGCCTTCGGCCTTCAGAAGCTGACGGATATCTGCTACGTGCCGGCCTTCAACGAGCCCGGCGCAGGGCTTTCGGTCGTGTTCAACGGGGACGCGTGGGCCGAACTGCCCGCGGACCTCCAGGCGATCTGCGAATGCGCGGCACTGGCCGCCGCGCTCGAGGTGCAGGCGCAGTTCGACTACTTCAACACGAAGGCGATGGCGGACCTCGCCGCGCAGGGCGTGCGTTTCCTGCCCTTCCCCGACGATGTGATCGGGGCGCTGAAAGGGGCCTGGGCCGAGGTGCAGGACGAACTGACCGCCACCAATCCCGACGTCGCGATGGTGCGCGAAAGCTACGACGCCTACCTGGCCCAGGCCCGCGCCTATGCCGGGGCGATGACGCTCCCGCTGATTGCCGGGCGGTTGTGACGGGGCGGGGCCGTCCGCGCGGGCGGCCCCCGTCGACGCGCGCTAGAGCAGGAAATCCCCCTGCCCCAAGTCGGCCGCGTCGATCCCCAGAAGCGTGATCGCACTGCCGGCGACGTCGATCAGGACGCCTTCGGCGGAGTCGGTCAGGCAGGTCGTGGCGAACGCGTCCCATGACAGGCCGGACGAAAGCCCGGACAGGTCGATGACGTCCAGCCCGAGTTCGAAATCCTCGATCCGGTCGGCGCCGAACCCCGCAGCGGCAAACACGAAGACATCCGCCCCCGCTCCGCCGAAGAGCCGGTCGTTCCCGGCATCCCCCGAGAGCCGGTCGGCCCCGTCGCCGCCTTTCAGCAGGTCGTTGCCCGCACCGCCGTAGAGCGCGTCGTCACCGCTGCCGCCATAAAGCCGATCCTTCCACGACCCGCCATAAAGCGTGTCGTTCCCGCCTTCTCCGCTGATGTGGTCCTTGCCGCCAGCGCCCTCGATCACGTCGTCACCGGCCCCGCCGAACAGACGGTCATGACCGGATCCGCCGAGAATTGCGTCCGCGCCGGTGCCGCCGGAGATCTCGTCATCGCCCGCGTCGCCCGACAGGATGTCGGCCCCGCCATGGCCCTCGATCAGGTCGGCGCCGCCGCCGCCCGAAACCTCGTCGTCGCCCGCGCCGGCGTAAAGCCGGTCATTGCCCGCCGCGCCCTCCAGCAGGTCGTCGCCGGTCGCGCCGCGCAGCACGTCGTCGCCCGCGCCGCCCAGCAGGTGATCGTCACCGGCCTCGCCGAACAGCTTGTCGGCGCCGTCGAAGCCTGTGATCGCGTCTGACCCATCCGTGCCGTAAAGCATGTCGGCCGCAAGCGTGCCCTCCACTACGTTGATCGGCGGCGCCTTTTCGAGATGCAGCATCACCACCTCGTGGTCGGAGTGCAGCGTGAAGACGACCGTGTTGCCCGAGACCTGCGGCACGAAGTCTTCGAGCAGCGCCTCCTCGTAGACCATCAGGTCCAGCCCGGTGACATCCGGCGGCGTCTCCTCGGCCAGCACCGCCGACAGCCGCACCGCCTCCAACACGCTCGCGCCCTCCAACACGCCGAGATCCAGCGTCACCGACACCCCGTCCGCGGCGATGTCGTTCGCGGCGACGAAGACCACCGCGGCCTCATCGCTTTCCCACGCGTAGGTCATCGCCAGGTCGCCCCGGTCGTTGGCCTGGAAGCCGTCGACGAGCTCCATCCCGACGATGTTGTCGGCCATAAGCTTGAGCAGCGCGCCGCCGGGGTCCAGCACCATGCCGTCGGGGCTTTCGTAGCTGACCGCGTTGAAATGCTTGCCCGCGACGCCCCAGATCGCGGCGGCGTCCATGCCGATCGACTGGTAGGTGGCGAAGACTTCCAGGTAGGCGCCGGCCGCCTTCAGCCCGTAATCCTGGTAATTCAGGTTGGCGTCATCGACGTCCTGAACGGATTTGCCGATATTGACGGCGGACATGTAAAGCTCGACCGCATCGGGGTTGCCGCCGGAATTCAGGATCGCCTCTTCCCAGGCATCGACATAGTCGGCGCGGTTCTGCCAGAGCGCCTCGCCGAAATCCCGCAGGTCGGCGTCGGGGTCGCTTTCAACCTTGTCGATGGCGCCGAAATTGAACGGCAGCGCATGCGCCACGAGGCTGTCGATCTCGGCCAGGCTCTCGGGCGAGAGCGCGTCGCGGATCGCGGCGTCGTCCCCCGCGGACCGGCCGATCTGCACGGCGATGGCAAGGTCGGCCCCTTGCGGATTGATCGCGGGGCTTTCCAGCGCGGTGACGATGGTCTGGATGAACCGCTCGGCGATCTGGCCGTAAAGCGCGGGGGTCTCGGCAAGGGCGGCATGGGCCATGTATTCATTGCCGATCTCGAGCGTGAAATCCTCGGGCAAGGGCCCGTAGCGGCCCGAGAGCAGATCGCCCAGGAAGGCCTGCAGGTCGGCCACGCCCTGCTCGATATCCGCCGCATAGCGCACGGTGGGCAGGATCATCGAAAAGCTGAGCCCCTGGTCCACGCAATAGGCCAGCGTGTCGGTCAGGTCGGGGCGGTCGCGGTCGGGATTGGGGGTGTAAAGCTGGGTGCCGTCGAACAGGCCCGGCACATCGAGACCATAGACATCGACGTCGGTCTCGGCCAGCGTGCCGCCGGGCCAGCGCAGGTGGTTCAGGCCGAGGTCCTGGAACTGCTCGTCGAACCGGGAAAAGCCGCCATAGCCGGTCTGGATGCCGCCGAACTGGTCGGACGTGACGGTTTCGGCCCCCTCGACCCGGCTTCCGAAGGCGACGTCGATTGCCAGTGTTTCCATTTCCAACCCCAATCCGTGACGCGAAATCATACCGTGGCGCGGACAGTCCGATTACCCGCCACATTCCGAACAAACTTTTGCCGCGATCGACACAGTCGGCGCGCACGCCACGATTGCGACGCCACTCGCGGCATGGGAACAAATCAACCGCCGGACCCCAGCAAAAGCGGCACGGGAATGTGGCGCGGGCATGGTCATTATCCAAAACGCCATCGGTTCTTGCGGTGCCCGGAAGCCGGGGTGCGGCATGCGCGGGCCTTTACGGCGCCGCGGCGGTCGCGCAGAAACGGGGCCCGACCGAGGGAGGACCCGATGGCCAACCCGCTCTACGACCGGCTTTTCGCACCGCACGAAGGCAAGTCTTCCACGTTTCTGCACCTGCCCGACGGCGGCGTGCTCACCCATGACGCCTTCCTGCGCCGCGCCGCGCAATTCGCCCACGCGATCCACGCGATGGGGCTGGTTCATGGCGACCGGCTGGCGATGCAGGTCGAGAAATCGCCCGAGGCGCTGATGCTGATCGCGGCCTGCATCCAGGCCGGCGTGATCTTCGTGCCGCTCAACACCGCCTATACCCCGGCGGAACTGGCCTATTTCCTCGAGAACTCGGGCGCCGGCATGTTCGTCGCCGACGGCACGCGGGCAGAAGCGCTGCGGCCGGTTGCCGGGGCGGCCGGCAGCCGGCTGGAGACGCTGAACGCCGACGGCACGGGCAGCCTTCCGGCGGCGGCCTCGGGCATGCCCGAGGCCTATGACGCGGAACCGCGGACCGAGGACAACATCGCCGCCTTCCTCTATACCTCGGGGACCACCGGGCGCTCCAAGGGCGCGATGCTGACCGAGCGCAACCTGATCTCGAACGCCGAGGCGCTGGCCGCGGCCTGGCGCTTCAGCGCGGATGACGTGTTGCTGCACGCGCTGCCGATCTTTCACAGCCACGGCCTGTTCGTCGCCACGAACGTTACGCTCGTCGCGGGCGGGGCGATGATCCTGTTGCCGAAGTTCGACGTCGATTCGGTGACCGCCGCCCTGCCGCGGGCGACCGCGATGATGGGGGTGCCGACCTTCTACACGAGACTGCTGGAGGACCCGCGTTTCACCCGGGACCTCGTCGCCCACATGCGGCTCTTCGTGTCCGGCTCGGCGCCGCTCCTGGCCGAGACCCACCGCGCCTTCGAGGACCGCACCGGCCACCGCATCCTCGAACGCTACGGCATGACCGAAACCAACATGAACACCTCCAACCCCTATGACGGGCCGCGCATCGCGGGCACCGTCGGCACCGCGCTGCCGGGGGTGGAGGTGAAGGTCACCGATCCCGAGACCGGGGCGGAGCGGCCCCGGGGCGAGATCGGCATGATCGAGGTGCGCGGGCCGAACGTCTTCAAGGGCTACTGGCAGATGCCCGAGAAGACGCGCGACGAGTTGCGCGCCGACGGGTTCTTCATCACCGGCGATCTGGGGCAGATCGACGAGCGCGGCTATGTCACGATCGTGGGTCGCGCCAAGGACCTGATCATCTCGGGCGGCTACAACATCTACCCCAAGGAAATCGAACTGGCACTGGACGCGCAGCCGGGCGTCAAGGAAAGCGCGGTGATCGGCGTGCCGCATGCGGATTTCGGCGAGGCCGTGGTGGCCGTGCTGGTGCCCGAGGCGGGCGCGGCGCTCGACACCGGCGCGATCGCCGCGGCGCTGCGCGAGAGCCTGGCGGGCTTCAAGCTGCCCCGGCGCTTCGAAATCGCCGAGGCGCTGCCGCGCAACACGATGGGCAAGGTGCAAAAGACCGTTCTGCGCGCACGCTTCGCCGACAGCTTCGCCTGATCCCGCGCCTCAGCCCGCTGTCACGGCCGCCGTCGGCCCAGCCCCTTGGGCGGCGACTCGGCCAGGGCGCGCAGCAGCGCCGCGAGGTCGGGTTCGTCCACGCGCTTGGCCGCGGCCTTCGCCTTGAACCAGCGGCGCGTGCGCTCGTGGCGCTCCTTCCAGCTGCGCTTGAGCTTCTCGACCAGCATCGGAAACACCTCGACCTCGCAAGGCAGCGCCGTGCCGTCGTCGAGGATCTTGTCGTAGACATACCGCCCGATCGGCTCGGTGCCGACACGGCCGACCGCGCCGGCCTCTTCCAGCGCCTCGATCTCGGCGGTGCGCCAGGGCTTGTCCGCATCCATGCGCCAGCCCTTCGGCATGACCCAGCGCCCGGTGCCCCGCGAGGTGACCATCAGCACGTAAAGCACACCCTTTTCGTCGCGGCGCATCGGCAGCGCGGCGATCTGGGCCCCCCTCCCCGTCGCTCGTCCGTCTGGCATTTCCAACCTGCTTGCAGACCGCGAAACAGCGCCGCGGGCATCCCCTCCCCGCGCCGCGGCGCCTCTCGCGGTCATGCCGTTCCCATGACATGATCGGTTTCTATGGCATGCTCACCGTGCAGATTTCATGACGCCGGGCAACGAAAACCCGCCGTTCCCGCCGGAAATCCGCCTTCCGTTGCGTCAACCGCGCAGCCCGCCCGGGATGCCGCGCCCGGAAATCACTGGATAAGCCCGCGTCCGGGTCTATGCTGGGCCGGCCAGGGGCCGAGCGAAGCGACGTGCCGATGACAAATTCCCCCGCGACGGGCGCAGACCTGCGCCACACCGCCCCGACGGACCTGATCGCCTGCCCGCACTGCGACGCGGTCTACCGGGTGGTGCAGCCCCGCCCGGGCGAACGCGCGGTCTGCGCCCGCTGCCACACGGTGCTGATCGCGCCGCGCCGGCAGGCCGGCGAACGGCTGATCGCGGTGGCGCTGACCGTCGTCGTGCTGGTGGTCGCCGCAACCTTTGCCCCGTTCCTCGCGATCGAGATCGGCGGGCGGCAGCATGCAAGCTCCGTGCTCGACGCCGCGCTGGCCTTCGTCTCCGCCGGACCGATCGCGCTGCTCGCGCTCGCGGTGGCGGCGCTCATCGTCTTCATCCCGGTCCTGCGCGCGCTTCTGGTGATCTACGTTCTGACGCCGCTGGTCCTCGACAGGCCCCCCGCCCCCGGCGCGGCCACCGCCTTCCGCATGTCCGAGGCCCTGCGCCCCTGGTCGATGGCCGAGATCTTCGCCATCGGCTGCGCGGTGGCGCTGGTCAAGGTCTCCGACCTCGCGCAGGTGCATTTCGGGCCCGCCTTCTGGATGTTCTCGGGCCTGGTGGTGCTCGTCGTCCTTCAGGATACCTTCATGTGCAGATACTCGGTATGGAAGTCGCTCGACCGCTGAAGACCGCGCGCGAGATGGGCCTGGTGGCCTGCACGCGCTGCACCCGGGTCTGGCCCCGCGGCACGGCGCGCTGCGGCCGCTGCGGCAAGCCGCTGCATTCGCGTGCGCCGCGCGCCTTGCAACGGGTGTGGGCGTGGTGGATCGTGGGGCTGATGGCCTACATCCCCGCCAACCTCTACCCGATGCTGCGCACACGCACCCTGGTCCTGACCGACGAGTCGACCATCGTCGGCGGCGCGGTGGAGCTTGCGCGCCACGGCAACTGGGGCATCGCGCTGGTGATCCTGACCGCCTCGGTGGCGATCCCGGTGGGCAAGTTCCTTGCCATCGCGGCGCTCGCGCTGGGGCTGAGCGGCGGCGGTGCCGTCCCGCCGGCCCGCCGCCAGCAGCTTTACGAGGTGGTCGAATATATCGGGCGCTGGTCGATGATCGACGTCTTCGTGGTTGCGATCCTCGCCTCGCTGGTGCAGCTCGGGGCCGTCGCCTCGATCAGCCCCGGCCCGGCGAGCCTGTTCTTCGCGCTCTCGGTGATCTTCACCATGCTGTCCGCGCAAAGCTTCGACAGCCGCCTGATCTGGGACGCCGCCGGCAGCCCCGACCCGGGCCGCGCCGCGACGGAGGACCGCCCGGCATGAGCGACCTGCCCGAAACCCCGGTGGAACCGGCCCGCAAGAGCCTGATGGAGCGCGTGTCCATCGTCTGGGTAGTGCCGGCCGCCGCCCTGGTCATCGCGCTCGGCATCGCCTGGAACTCCTATGCCGACCGCGGCCCGCTTCTGGAACTGACCTTCGACACCGCCTCCGGTATCCGCGCCGGCGAGACCGAGTTGCGCTACCGCGACGTCACGGTGGGCGTCGTGGAGCGCGTGGATTTCACCCAGGGTCTCGGACAGGTGCTGGTCGGCGTGCGGCTCGACCGCGACGTGGCGGACTATGTCGACGGCGAGGCACAGTTCTGGGTGGTGCGCCCCGAGGTGACGCCGCAGGGCGTCTCGGGGCTCGAAACGGTGCTCTCGGGCACCTTCATCGAGGGCATCTGGGACGACGTGGCGGGCGGTTTCGTCGGGCGCCACGCGGCCTCGACCGAGGCGCCGCTGAACCGCGAGGGGCGGCCGGGGCTGCGGCTGCGGCTGCGCGCCGCGGGCTCCGCCACGCTGACCGAGCGCGCGCCAATCCTCTATCGCGGGATCGAGGTGGGCCGGATCGGCAAGGCCGAGGTCTCCGAGGACGGCGGCACCGTCGAGGCCGAGGCCATCGTCTTCGCCCCCCATGACGGGCTGATCTCCTCGGCCACCCGCTTCTGGGACAGTTCCGGCTTTCGCTTCACCCTCGGCCCGGGGGGCGCTCAGCTCGACTTCGCCTCGGTCGCCTCGCTGGTGTCGGGCGGGGTCAGCTTCCGCACCGTCGCCTCGGGGGGCACCCCCGCCGCGCCGGGAACGCTCTTCACGGTCTATCCCGACGAGGGCGCCGCGCGCGCGACGCTGTTCGGCGGCGAGGAACGCGAGGCGCTCTCGCTCACCGCGATCTTCGACGAGAACGTCGCAGGGCTCTCGGTGGACGCGCCCGTCACCATCGGCGGCCTGAATGTCGGCCGGGTCACCGCGCTCAGCGGCCTCGTGGACCCGGCCCGGTTCGGCGACGACCGGGTGCGGCTCGCCGTGACGCTGGCGATCCAGCCCGGACAGCTGGGCCTCGGCGAGGACGCGGGCCCCGAGGCGGCGCTGGCCTACCTGCAGGACCGCGTCGCCGAGGGGCTGCGGGCCAGGCTCGCCACCGCCTCGCTGCTGACCGGCGGGCTCAAGATCGAACTCGTCGAACGCGCCGATGCCCCGCCGGCCGAACTCGACATGACGGCGACGCCGAACCCGCTTCTGCCCACCGCGCCCGCCGAGATCGCCGATGTCGCGGCCACCGCCGAGGGGCTTTACAACCGGCTCAATGCGCTGCCCATCGAGGAGGTCATGGAAAGCACCATCGCCGCGCTCGACAATATCAGCCGCCTGACCGGCAGCGCGGATACCCGCGCCCTGCCCGGCGAAATGCGCGCGCTTCTGGGCGAGGCGCGCGGGCTGGTGGGCGCCGAGGAAACCCGGGCGCTGCCGGCCCGGCTGGGGGCGACAGTGGACGAGATCGAGACGCTGGTCGCCACGCTCAACGAAAGCGACCTCGCCGGGCGGCTCGACGCGGCGCTGGAGGCGGCCACCGCGGCCGCCGGTTCGGTGGACGCGGCGGTCGCCGGCGTGCCCGATGTCGTCGCGCGGCTCGATGCGATCGCCGCCGAGGCCGAGGAGGTCCCGCTCGGGGACCTGGCCGACCGCCTCTCGGCCCTTCTCGACGCCGCCGACCGCCTGATCGACACCGACGCGGCCCGCGCCCTGCCCGGCGATCTCTCCGCGGCGCTGGACGAGTTGCGCGCGGTGCTGGCCGAGATGCGCGAGGGCGGCGTGGTCGAGAACGCCAACGCCACGCTCGCCTCGGCGCGGGCGGCGGCCGACGACATCTCGGCCGCCGCCGCGGACCTGCCCGAGGTGCTGGCGCGCGCGCGCAGCGTGCTCGACCAGGCGGCCGCCACGATCCGCGGCTACGACGCCACGCGCGGCGCCGGCCGCGACCTCGCCCCGGCGATCCGCGAGGTCGAGCGCGCGGCCAGGGCCGTCAGCGACCTCGCCCGCGCGCTGGAACGCAACCCCAACTCCATCCTGTTCGGACGCTGACATGCGCTATGCCCTGCCCCTCGCCCTCGCCATGCTGACCGCCGCCTGCGGGGGCACGCCCGCACTCTACACGGTGCCCGATGCGCCGGTCGTCGGCCCGCGCATCCCGGCGGCCTACGCGACCGTCGCGCTCCGCGAGGTGACGCTGCCAACCTATGCCGCGTCCGCCGAGATCCACGAGCGCGGCCCGGACGGTGCGCTGGAACCGGCCCGGAACGTGCTCTGGGCCGACGATCCGGTGCGCGCGATGACCGGCGACCTCGCGCGCCATCTCGGCCGGATCACCGGGGCCACGGTCGCCGCCGAACCCTGGCCCTTCTTCGAGCGCGCCCAGGCCACGGTCGAGGTACGCATCGCCGACATGCTGGCCGAGCCCGACGGACGGTTCCGGTTGACCGGGCAGTATTTCGTGGCCCCCGAAAGCGGCGCGCGCGGTCGCGCCGGCCAGTTCGCGCTGGAGGCCCCCATTGCCGAGGGTGGCGGCCCCGCGGCCATCGCCGCGGCGCGCGGCCGGACGGTGCGCGACCTCGCCATGCTGATCGCGCGCGAGGGGCTGCGCTAGCGGCCGCCCCGGCCTGCCGCACGGCCGTGCTTCTTCTTGGCCCCAAATACTCCCGCCGGAGGCACCGCGCGCACCAGCGCGCGGCCAGGTCGCCGCGGCCGAGAGGGCCCTCGAAGCAGGGCCCGCCATGCGCGCGCGGTGCCTGCCGGCAGGCGGCAGACGCAGGGACGGGCCGTGCTCGCAACACGCGGCGTCGGGCGGTTAGCCGAACGGCCCGCGCCGGGCGGGCCGCGTCGAAACCTCCGCGATCCGCCGCGCGAGACCGCAATCGCTAGCGGCGCGCCGTGATGACCGGGTCGTCCCCCGCAAAGAGTTGCAGCGCGCCGTCATCGGCGATGTCGAACCGAGTCGCGCGGGCGAGCGCGTCGAAGAAGCGCCGCTCCTGCGTCATCAGCGCCTCGGCGCAGGCCATCATCGTGGCGCCGACCGGCCCGACCCGCAGCCCCTCGCCGGTCAGGCGAACGCCGCCCGTGTAGCGGTTGCAGCCGGCCGCGCCCGACATCCCGCCGTCGGGCGCGACCGCCAGCGTCACGTTCGACCTGTCGACGAGACCGCGCCCGTCGATATCCTCGACCCGCCAGGGATGGGCGGACAGAAGCGCCATCGGATCGCCGCCGCAGCCCCGCAGGCTGCGTCCGCCGCTCTCCACGACCGCCCGGTCGGGATAGGGCATGCCGGTCATGTCGTCGTGGCAGAGCGCCTGGCCCAGCGTCAGCACGAGGTCCACGCCCTCGGGCGCATAGCGCCGCGCGCCCTCGGCGAGCTCCGGCTCGGGGAGCGGCGCGGCGATCTCGGTCTCGCCATAATCGCCGACATAGCGCATTTGGCCGCCGGCGATCTCCAGCCGCCAGCCCGGTTCGTTGCCGCGCGCGGCGTAGCTGTCCGAGGGCAGCGCCGCGCGACACTCCGGCAACTGCGTGCCGTTCAGGCTGAGCGTCGCAAGATCGCCCTTGGTCCAGACCCAGGTGTCCGGGGCGTCGGCGGCGACGAATTTCGACCCCGACGCGGTCCGCTCAGGAACGAGGTCCAGATACGTGCCCCCGATCCGCAGCCGCGCCCCCTGGCCGACGAAGCCGAGTTCGACCCGAACCTCGCCGCAACTCAGCATCGAGGAAAAGCCCATCGGCCGGTAGCCGCGCAGCAGCACCTCGCCGATATCGACCGCGTCCTGACCGGCCTCGATGTCGACCGGCCCGCCGAGAAAGCGAATCTCGCCCCCCAGCCGCAGGGCGGCCCGCAGGGAAAGCGCCCGGTCGGCCGGCGCGTCGAGCGCGAAGGGCAGCGGCACCTGCGCCCCCTCGGTCGGGCGCTGGGCATGCGTCACCACGGCGCCGGAGGCCTCGCGCAGTTCGAGCAGCATCTCCGCCTCGGGCGGCAAGGCCATCCGTTCGCGGTAGGTCAGGCTTCCGGAAACCGTCCGGCTCTGCTGGGCATCGGCCGTCGACGCCAGGCCGACGAGGGCAAGAAGGGCAACGGCGAATCGCATGGTCGGGCCTCCGGGACGGGCATTTTGCGAAACCCTAGCACGGCTCGGGACGCGTCTCATCCCGCCGCGCCTGTCGCGCGGCGGCAGCGGCAGCCCGACGCTGCATGACCGCCGGTCATCCGGCGTTCGCGAAGGACGCATCCTTGACCGCCTCCATCGCGACATAGGTCGAGGTGTTGGCGACATGGGGCAGGCTCGAAATCCGCTCGGCCAAGACCGCGCGGTACTGCGCCATGTCGGCCGTGCGCACCTTGAGCAGGTAGTCGAAGCCCCCGGCGATCAGATGGCATTCCTCGATCTCCGGGACCGCGCGCACCGCCTCGTTGAACGCCGCCAGCGCGGCCTCGCCGGTGTCGGTCAGGCGGACCTCGACAAAGGCGACATGGGCGAGGCCCAGCCGGATCGGGTTCAGCATCGCGCGGTATCCCGCGATCACCCCGTCCGCCTCGAGGCGGCGCAACCGCGCCTGGGTCGGCGTCTTGGACAACCCGATCCGGCGGGCGAGTTCGGCCACGGGGATACGCCCCTCCGCGGCCAGCAACGCGAGAATCGCCCGGTCGTGCCGGTCCAGCGCGGGAAGATCGTCTGGCACCGAAAAAGCCCCTCTTTTGGTCCATTCGCCTGTGGTAACGACCGATTGAGGCCGAACAGGCGGTCCATTCGGCGCTATACTGCCCCGATACCAGGGGAGACACCATGACCGATCACATCGCCGCCCTCCGCGCCCGGATCGAAGAGGCCACCTACGCCCCCGAGGCGCCGGTCCTGGAACGGCTGATCGCCGAGGCCGACCTCGATGCCGCGGCGCGGGCGCGCATCGGCGCTGCCGCCGCCGGGCTCGTCCGCGACATCCGGGCGAAGGACCGGCCCGGCCTCATGGAAGTGTTCCTTGCCGAATACGGCCTGTCCACCGAAGAGGGCGTGGCGCTGATGTGCCTGGCCGAGGCGCTGTTGCGGGTGCCCGATGCCGAGACGGTGGACGCGCTCATCGAGGACAAGATCGCGCCCTCGGACTGGGGCCGGCACCTGGGCAAGTCCGCCTCGCCGCTGGTGAACGCCTCGACCTGGGCACTGATGCTCACGGGCCGCGTGCTGGACGAGCCCGGTACGGGGCTCGCCTCCACGCTGCGCGGCGCGGTCCGGCGGCTGGGCGAGCCGGTGATCCGCACCGCCGTGGGCCGCGCGATGCGCGAGATGGGCCGGCAATTCGTCCTCGGCGAAACCATCGACGGCGCGATGGAGCGCGCCGCGGGGATGGAGGCCAGGGGCTACACCTATTCCTACGACATGCTCGGCGAAGCCGCGCGCACCGAAGCCAACGCGCAGCGCTATCTCCGCGCCTATTCCGACGCGATCGGCAGGATTTCGGCCGCCGCCGCCCATGACGATGTGCGCGCCAATCCCGGCATCTCGATCAAGCTCTCGGCGCTGCATCCCCGATACGAGGTCGCCCAGGCCGACCGGGCGCTCGCCGAACTGGCCCCGAGGCTCTTGCAACTCGCGCTCCAGGCCCGCGACGCCGGCATGGGGCTCAACATCGACGCCGAGGAGGCCGACCGGCTGGCGCTGTCGCTGGACGTCGTCGAAACGGTGCTGGCCGACGAGAGGCTGGCCGGGTGGGACGGGTTCGGCTTCGTCGTGCAGGCCTATGGCCAGCGCGCGGGGCTGGTGCTCGACTGGCTCTATGCCATTGCCGAGCGGCTGGACCGCCGGCTGATGGTGCGGCTGGTGAAGGGCGCCTATTGGGACACCGAGATCAAGCGCGCGCAGGAGATGGGGGTGGACGGCTTCCCGGTCTTCACCCGCAAGGCGGCCACGGATGTCAGCTTCCTCGCGAACGCGCGCAAGATGCTGGGCATGACCGACCGCATCTATCCGCAATTCGCCACGCACAACGCCCATACCGTGGCCGGGATCCTCGAGATGGGCGCGGCCCCCAACGCCTTCGAGTTCCAGCGCCTGCACGGAATGGGCGAGTCGCTGCACGACGTGGTGATGAGCGGCGCGGGCGGCACCCGCTGCCGCATCTACGCCCCCGTCGGCGCGCATCGCGACCTTCTGGCCTATCTCGTGCGGCGGCTTCTGGAAAACGGCGCGAACAGTTCCTTCGTCAACCAGATCGTCGATGACGAGGTCCCCCCGAAGAGGTCGCCGCCGACCCGCTGGCCGAGATCGAGGCGCATCTGGACGCGCCCGAACACCCGGCGATCCGGCGCGCGCCCGCCCTTTTCGGCCCCGGCCGGCGCAATTCCCGCGGCTGGGACCTCGCGCACGGGCCCGACCTCGGCGGGATCGAGGCCGCCCGCGCGCCCCACCGGACGGCCAGCTTCGAGGCCGGCCCGCAGATCGCGGGGCCGACCGCGCCCGAGGACGCGGTCGAGTTGCGCAACCCCGCGGCGCTTTCGGACGTCGTCGGCACGGTGCGCGCGGCCTCGGCGGCCGATGTCGAGACCGCGCTGGCCGCCGCCCGGCCCTGGGATGCCACCCCGGCCGAGCGGGCAGACATCCTGCGCCGCGCCTCCGACCTCTACGAGGCGCATTTCGGCGAAATCTTCGCCATCGTCGCGCGCGAGGCCGGCAAGTCCCTGCCCGACGCGTTGGGCGAGCTGCGCGAGGCGGTCGATTTCCTGCGCTACTACGCGGGCCAAGCCGAGGCCCTCGACGCGCCCTCGCGCGGCCGTTTCGCCTGCATTTCACCCTGGAACTTCCCGCTGGCAATCTTCACCGGCCAGGTCTCGGCGGCGCTTGCCGCCGGCAACGCGGTGCTGGCCAAGCCTGCCGAACAGACCCCGCTGATCGCGCATCTCGCCGTTCGGCTCCTGCACGAGGCCGGCGTGCCGCAGGACGCGCTGCAACTCCTGCCCGGCGACGGCGCGACGGTGGGCGCGCGGCTTTCCTCGGACGCGCGGATCGACGGCGTGGCCTTTACCGGCTCGACGGAAACCGCCCGGATCATCGCCCGCGCGATGGCCGAGCACGTGGCCCCCGGCACGCCGCTGATCGCCGAGACCGGCGGGCTCAACGCGATGATCGTGGACTCGACCGCGCTGCCCGAACAGGCGGTGCAGGACATCGTCGCCTCAAGCTTCCAGTCGGCCGGGCAGCGCTGCTCGGCGCTGCGCTGTCTCTACGTGCAGGAGGATATCGCGGACGGGTTCCTGAAGATGCTGACCGGCGCGATGGCGGAACTGCGCCTCGGCGACCCGTGGAACCTGTCCACCGATGTCGGCCCGCTGATCGAGGCCGCGGCCCGGGACGATTTCGCGGCCTATGTCGCGACGGCGCGCGCCGAGGGCCGCGTGATGTGGGAGTCGGAGTCGGTCCCGGAAACGGGCCATTTCCTGTCCCCCACCCTGATCCGCGTGCCCGGCATCGAAACGCTGGCGCGCGAGATCTTCGGCCCCGTGCTGCATGTCGCCACCTTCCGCGCGGAAGAGATCGACCGGGTGATCGACGCGGTCAACGCCCGGGGCTACGGGCTGACCTTTGGCCTGCATTCCCGGATCGACGACCGGGTGCAACACGTGGCCGACCGGCTTCGGGCCGGCAATCTCTACGTCAACCGCAACCAGATCGGCGCCATCGTCGGCAGCCAGCCCTTCGGCGGCGAGGGTCTGTCGGGCACCGGGCCCAAGGCCGGCGGGCCGCACTACCTGGCCCGCTTCACCGCCAGACCCGCCGCGCCGCTGGCAGGCGTGGCCGAGGGCGAGGCGACCGCTGATGCGCTGGCCATGGCGCTGGCCGCGGCCACCCCCGCCCGCGGGCCGGAGACGCGCGCCCTGCCCGGCCCAACGGGCGAGTCCAACCGGCTGACGACCCATGCCCGCCCGCCGCTGCTGTGCTTCGGCCCCGGCCGCGCGGCGGCCCAGGCGCAGGCCGACGAGGTGCGGGGCGCCGGGGGGGCGGCGGTGACGGTGACCGGCGCCGTCGCCCCGGAGGTGCTGGAAACGCTGGACCCGCTCGGCGGGGTGGTGTGGTGGGGCGACGCGCAAACCGCGCGCGCCTATGCCCGGGCGCTTGCGCGGCGCGACGGCCCGCTCGTCCCGCTGATCGGCGGGCGCCCGGACACCGCCCATGCCCGGCTCGAACGGCACCTGTGCATCGACACCACCGCCTCGGGCGGGAACGCCGCCCTGCTGGCCGAGGTCGGTTCCGCTTGACCGGGACCCGCGACCGGCTAGCCTGCGCGCCATGTTCCCGCTGCGCGACCACAACCCCTCACGGCAAACGCCCTACGTCGTCTACGCGCTGATGGCGGCGAATATCGGGGTGTTCCTGTCCTACATTTGGCTCGGGCCGGTGCAGGCGAACCTCGTGTTCCTGCACTGGGGGCTGATCCCCGCGGCGATCACCGAAGGGCTGCAGACCCACACCTTCCTGACCTCGATGTTCCTGCATGGCGGGATCATGCATCTGGGGGGCAACATGCTGTTTCTCTGGATCTTCGGCGACAACATGGAAGAGGAATTCGGCCATCTGGGCTTTCTGCTCTTCTACCTGGCGGGCGGCCTGGCGGCCGGTGTCGCGCAATATGCCGCCGCGCCCCTCTCCACGGTTCCCATGGTGGGGGCCTCGGGCGCCATCGCCGCGGTGATGGGCGGCTATCTTCTGCTCTTCCCCAAGGCGCGGGTCGACATCCTGATCTTCCTGATCTTCATCATCCGCATCCTGCCGGTGCCCGCCTGGCTGATGCTGGGGCTGTGGTTCGGGCTGCAGGTGGGCGCCGGGGCGGTGGCCGCGGCCGACGCCGGCGGCGTGGCCTACTGGGCCCATGCGGGCGGGTTCCTCGCGGGCCTCGCGCTCACGCTGCCGCTGTGGATGCTGCGGGGCGGGCCGGCCTACTGGGCGCGCAATCACGGCCACCCGCCGCACCCCGAAGTCACCTATCGGCGCACCAGCGTGCCCCGCGCGGGGCGCCGCCGCTGAGACGGCGGCGCAGGTCGGCCGCGCGGCAGGCCGGCCGCCTTACCAGTCGTTGATGACGCCCAGATCCTGCACCTCGGCCGAAGACAGGGTCGTGCCGATCGTCTCGCCGATCGTGTAGACGCCGCTGTTCGCGGCGGCAAACATGCCGATGCAAAGGCCCACGGCGGCGCCGGTCAGCACCACCCAGTCGACCGTCACCGCCCCCCGCTCGCCCGCAAGAAAGGCCCGAAACGGCGCCGATGGCCCGGGCGCGGCGGATTCACGCGTCACGTCACTCATGCTTCGCTCCCCAGTTCTACCGGTTCTTCCCCGGTTTTCGCCGGGGAACGGGGCATAACAAGGGCGCGTGGCAGGCCGTTAAGTGTTTCTTATGACGCGGGCGAAGGGATCGAAGATCGCCTGGTTGGCGACCAGCACGTCGCCGTGGTCCAGCGGCCGATGCCCCTCGCGGACGGCATCCACCAGCCCGCCGGCCTCGCGCACCAGGATCAGGCCCGCGGCGATGTCCCAGGCGTTCAACTCGCGCTCCCAGTAGCCGTCGTAGCGGCCCGCCGCGACATAGGCGAGGTCGAGCGCGGCCGACCCCCAGCGGCGCACCCCCGCGCAAAGCGGCATCAGCCGGGCAAGGTCCTGCAGCGTCGCGGGCAGCGTCGTCTTCGAGGCGAAGGGCACGCCGGTTGCGAAGATCGCCTCGACCATGCGCGCGCGCGACGAGACCCTGAGCCGGCGCTCGTTCATCCAGGCCCCCGCGCCCTTTTCGGCGACGAACATCTCGTCCTTGGCGGCGTCGAAGATCACGCCCGCGACGATCTCGCCCTTGTGCTCCAGCGCGATGGAGATCGCCCAGTGCGGCAGCCCGTGCAGGAAGTTGGTGGTGCCGTCCAGCGGGTCGACGATCCAGCGCCGCGTCGGGTCCTCGCCCGGCTCCTCACCGGTCTCCTCGCCGAGCCAGCCGTAGTTCGGCCGCGCGCCGCGGAGTTCCTCCTTGAGGATCTGCTCGGCCTGGGTGTCGGCGCGGCTGACGAAATCGCCCGCCCCCTTCATCGAGACCTGCAGGTTCTCGACCTCGCGGAAATCCTTGACGAGGCCGCGGCCGGCCTTGCGCGCGGCCTTGATCATGATGTTGAGATTGGCGCTGCCTTGCATCGGGGTCTCCTCGGGGTCCGACGGGGGCCATACACGGGGCCGCGGCCGGTGCCAAGGCCCCGCAGCGCGCGCAGGCGGTTCCGGGCCGGTCAGATGATCGCGTGCCGCACCCGCGCCGAGACCCATTCGCTGAGCACCACCGTGGCGAGGATCAGCAGCAGGATCACCGTCACCTGGCCCCAGGCCAGCACGTTGAGCGAGGCCTGCAGCTTGAGCCCGATCCCGCCCGCGCCGACAAGGCCGAGGATCGTGCTTTCGCGGATGTTGATGTCCCAGCGAAAGACCGAGATGCCCCAGAAGGCCGGCATCACCTGCGGCACGATCCCGTAATTCAGGACCTGGCACGCGCTGGCCCCGGTGGCCTCGATCGCCTCGACCTGGCGGGCGTCGGTCTCCTCGATCGCCTCGTAAAGCAGCTTGCCGACGAACCCGATGGAGCGCAGCGCGATGGCGACGATGCCGGCAAGGATGCCGGGGCCGATGATCGCCACCAGCAGCAGCGCCCAGATCAGCGAATTGATCGAGCGCGACGCCACGATGACGAAAAGCGCCACGGGCCGCAGGACGGTGGCCGACGGCGTGGTGTTGCGCGCTGCCAGAAACGCCACCGGCACCGCCATGATCACGCCCCCGATGGTGCCGAGCGTGGCGATGTTGAGCGTGTCCCAGAGCGGGACCATGAGTTCGGGCAGATACCCCCACCTTGGCGGGACCATCCGGCTGCCGATATCCACCGCCTGCCGCGGCGCGTCGGCGACGAAGGCCCAGATCGTGTTCTCGGTCATCAGCCGCCAGCACCAGACGAAAAGCGCCACCAGCGCGAGCCATCCGAACCAGATCAGCAGCCGCGCCCGGGTGGTGCGGTGCCGCCAGACCTCGCTGTAATGGGTGATTTCGCTCATTGCAGGAACTTCCGCAGATAGCTGGAGCCGTATTCCGCCACCATCACGATGCCGATGATGATCAGCAGGATCGCCCCCGCGCTGTCGTATTCGTAGCGGTCGATGGCGGTGTTCAGCGTGGCCCCGATGCCGCCCGCGCCGACGATGCCGATCACCGCGCTCTCGCGGAAATTGATGTCGAGCCGGTAGAGCGACAGCCCGATCAGCCGCGGCATCACCTGCGGCTGCACCGCGTAGTTGACCAGCTGGACCCACGATGCGCCCGTGGCCTCGATCGCCTCGGCCTGGGTTTCGTCGATCTCCTCGATGTCGTCGGCCAGCAGCTTGGCGAGGAAGCCGATCGTCGCGAAGGAGAGGGTCAGGAACCCCGCGAAGGGGCCGAAGCCGAACATCGCGACGAGGAAGATCGCGATGATGATCTCCTGCAACGACCGGCTGACCGCGATGATCGCGCGGCAGGCCAGGTAGACCGCCCGCGGGGCGAGGTTGCGCGCCGCGCCCACGCCGATGGGCACCGAGATCGCGATGCCGACCACGGTGGAGGTCAGCGTCATCGTCAGGCTTTCGACCAGCCCGCGCGAGATGTCGCCCCAGCGGCTGGCGAAATCGGGCTGGAGGAACCCCATGACGAAGCGCTGGCCGCGTTCGAGCCCCACGGCGACGCGGTTCCAGTCGACCTCGAGCGAACCGATCGCGAGCACCAGGTAGGCGAGGATGCCCAGTTGCAGCGCGATGCGCCAGCGCCGGTCCTTGACGATCTGCGGCGGGCGGCGCCAGGTCGCGGGATAGGCCGTCTGGGTCATCGCGCCAGCGCCGCCATGCGGTCCCGTGCATCGGCCTCGGCGGCCGCCTGTTCCTCGTCGCCGCGGCGCATCGCGTTCCAGTCCTCGGTGCCGTAGATCGTGGTCAGCGCCGCCTCCGTCAGATCGCCGGGCGCACCGTCGAAAACGACCCGGCCGGCACTGAGCCCGACGAGGCGCTGCATGAATTGCTGCGCGAGCGGCACGTCGTGGATGTTGACGATGGCCGGCAGGCCGCGCTCGGCGCAGATCTCGACCAGCAGGCGCATGATCTGGCGGCTCGTCTTGGGGTCGAGGCTGGCGGTCGGCTCGTCCACGAGCAGCAGTTCCGGCTCCTGCGCCAGCGCCCGCGCGATGCCGACCCGCTGGCGCTGACCGCCCGACAGGGCATCGGCGCGCTTGTCGGCGTGTTCCAGCAGCCCGACCCGGTCGAGCAGCCGGTAGGCGCGGCGGATGTCCTCTGGCGGGAAGCGGCGCAGCCAGCTGCGCCAGAACGGCACGTAGCCCAGCCGGCCCGACAGCACGTTCTCCATCACCGTCAGCCGCTCGACCAGCGAATATTCCTGGAAGATCATGCCGATGCGGCGGCGCTGGCGGCGCAGCTCCGCCTTGCCGACATGCGCGAGGTCGACCGCGCCCAGCAGCACGCGGCCCTCGGACGGCTCCACCAGCCGGTTGATGCAGCGGATCAGCGTCGACTTGCCCGCCCCGGACGGCCCGATCAGCCCCATGATCTGGCCCTCGGGCACGGTCAGCGACACGTCGCTCAGCGCCCTGTCGCCGGTCCGGTAGGTCTTGGACAAGCCCTCGATCCGCAGCATCCCGCCCCTCCCCAATGACGCGCGGGCGGCCGCAGCCGCCCGCGCCCTGACGTTCCGGTTCTAGGTCACTGGCATTCGTAGACGACGCCGTTGGCCTCGTCGATGGTGCGGATCACCGCCCAGTCGTCCTTGAAGGTGATCTCGATGAACTGGTCCTCGCCGTTGCGGCCGAACTCCTCGGCCAGCGCCGTGCCTTCCCAGTCGAAGCTGAAGAACGCCTCGCGGATCTTCTCCTGCAGCTCGGGCGCCAGGTTGTAGACCGTGCCGTAACCCGTGGTCGGGAAGGTCTGCGACTGGTAGATCGTCACCAGCTGATCCTCGCTGACGACGTCCCGGTCGAGCATCCGCGCCTTCACCGAGTTCGCGATGGAGGCGGCCATGTAATCCTTGTTGGCGACGCCGAGGATCGAGTTGTCATGCGCCCCCGAGAAGGCCGCCGTGAAATCCTCGCCCGCGACCATGCCGAACTCCGCCTTCAGAATCGCCGAGGGCGCCTTGAAGCCCGAGTTGGACGTCTCCGACGTGAAGGCCAGTTCCTTGCCCTCGATGTCCTCGACCGCCTCGATGCCCGAGCCGGGATAGGAGATGATCTCCATCTCGTAGCCGAAGGACCCGTCCTCGGCGGCCATCATCGCGAAGGGCCGGAAGCCCGCGCAGGCCACGGCCAGCGGGTTCGACCCGGTGTTGAAACCCGCGACGTGCAGGCGCCCGGCGCGCATGGCCTCGATCTGGGCGGCGTTCGACTGGACTGGGAAGAACTGGACCTTCTTGCCGGTCACCTCGGCCATGTGGTCGAGGAAACCGGCCCAGACCTCGGCATAGACCGCCGGGTCCTCCACCGGGGTATAGGCGAAGATCAGCGTGTCGGGATCGGCCCAGTCCGACGCCTCCTCGGGAATGTCGGCGACAAGATCGCCATCGTTGTCGACGTAGCGGTCGTCGAGCGCGAATTCGGCCTGGGCCGGAGCCGCGAGCGCAAGGGCGGCAGCGGCCGCGAGAAAGGTGGTGGTCTTCATGAAACTCCCCATCGGTTGGACTGACGCGCACCTAGTTGCGAATTGTGACGGCGACATGAAAGCCGACCGTTACGGTCGGATTTGCGTATCACAACATCGTTTTCCCGTTCCGGCAAGACGCGGCGGCGCCCGCGCCGTTCAGCCGGCCCGGCCCACCCGCTGCAGCTTGACCGGCTCGCTGCGGGCGAGGCGCACGAAATGCGCGATATAGGGGCGGGCGGCATCCTCGGCGCGGGTGGCGGCATAGATGCGGCGGGTGAGCCCGGCGGCCGTCACCGGGCGGATCGCCAGGTCGGCACCGCCCCGCACGTCGCGCACCACCCAGTCGGGCAGCACCGTGACCCCGCGGCCCGACGCGACCAGCATCAGGATGACGGCCGTCAGCTCCACCGGCCGAACCGCCAGGGGTTCGATCCGGGCCGGCCCCAGAAGCCCGGTGAAGATGTCGAGCCGCGACCGCTCCACGGGATAGGTGATCAGGGTCTGGTCGCGGAAATCCTCGGCCTCGACGAAGGCCTTCTGGGCCAGCGGGTGGCTTGCGGCGCAGACGAAGACCGGTTCGTAGTCGAAGAGCGGCGCGAAGGTCAGCGCCTCGTGATCCTCGGGGTCGGAGGAAATCACCAGGTCCACCTCCTCGCGCTCCAGCGCGGGCAGCGCGTCGAAGGACAGGCCGGGGCGGATATCGACATCGACCTCGGGCCAGGCCTTGCGGAAGGACTCCAGCACCGGCAGCAGCCAGTCGTAGCAGGCGTGGCATTCCAGGGTGATGTGCAGCCGCCCCGACCGGCCGGATTTCAGCCCGTCGAACTCGGCCTGCAGCGCGGCGATCTCGGGCAGCACGCGCTCGGCGGCCCGGAGCAGCTTGAGCCCCGCCGAGGACAGCCGCAAGGGCTTGGTGCGGCGGACGAAAAGCTCCATGCCGACCTGCTCTTCCAGCCCCTTGACCTGGTGGCTCAGCGCCGATTGGGTGATGTTCAGCCGCTCGGCCGCGCGCGCAAGACCGCCCGCGTCGTGGATCGCCTTGATCGTGCGCAGGTGGCGCAACTCCAGATGCATATTGTCGCGATGCTCATATTCATCTTGAGAACTATGAGTTTGTTTCACAGTTTGCACCGTGCGACAAGCTGCGAAACGCCGAATCCCATCGGAGAAAGCCCCATGTCCGCCCCTCGTGTATCCTTCGAGTTCTTTCCCCCGAAATCGCTGGAGGCCAGCTTTCGCCTGTGGGAAACCGTCCAGGCGCTGGCGCCGCTGAAGCCGCAATTCGTCTCGGTGACCTATGGCGCGGGCGGGACCACCCGCAAGCTGACCCATGAGGCGGTGGAGACGATCCACAACCATTACGGCGTGAACGTCGCCGCGCACCTGACCTGCGTGGACGCGACCCGCGCCGAAACGATGGAGATCGTTGACGGCTACGCCAAGGCCGGCGTGACCGAGATCGTGGCGCTGCGCGGCGACCCGCCCAAGGGCCAGGGCGAGTTCACGCCGCATCCCGACGGCTTCGCCAATTCCTGCGAACTCATCGAGGCGCTGGCCGCGCGGGCCGCCTTCACCATCCGCGTCGGCGCCTATCCCGACCCGCATCCCGATTCCCGGGGCGTCGGCCATGACGTGCAGTGGCTCAAGCGCAAGTTCGAGGCGGGCGCGGATTCGGCGATCACCCAGTTCTTCTTCGAACCCGAAACCTTCTTCCGGTTCCGCGACGATTGCGACGCGGCCGGGATCGACGGCTCCAGGATCATCCCCGGCATCCTGCCGGTCGAGAAATGGGCCGGCGTGCGCAAGTTCGCCGAGACATGCGGGGCGCGCATCCCGGCCTGGGTGGACGACGCCTACGACAAGGCGGTGCGCGACGGCCGCGAAGCGTTGTTGGGCAAGGCGCTCGCGACCGAACTCTGCACCAAGCTGATGGAAGGCGGCGTGCAGGATTTCCACTTCTACACGCTCAACAAGCCGCACCTGACCCGGGAAATCTGCCACGCGCTCGGCGTGCAGCCCCAGGCGCACCTTGAAAAGGTCGCCTGAGCTTGCCTGTCCGCGCCGCCGGGGCTAAGCCGGCGGCATGAGCAGCCCCCGACCCGATTTCGACCGCGACCGCCTCATCGGCATGTCCGGGCTCGACTACCTGCGCGCGATGCTGGCCGGCGCGGTGGCGCCGCCGCCGATCTGGGGCCTGATGGGCATCCGGCTCGTCCATGTCGACGCGGATCGGGTCACCTTCCGCGCGACGCCCGGCCCCGAGCACGGCAACGTCACCGGCACGACCCATGGCGGCTGGTACGGCACGTTGCTCGACGCCGCGATGGGCTGCGCTGTGATGACCGGGGTGCCGGCGGGCGCCACCCACGCGACGCTGGAATACAAGGTCAACGTCACCCGCGTGGTGCGCCCGGGTCTCGAGGTCGAGGCGGTGGGCCGCGTTCAGCATGGCGGGCGGCGCACGGGCGTGGCGGCGGGCGAGGTCACGGGCGTGGCCGACGGAAAGCTCTACGCCACCGGGTCGACCACCTGCATCATCCTTGAGGGGTAAGCCCCGCGGGCGCGCTCAGCGGCAGCGGCGCCTCGGGCGCGAACGCCAGCGCCGTGGGGTGCAGCGCCTCGGAGGGGTCCCGCCCGACCGGGCGGTCGCGGCGCAACACGAACAGCTTGCCCCAGCTGCGGTTCATCCCCACCGAGGGCGCCGCGGGGTCGCAGGGAAAGCGGGCGCGCCAGCCCTCGGGCAACCGCAGGCCGTGCCCGGCCGCCTTTTCAAGCATCCAGACCAGCGGGATATGCGCCAGCGGCAGCGCCGGGGCGAACTCGCCGAGCTGGCCGCCCACGTCGCCGTGGCAGCCGTGGAACCAGACCTGTTCGACATGCCCGGCCCAGTCATCGGCGCTTTCCCACAGGACCGGGGCGAACACCACGCGCCGCTCGTCGAGGGCGAGCGCGTGATAGCCGTGGCGCACCGCGGGGCCGAGCCGGTGGTCGTGGAAGGCGTGGCGCGACTCCGTCAGCATCCAGAACAGCGGCAGGCGCAGGCCCAGCGCCTTCACCGTGTCCCAGGCGCCGACCATCTCGATCTCGCAATGGGCATGGCAGACCGCGCGCGTGAACGCCGCACGGCCGGGACTGTCGGTCGCGCTTTCGTAGTGGCGATAGGCCTCCATGACGTTGCGTTCCACCGCGTGTTCGGCGCGCAACAGGCCCACGCTGCCGATGATCCCGGCAAGCGAGCGCACGGCGTAGGCCCCGCGGGAATGGCCGATCAGGAAGATCCGGTCGCCGGGCCGATACCGCGAGGCGAGATAGCCATAGGCGCGGCGGATCTGGCGGTTGATGCCGCGGCCCGCGGCCACGTGATGCGTCCGCCGCCAGTCCGGCCACTGGATCCCGGCCTCGTAGTAAAGCGTGACCGGCGCCGAGGCCGGCAGGTCGCAGAGCAGGCGGTAGGTGCGGCCGACATGGGTCAGCTCGCCCGGCGCGAGCGAGCCGAGCGTGCCGTCCAGAAGGATCACATGGTCGGTGGGGCCGCGGGCCGGGCGCCGCGCGTTGGCCGCGCCGTCCTTGGGCCGGCGCAGCCAGTGCGATATGCGGTCAGCCAGCCGCACCGGCACCGTCGTTCAGCATCTGCCAGACCCGGAGCGGCGTGAACGGCATGTCGGCGCGGCGCACGCCCCGCTCCGACAGCGCGTCCAGCGCGGCATTGGCCACGGCGGCCATCGCGCCCACGGTGCCGGCCTCGCCGCAGCCCTTCATGCCCAGCGGGTTGGCGGTCGAGGGCACGGGTTCGGTCGTGAAGGCGATCATGGGCAGATCATCCGCCCTCGGCATCGCGTAGTCCATGAAAGACGCGGTGATCAACTGACCGTTTCCGTCGTAATGCGCCCGCTCGCAGATCGCCTGGCCCAGGCCCTGCGCCACCCCGCCATGCACCTGCCCCTCGGCGAGCCGCGGATTCATCAGGTTCCCGAAATCGTCGGTCACTGTGTATTCGACAACGCGGGTGTCGCCGGTCTCGGGGTCGATCTCGACCTCGGCGACATGGGCGCCGTTGGGATAGGAACGCCCCGGCAGGGTGTATTCGGCGCGGTGCCGCAACAGGTCCGCGCGGCCCGCCGCCCGCGCCATCTCGGCCGCCTCGATCAGCGTGGGCGTCAGGTTGGAGCCCGGCGCGCGGAACGTATGGCCGTCGAATTCGATTTCGGCCGCCTCCACCCCCATCTCCTCGGCGAGGAAGGGCGCGAAGGCGCCGACCATCGCCTCGACCGTGGCCACGGTGGCGTTGCACTGCGTCGTGACCGAACGCGAGCCGCCCGTGCCGCCGCCCTTGGCGATCCGGTCGCTGTCGCCCTGGATCACGCGGATGTCCTCGACCGCGATGCCGGTGCGGTCGGCCAGGAACTGGGCATAGACCGTCTCGTGCCCCTGCCCGTTCGACTGGGTGCCGACATAGAGGTTCACGCCGCCGTCGTCGCCGAACTCCACCTCGGCGCCCTCGGTCGGATCGCCCAGGATCGACTCGATGTAATAGCACAGGCCCAGCCCGCGCAGCCGCCCCTGCCCGGCACTCTCGGCCTTGCGCGCGGCAAAGCCGTCGAGATCGGCCGCCTCGCGCACCCGGTCCAGCACCCGTGCGAAATCCCCCACGTCGTAAAGCTCCCCCGTCTGCGTGCGATAAGGGAACGCCTCGCGCGGGATAAAGTTGCGCCGGCGCAGCTCCCAGGGGTCCACCCCCAGCTCGCGCGCGGCATGGTCCATCATGCGTTCGAGGGCGTAGATCGCCTCGGGCCGCCCGGCGCCGCGATAGGCGTCCACCGGCACGGTGTTGGTGTAGATGCCCTTCGCCTGCAACAGCGCCGCGGGAATGTCATAGGCCCCGGTCAGCACCTTGGAGAACAGCGCCGACTGGATCGCCTGGGCGAATTCCGAGTTGTAGGCGCCGAGGTTGGAAACATTGGTGACGCGATAGCCGATGATCCGGTGCCCGGCGTCGAAGGCCGTCTCCACCGTCGAGCTGAGGTCGCGCCCGCCATTGTCGGTCAGCATCGCCTCGGTCCGCTCCGACATCCAGCGCACCGGCCGGCCCAACTCGCGCGCGGCATGGGCGACGACGAAATACTCGGGATAGGGAAACCCCTTCATCCCGAACCCGCCGCCGACGTCCGGGTTCGTCACCCGAACGTCCTCGGGCGCGAGGTGCAGCATCCGGGCCAGCCGGTCCTTCATCATCCACACCCCCTGCCCGCCGAAGCAGAGGTGCAGCCGCCCCTCGGACCACTCCGCCCAGGCGCCGCGCGGTTCCATCGAGTTCACGATGACCCGGTGGTCGGGCACCTCCAGCGTCACCGTCCGCGCCGCCTCGGCAAAGGCCCGTTCCACCGCGTCCGCGTCACCCAGCGCCCAGTCGTATGCGAGGTTCCCCGGCGCCTCCGCGTGCAACTCCGGGCCGCCCTCGGCCCGTTCCACATGCGGCTGCAGCTCGTGCAGGTCGAACTCGATCGTCTCGACCGCGTCCTTGGCCTGGGCCAGCGTCTCGGCCACCACGACCGCCATCGCCTCGCCCACATAGCGCACCCGGTCCCGCGCCAGCACCGGACGGCCGGGTGCGGCCGCGCGCGCGCCGTCGCGGTTCTTGACCACGCTTGCCTGCATGTGCAGGTCCATCCCCGCCGCCAGAAGGTCGTCGGCGGTCAGCACCAGGTGCACGCCCGGCGCCGCGCGCGCCTCGCGCACGTCCAGCGCCCGCAAGTCCGCATGGGCCACCGGGCTGCGCAGGAAATACGCATGCAACGCGCCCGCCGGCGCGATGTCGTCGACATACCGCCCCCCGCCGGTCAGCAGCCGCACATCCTCGATGCGCGTGACCGTCTGGCTCTGGCCGAATTTCGTGTCCATGGCGGGTCTCCCTTCTCCGACGAAAGGCAGGGTAACCGCCCCGCGGCCGCTGTCCAGCCCGGCCGGGGGTTGGCCTTGCCCCGGGCTTTCGCTAAGTGACCGGCAACGCCGACCCCTTGCCGAGGACCCGCGCCCGATGCCGATGGAAAAGACCTTCAACGCCGCCGAGGCCGAGGCCCGGCTTTACGAGGCCTGGGAAAAGGCCGGTTGCTTCACCGCCGGGGCCAACGCCTCGCGGGCCGAGACCTTCTGCATCATGATCCCGCCGCCCAACGTCACCGGCAGCCTGCACATGGGGCATGCCTTCAACAACACGCTGCAGGACATCCTTGTGCGCTGGCACCGGATGCGCGGCTTCGACACGCTGTGGCAGCCGGGGCAGGACCATGCGGGCATCGCGACCCAGATGGTCGTCGAACGCGACCTGGCAAAAGAGGGCAAGTCGCGCCGCGATTTCTCGCGCGAGGAGTTCCTCGCCAAGGTGTGGGAATGGAAGCAGCAATCCGGCGGCACCATCATCACCCAGCTGAAGCGGCTGGGCGCGTCCTGCGACTGGTCGCGCAACGCCTTCACCATGTCTGGCGCGCCGGGGGCGCCCGCGGGCGAAGAGGGCAATTTCCACGATGCCGTCATCAAGGTCTTCGTGGACATGTACGACAAGGGCTTCATCTACCGCGGCAAGCGGCTGGTGAACTGGGACCCGCATTTCGAGACCGCGATTTCCGACCTGGAGGTCGAGCAGGTCGAGGTCGACGGCCACATGTGGCGCCTGCGGTATCCGCTTGAGGGCGGAGAGACCTATGAACACCCGGTCGAGTGGGACGAGGACGGGACCCCGACGGCCTACGAGACGCGCGATTACCTCGTCGTCGCAACCACGCGCCCCGAAACCATGCTGGGCGACACCGGCGTCGCGGTTCACCCCGAGGACCCGCGTTACAAGCACCTGATCGGCAAGACCGTCCGCCTGCCGCTGTGCGGCCGCTCCATCCCCATCGTCGCCGACGAATACGCCGACCCGGAAAAGGGCACCGGCGCGGTCAAGATCACCCCCGCCCACGATTTCAACGACTGGGAGGTCGGCCAGCGGACGGGCCTGCGCGCGATCAACGTGATGACCACCCGCGCCGCGATGTGGCTCAAGGACAACCCCGATTTCGCCGAGGGCTGCGACCCCGACCTGGTGGCCAAAGCCATCGAACGCCTCGACGGCACCGACCGCTACGAGGCGCGCGAGGCGATCATCAACGAGGCCACCGACGATGGCTGGCTGGACGGTATCGACAGCGACCGCCACATGGTCCCCCATGGCGACCGCTCCAAGGTCGCCATCGAGCCCTACCTGACCGACCAGTGGTTCGTGGACACCGCCAAGATCGTCGGCCCCGCGCTGGACGCCGTCCGCGACGGGCGGACGAAGATCCTGCCCGAGCAGCACGAAAAGGTCTATTTCCACTGGCTGGAGATTATCGAACCCTGGTGCATCAGCCGCCAGCTCTGGTGGGGGCACCAGATCCCGGTGTGGTATGGGCCGACGCTTGAGGATATCGACAATGATTCCGTCGCCCCCTTTGGCCCGCCGAAGGAATTTTGCGGCGCGAATGAGAACGAGATCATAAAGCAGGCGAAGGACTACTACGGCGAGCATGTCGAGATTGGTTTCTTCAAAGCCCACGATCTGCTTCATGGAATACATGCCTTTATGGCGAATGGACGCGAAGACATCTCGAAGGTCGAACTCACCCGCGACCCCGACGTCCTCGACACCTGGTTCTCCTCCGGCCTCTGGCCCATCGGCACGCTGGGCTGGCCCGAGCAGACGGACGAACTGCAGAAATACTTCCCCACCGACGTCCTGATCACCGGCTTCGACATCATCTTCTTCTGGGTCGCCCGGATGATGATGATGCAGCTGGCCGTGGTCGATCAAATCCCGTTCTACACCGTCTATGTCCACGCCCTCGTCCGCGACGAGAAGGGCAAGAAGATGTCCAAATCCCTGGGCAACGTCCTCGACCCGCTGGAACTGATCGACGAGTTCGGCGCCGATGCGGTGCGGTTCACCCTGACATCCATGGCCGCGATGGGCCGCGACCTCAAGCTGTCGACGAGCCGCATCGCCGGTTACCGCAACTTCGGCACCAAGCTGTGGAACGCCGCGCGCTTTGCCGAGATGAACGGCGTGTTCGAGAACCATGCCCCCGACGCGTCGATCCCGCAGCCCGCCGAGACCGTCAACAAATGGATCGTCGGCGAAACCGCCCGCGTCCGCCAGACCGTCGATGACGAGCTGTCGAACTACCGCTTCAACGACGCGGCGAACGCGCTTTATGCCTTTGTCTGGGGCAAGGTCTGCGACTGGTACGTGGAATTCTCGAAACCGCTGTTGATGGACGGCACCCAAGCGCAACAGGCCGAGACGCGGGCCACCATGGCCTGGGTGATCGACCAGTGCCTGATCCTGCTGCACCCGATCATGCCCTATATCACCGAGGAACTGTGGGGCACGCTGGGCCAGCGGCAAAAGATGCTGGTCCATGCCGACTGGCCGACCTATGGCGCGGAGCTGATCGACGCGCAGGCCGACCGCGAGATGAACTGGGTGATCGGCCTGATCGAAGAGGTCCGCTCCGCCCGCGCGCAGATGCACGTGCCGGTGGGCCTGCAGATCCCGATGCTCCATACCGATCTCGACGCCGCGGGGCGCGCCGCCTGGGACCGGAACGAGGCGCTGATCAAGCGGCTGGCCCGGATCGAAAGCCTGGAGGCCGCCGACAGTCTGCCCAAGGGCTGCGTGACCATCGCGGTCGAAGGCGGCAGCTTCGGCCTGCCGCTGGCGGGCATCATCGACGTGGCCGAGGAGCAGGCGCGGCTGGAAAAGACGCTGGCCAAGCTGGAAAAGGACCTGCGCGGGCTGGAAGGGCGGCTGAAGAACCCGAAATTCGTCGAAAGCGCGCCCGAAGACGTGGTCGAGGAAACCCGCGACCTCGCCGAGACCAAGCGCGACGAGGCCGACAAGCTGCGCGCCGCGCTGGCCCGGCTGGCGGAACTGGCCTAGACCTCGCGCATGGTAAACGCCATCGCCGCGCCCGCCGCGGCGATGGCCGCGAACAGCCCTAGCGTCAGCCCCGCCCCATAGGCCCCGGCCACCGCGCCGAAGCCCCCCGCCGCCAGCAGCGCCACGCCCACGGTGGTATTCGCCACCGCCGTGTAGGCCGCGCGGTTGTCATTGGGCGCCATGTCCACCAGATAGGTCGACCGGCCCAGCCGCACGCCCTGATAGGCGATCATCAGCCCGAAGAGCACGCCCGGCGCGGCCCAGACCGTGCCCATCAGCCCGGCCGTGTCCAGCGCCACCGCCAGCCCCAGGAACCCCGCCGCCACCGCGCCGGAGAACGCCAGCACCAGGCGGCTGGACCGGTCGGCAAGCCGCCCCCAGACCCAGGACGACACCAGCCCCGCCAGCGACGAGGCCAGCACCAGCGCGCCCAGCGCGCCGAACCGGTCATCGCCCGCCTGCCCGGCCAGCAGCACGATATAGGGGGGGGCAAGCGCGGTCGGCAGTAGCAGGACGCGCGCCAGAACGAACCGCCCCAACCCCGCATCGCGCCACAAGAGCGCCAGTTGCGACAGCCCGATGCCCTCGGCCGCCTCGCCCGGCGCGTCCTCCTCGCGGATGGTCGCGAAAACGAATGCCGCGAGCAACCAGAACACCCCGGCAAGCCCGATCGCCCCCACCACCAGGTCGACCCGTGCGAAAATCCCCGACAGCAGAAGCCCGGCGAAGACCAGCACCCCCGCCGCGGCCACGCTGCCCGCAAGCCCGGTGACGGTGCCGCGGCGCGCCTTGTCCACGGTCTTGCCCAGCACGTCCTTGTAGGACACCGAGCAGACCGAGCGCGCCACCGCCAGCACGGTCAGCGCGGCGACGATGGCGGCCCCCGCCGCCCAGCCCTCAAGCGTGAGCGCGGCCCAAAGGATCGCCAGCGCCGCCAGCCCCTGCCCCGCCGCGCCGCCCGCCCAGGCCCATTTCCGCCGTCCCATCGCGCGGATGCGCGGCGCGGTGAAAAGCTGCGGCAACAGCGCGCCCGCCTCGCGCACCGGCACCAAAAGGCCGACCAGCGCCGCCGGGGCGCCCAGCGTGCCCATCAGCCAGCTCAGCACCAGTTTCGGGTCGATCAGCCCGTCCGACAGCTTCGACAGCGAAAGCGACAGCGCGTGGCGCAGGAAGCTGCCCGGTTCCACGGCCCGCGCACCTTCGGTGATGTCGCGGGGCGGGGCGGCGCTGTCCCCGGTCAGAAGGTCGAAGGCGGTTTCGGCAAGGCTGTCGGCGGCACGGCTCATGCGGCGATCACATAGCGTAAGTCCGCCGCAGGCAACCCCGCTTGACTTGGGCGGCGCGCAGGTTCACAGAACCCGCGACCATAACCCGCAACCGGGCGTTCCGTGGGCGCCAAACCGACGAGGAGGCCGAACATGGGCCAGATCACCCTTACCTTTCCCGATGGCAATGCACGCGACTACCAGGCCGGGATCACGCCGGCCGAGGTGGCCGCCGATATCTCCACCTCGCTCGCCAAGAAGGCGATCTCGGCGCAGGTGAACGAGCGGCACTGGGACCTGCAATGGCCGATCACCCAAGACGCCGCCATCGCGATCAACACGATGAAGGACGAGGCGCCGGCGCTGGAACTCATCCGCCACGACCTCGCCCATATCATGGCCCGCGCCGTGCAGGAGATCTGGCCCGGCGTGAAGGTCACGATCGGCCCCGTCATCGAGAACGGCTGGTATTACGATTTCGACCGGGAGGAGCCGTTCACCCCCGAGGATCTCGGCCAGATCGAGGCGAAGATGAAGGAGATCATCAACCGCCGCGACCCCGTCACCACCGAGGTCTGGGACCGCGACCGGGCGATCAAGTATTACGAGGCCAACAACGAGCCCTACAAGGTGGAACTGGTCGGCATGATCCCCGAGGGCGAGCCGATCCGGATGTACTGGCATGGCCACTGGCAGGATCTGTGCCGCGGCCCGCATCTGAGCCACACGGGCCAGGTGCCCGCGGATGCCTTCAAGCTGATGAAGGTCGCGGGCGCCTATTGGCGGGGCGACTCCGACCGCCCGATGCTTCAGCGCATCTACGGCGTCGGCTTCAAGTCCCGGCAGGAGCTGAAGGACTACCTGACCTTCCTCGAAGAGGCGGAAAAGCGCGACCACCGCCGCCTTGGCCGCGAGATGGAGCTGTTCCACTTCCAGGAGGAAGCGCCGGGGATGGTGTTCTGGCACCCCAACGGCTGGACCGTCTACCGCACGATGCAGGACTACATGCGGCGCAAGCTGGACCGCGCCGGATACCGCGAGATCAACACGCCCCAGGTGGTGGACCGGAATCTGTGGGAGGCTTCGGGCCACTGGGACAAGTATCGCGAGAACATGTACATCACCGAGATCGACGAGGAGCACGCCAACGAAAAGCGCATCAATGCGCTGAAGCCGATGAACTGCCCCTGCCACGTCCAGATCTTCAACCAGGGCATCAAGTCCTACCGCGACCTGCCGCTGCGCCTGGCCGAATTCGGCTCCTGCCACCGCTACGAGGCGCATGGCGCGCTGCACGGGCTGATGCGGGTGCGCGGCTTCACCCAGGACGACGCGCACATCTTCTGCACCGAGGACCAGATCGAAAGCGAGACGGCGAAGTTCATCGCGCTTCTGTCCGACGTCTACCGCGACACCGGGTTCTCCAGCTTCGACATCAAGCTCTCGACGCGGCCCGAGGTGCGGGTGGGCAGCGACGAGGTCTGGGACAAGGCCGAGGCGGCGCTGGAAAAGGCGATCCTGAGCGTGCGGAACGACTATGAAATCGACCCCGGCGAAGGCGCCTTCTACGGGCCGAAGCTCGACTTCAAGCTGACCGACGCCATCGGACGCGAATGGCAATGCGGCACCTTCCAGGCCGATTTCAACCTGCCCGAGCGGCTGGACGCCAGTTACATCGGCGCGGATGGCGAGAAACACCGCCCCGTGATGCTGCACCGCGCCATCCTGGGCAGCTTCGAGCGGTTCATCGGCATCCTGATCGAGAACTACGCGGGCAAGCTGCCCTTCTGGCTGGCCCCGCGGCAGGTGGTGGTGGCGTCCATCGTGTCGGACGCGGACGGCTTCGTGCAGGAGGTGACCGACACCCTGACCGCCGCCGGCCTGCGCGCCGAGGCCGACACCCGCAACGAGAAGATCAACTACAAGGTCCGCGAACACTCGCTCGGCAAGGTGCCGGTGATCCTCGCCGTCGGCCAGCGCGAGGTCGAGGAGCGCACCGTCACCGTGCGGCGGCTGGGCGAGAAGCAGACCCGGACTGTAACATTGGACGAAATCGTCGCCGAACTGGCCGACGAGGCCAAGGCCCCCGACATGGTCTGACGCGCCGTCCTAGCCCGTTGAAAAGGCGCCGGTTTCCCGGCGCCTTTTTCCTTTAGTGCATTTTATATAAATATTTCAAGACCCTGACGGGGCCTCACGGAGCCGTGCTGCACCGTCCTGTTACTGGACCTTGAGCCCGCCCGAGGGCCCACTCGGAGCGTCGCCTCAAGCGGCACAGGGAACCATTCAGGGAGATTTCATCCATGTCCGACACCACCAAGACCTTCGCGCTGGCCGGCGCCGTGGCCGCCGCACTGGCCGCCCATACCGCGACGCCCGCCCAGGCCCAGGAGAACGAGAAATGCTACGGCGTCGCGCTCGCCGGCGAGAACGACTGCGCCGCGGGACCGGGCACCACCTGCGCGGGCACCTCGACGGTCGACTACCAGGGCAACGCCTGGACACTGGTGCCCGCGGGCACCTGCGAAGAGATGGAGGTCCCCGGCGACCGCATGGGCTCGCTGGAGCCGCTGGACCGCGACCTGCCGTCCTGATCCATCGCCAGCCGGTCCGGGCCACCCGCCCGGGCCGGACCACCCCAGGGAGGCCCTCCGATGCTCGACACCACCCGCCCGCCCCTGCCGCCGCGTCCCGGCGTCGGCTTCAAGGCCCGGCATTTCGCCGCGATCACGGACGACCCGGGCCCGGTGGCCTGGCTGGAAATCCACGCCGAGAACTACATGGGCGCGGGCGGCCGCCCGCTGGCCCAGCTCCGCGCGCTGGCAGACCGCTTTCCGATCTCGGTCCACGGCGTGGGCCTCTCCATCGGCGGCGCGGGGCCGCTGGACCCAGACCATCTGGCCCGGCTCGAACACCTGATCGGCTGGCTGGACCCCGCCAGCTTCTCGGAGCATCTCGCCTGGTCCACCCATGACGGCGCCTATCTCAACGACCTCCTGCCCTTGCCCTACACGCGGGTAACGCTGGCCCGCGTCGCCGCCCATATCGACCAGGTGCAGGACATGCTGGGCCGCCGGATGCTTCTGGAAAACCCGGCCACCTATCTCGATTTCGCGGAAACCGGGATGACCGAGACCGACTTCCTGGCCGAGCTCGTCGCCCGCACCGGCTGCGGGCTCTTGCTCGACGTCAACAACGTCCATGTCGCCTGCACCAATCGCGGGGCGGACGCGCGCGCCTATCTCGACGCCTTCCCGATGGCGGCGGTGGGCGAGATCCATCTCGGCGGCCATGACGCGCAGGTGGACGACCACGGCCACCCGCTGCTGATCGACAGCCACGGGGCCGAAATCGCCGACCCGGTCTGGGTGCTCTACGCCCATGTCATCGCCGGGGCGGGCCCGTTGCCCACGCTCATCGAATGGGACACCGACGTGCCCGACTGGCCCGTGCTCGCCGCCGAGGCCGCGCGCGCGGCGGCCCTGATGGGGCGCGTGGCCGCATGAGCGGGCAGGACGTCTTCGCCGCGGCGCTCCTGCAGCCCGACCGCACCCCGCCGGCGGGTCTCATGGGCCGGGACGGCGCGCCGGCAGGCCGACGCTTCGACGTCTACCGCAACAACGTGATCGCAAGCCTGATCGACGCGCTCGGGACCGGCTTTCCGGTGGTGCGCGCCCTGCTCGGCGCGCGCTTCTTCGGGGCGATGGCCGGGGCGTTCGTGCGCGCCCACCCGCCACGCGCGCCCCGGCTCACGCTCTATGGCGACGCCCTGCCCGGCTTCCTCGAAGGCTTCGCGCCGGTCGCGCATCTGGGCTACCTGCCGGACGTGGCGCGCCTGGAACTGGCGCTCAGGCAAAGCTATCACGCGGCGGACGCGACGCCGCTTGCGCCCGGCAGGCTTGCCGCGCTGCCGCCCGGTGCCCTTGCGACCCTGCGCCTGGACTTCGTCCCCGCGCTGCGGCTCCTGAGATCGGACTGGCCGGTGCACGACATCTGGCACGCCCATCACGGCGGCCCGAAACCGGGCGCCGGCCCGCAGGAAGTGCTGATCGCCCGGCCCGGCTTCGACCCGGCGCCGCACCTGCTGCCACCGGGCGGCCACGACCTCCTGACCGCGCTCATCGCCGGCGCACCGCTTGGGCAAGCCATGGACACGCCCCACGGCGGCTTTCCCGAGACACACCTGTCCACCCTCCTGCAGGTCCTGCTCGACACCGGGGCGATCTGCGGGATCAGTCCGGAGACGCCCCCATGAACGCCCTTCTCCGCCTGTCAGACCGGCTCGGCACCGGCATCGACAAGACCCTCGCGCGTCCCCTCCTCACGACCCTTGCGCGGGTCACGTTCGCCGCAACGCTGCTGATCTATTACTGGACCTCCGGCCTCACGAAGCTCGGCGGGGGGCTTTCGGGTCTGGTCAGCCCGTCCCTCGGCGCCTATGCGCAGATCTTCCCCCGCGCGATGGAGCAGGCGGGCTTCGACGCCGGCCAGCTCGCGACCTGGCAGCACGCCGTGGTGGTCGCGGGGACCTGGGCCGAGTTCCTGCTGCCCGCGCTCGTGCTGATCGGGCTTGCCACGCGGCCGGCCGCGCTGGGGATGATCCTCTTCGTGCTGGTGCAGACGGCGACCGACCTTCTCGGCCACGGCGCGCTGTCGGACCCCGCCGCGCTCGGCGCCTGGTTCGACCGTGCCCCCGGCGCGCCGATCCTCGATCAGCGGCTATTCTGGATCACGGTCCTTGCCATCCCGGCCCTGATGGGCGGCGGCCCCGTTTCGCTGGACGCGCTGCTCCGGCGCCGCGCTCAGGCCGAGTCGGGCTGACGCGCGGCCAGCGCCAGCACGCCGCCCAGCCCGCACATCGCGATCGGAAACATCGTGAAGACGTTGAAGCCGAAGCCCCAGTACATCCCCGCGCAGGAGAGCAGCATCAACAGCCCGCCGATCACGTTGCGCGACCGCGCCATGGCGCCGCCGGCAATCGCGAGGATCGGCGAGCCCAAGGCCACGATCCGCGTGCGCTCCGGGTTCTCGACCTGATGCGCCAGATCGCCCACCTCGCCGAAGGTCTCGATAAAGACGGTATAGCCGTAGCCGAAGAACCCCACCATCAGGGCCAGCAGGCCGGCGATCACCCCAAGGGTCAGGGCGGCGTTGCGCATGTCGTGACTCCTTTGCCTGCGTCCCGATCTACGCGTCCCCGGCCGTGCTGCCAAGCAGCGCCGCCCGCACCTCCTCCCCCCAGCCGAGCCAGAGTTGCCCGTCCGCCTCGATCACCGGGCGCTTCATCAGCGCCGGGTGGGCCTGCAGCAGCCGGACCGGGTCCTCCGCCCGCTCCGCCTCGGACAAACCGCGCCACGTCGTCGACCGCCGGTTGATCAGCGCCGCGCCGAACGCCGCGAAAAAGCGCGCGAACTCGGCCTCGCCCGGCGGCGCGGCCCGCACGTCGCGGAACGTCACCGCCTGCCCCCCGCGCTCCAGCGCGGCGCGGGCTTTCCGGCAGGTGTCGCAGGATTTCAAACCGTAGACGATCATCGCACGCCCCCATGCGCGCAGTATAGCCGACTGCGCCGCGGGCACCACTCCGCGCTTGCCTTTTGGCCGATTCGCCCCTCATCATCCTGCTCCGTGACGGCAGACGACCTGGACGACCGCTCCTCCTTCAGGGGCAGCCGGAAGACTGGAAGACCTGGCTGTGACCCGCGCCCCCGCAATCCCGCGGGCGCGGAAACCCAAGAAGGAGATGACGACGATGCCCACCGGCACCGTGAAATGGTTCAACACGACAAAGGGTTACGGGTTCATCGCGCCCGATGACGGCGGCAAGGACGTTTTCGTGCACATCTCGGCCGTGGAGCGCGCGGGCCTGACCGGCCTGGCCGACAATCAGAAAGTGTCCTTCGAGATGATCGAGGGCCGCGACGGGCGCCAGTCGGCCGGCGACCTCAAGACGATCTGACCCCCGATCGGACGTCCGGTCGGGCGTTCGTCAGGCGGGCGTTCGTCAGGCGGGCGGGGGCTCCAGCGGTTGCCAGTCCTCGCCCATCGCCACGATGCAGGCCGTGCCGCTGGCATAGCTCATCACCAGCGTCCAGTCGCCCGAGCGGGGGCTGGACCACAGCTCCATCACCCGGTCGGGGCCGTTCAGCCCGACGCCGCGCCGGACCTCGCCATACTGGCCTTCCAGCTTCCGCACCAGCTCGGCGCGCGGCGCGCACAGCACCTCGGCGATGGGCGAGGCCGCCTTCGCGCCGCCCGCCCCCGCGGCCAGGAGCGCTCCCAGACCCGCCATCGTGACCCCGCGTGTCGTCATGCGGGCAATGTAACAGTTTCATGACGGAACGCGAAGCCCCGACGCGCCGGCTCAGGCGATCCAGCGCGCCACCATCACGCCCACCCAGGCCGACCCCGCCGTCAGCAGCGTGCCCCAGGCGGTGTCGACGGCGACCTGCACCACCGACCAGTTCTTCAGCGTCGCCCAGTTGGTGAACTCGTAGGTGCCATAGGCCATCGCCCCCACGATCGCCCCCTGGATCAATGCCTGGCGCGGATCGCCCGCCTGCAGCGCGGGCCAGCTGACGAGGTAGACCAGCCCCGCGACATAGGCCAGGTAGAACGCCGCCGCCGCCCCCATCCGCGGGTTTTCCAGAAGCCAGTCGCCGACATGGCGCTCGAAGAGCGGGCGCATCACGGTCTTCAGCATGAAGGCATCCACCGCGAGGAACACGACCGCGGTGACGAGGTAAAGCGCGCCGATGGTGACGATCTGCATGGGGTCCCCCTTGTCCGTTTCGCCAATGCTAGGGCGCCACGCCGTCCGGGCAATGCGCGGCGCGCCGCGCGCGCCCCGCGACGTCGCCCTTGTCGCGCGGCCCCGCATCCGACGTGAATGGCGCCGGCGCAGTGCGCCCGGGCCCAGGACCCGGCGCCTTCTTCTGGCCGGAAATATCCCGGGGGGGAGTCCGCAGGACGGGGGGCGGAGCCCCCTGCCCGGTTGCGGCCCGCGCCTCGTGCAGCCCCGGAAGCGGGACCGGACCGCAGCCCCCGGCGCCGGGACAGGGGGCGCCGGGGCCGCCGGTCAGCGGGTGAGATCGAAGGAAATGTCGGTCTCGCCCAGGGTGCCCGTATCGGTGTCGAGCTTGTCGAACACGGTGTCGAGCAGCTTCACCAGCACGTTCAACCCGCCCTGGTAGCCCCAGGTGGGGAAGCGGTGGTGGTGGTGGCGGTCGAAGATCGGGAAGGTCAGCCGGATCAGCGGAATCCCGAGGTCACGCTCCAGATACTTGCCGTAGCTGTTGCCGATCAGCATGTCCGTGGGCTCGGTCGCCAGGATCGAGCGCAGGTGCCACAGGTCCTTGCCGGCCCAGACCTGGGCGCCCTGGCCGAAGGGCGAGGCGGCCAGCAGCGCCTCCATCTTCGCCTTCCACTCCTTGCCGCCATTGGTGGCCAGGCAATGGGTCGGCTCGCCGCCGGTCTCCATCACGAAGCGGGCCATCGCGTAGACGAAGTCCGGATCGCCGTAGATCGCGTAGGTACGCCCATGCAGGTAGGCCTGGCTGTCGGCCATCGCGTCGACCAGGCGGCCGCGTTCCAGCGTCAGGCTCTCGGGGACCGCCTTGCCCGACAACTCGCTGATCTTCATCAGGAATTCGTCGGTGCCGGCCACGCCCATCGGGTAGTGGAAGGCGGCCGTTTCCTGGCCGGTCTTTTCCACCATCTCCATCGTGCGCTTGGTGTTGTACATCTGCATCGAGACGGTGGCCTTGGCATTGACCGCGGACTTGACGTCGTCGAGCTTGGTGCCGCCGTCATACATCCGGAACTCGCCGTCCGACGGCGTGTCGTAGACATCCGACACGTCCGAGAGCACGGTGTACTTCACGCCCATCTCGCCCAGCATCCGGGTCAGTTCGCGGTTGTTGCCCACCGCGAAGCCGTCGAAGCCGGGGATGATGTTGATCGAGGTATTGGCCTTGCGCTTGGCGTCCTTCCAGAAGTGACCCATGATGCCCTTCATCATGTTGTCGTAGCCGTCCACATGGCTGCCGACGAAGGCGGGCGTGTGGGCGTAGGGCACGTCGAAATCGGCCGGCACGCTCTCCTTCTCCTTGGCCTGGAGGATGAAGGAGTTGAGGTCGTCGCCGATCACCTCGGCCATGCAGGTGGTCGAGACCGCGATCATCTTGGGCTCGTAGAGGGCATAGGTGTTGGCCAGCCCGTCGACCATGTTGACCAGCCCGCCGAACACCGCCGCATCCTCGGTCATCGAGGACGAGACCGCCGAGCAGGGCTCCTTGAAATGGCGCGACAGGTGCGAGCGGTAATAGGCCACGCAGCCCTGCGAGCCGTGCACGAAGCTCATCGTGCCCTCGAATCCGGCGGCGGCGAAGACCGCGCCCAGCGGCTGGCAGGCCTTGGCGGGGTTGATCACCAGCGCCTCGCGGGCGAGGTTCTTCTCGCGGTACTCCCAGGACTTGGTCCAGTCGAGGATTTCGGTCACCTGGGGCGCGGGCGTGGCGTTTTCGTACTTGGCCCGCTTGTTTTCAAGCATCTGCTTGTATTCGGGCTCGTGAAACAGCGTGTTGTGGTCGAGCACCTTGTCTGCCGATTGAGGCATGGGTCTTATCCTTCTTCAGGCCCGTCCGCATTCCGGGACGCCGGCCGAAAGGGTTGAGGGGACGCGGGGGCAGCCTGCCCCCGCCGCGGCCGTCAGGCCGATTTCTTCCAGGGCGCGTCGAACAGCCCCCAGACCGGGTTGTTGATCGCGAGATCCATGTCGCGGGCGAAGATCGCGAAGCCGTCATAGCCGTGATACGGGCCGGAATAGTCCCAGCTGTGCATCTGGCGGAACGGGATGCCCATCTTCTGCGTCGGGTACTTTTCCTTGATGCCCGAGCCCACGAGATCGGGGCGGACCGTCTCGATGAACTTCTCCAGCTCGTAGCCGGTGACGTCGTCGTAGATCAGCGTGCCTTCCTTGATGTACTCGCCGGTGCGCTTGTAGTCGTCGCCATGGGCGAACTCGTAGCCGGTGCCGGCGATCTCCATGCCGAGGTCGTGATAGGCGGTCACGACGTGGCGCGGACGCAGGCCGCCGACATACAGCATCACCTTCTTGCCTTCGAGGCGCGGCTTGTATTTCGCCAGCACCTCGTCGACCAGCGGCTGGTACTTCGCGATGACCTCTTCGGCCTTGTCCTGGATGGTCTTGTCGAACCTGGCGGCGATCGCGCGCAGGGAGGCCGCGATCTGGCTGGGTCCGAAGAAGTTGTACTCCATCCACGGCACGCCGTGGTTCTCTTCCATGTGGCGGCAGATGTAGTTCATCGACCGGTAGCAGTGGATCAGGTTCAGCTTGGCCTTGGGCGCGTTCTCCATCTCGGCGATGGTCGCGTCGCCCGACCAGGAGCCGACGACGTTCAGGCCGATCTCTTCCAGCAGGATGCGCGACGACCAGGCATCGCCGCCGATGTTGTAATCGCCGATGATGTTGACGTCGTAATCGGTCGCCTCGTAGGCGGAGCCTTCGCCCTCCAGCACCCAGTCGCGGATCGCGTCGTTGGCGATGTGGTGGCCCAGCGATTGCGACACGCCGCGAAAGCCCTCGCAGCGCACCGGCACGATGGTCTTTCCGACATCCTTCTTCTTCTTGCGCGCCACCGCCTCGATGTCGTCTCCGATCAGCCCGATCGGGCATTCCGACTGGACCGAGATGCCCTTGGCCAGCGGGAACAGCTCGGCGATCTCGTCGATCGTCTTCTCAAGCTTCCTGTCGCCGCCGAAGACGATGTCCTTCTCCTGGAAGTCGGTCGTGAACTGGAAGGTCACGAAGCTGTCGACCCCGGTGGTGCCGGTGTAGTAGTTGCGCCGCTGCGACCAGGAATAATGCCCGCAGCCGACGGGGCCGTGGCTGATATGGACCATGTCCTTGACCGGGCCCCAGACCACGCCTTTCGACCCGGCATAGGCGCAGCCGCGGATCGTCATCACGCCGGGGACGGATTTCACGTTGGATTTCACCGTGTCGCATTTCGACACGATCTCGGTTTCGCCCTCCTCCACCGTGCCGGCGGTGGACAGGTGCTTGGCGCGCTTCTTCTGCGCCTTTTTCGGGTAGGCGGAGAGGACCTCTTCGATGAGGGCCTCGTAACCGCCGTCTTCCAGGTCTTTTGCCATCTTCAGGGGCTCCTTGGGACAGGGGGCGGCCGGCGCGTCCGCGCCGGCCCGCGAACGGGGGAACTCAGGCCGACTTCGCCTCTTCCGCGGCGATCTGCGCGAGGCGGTCCTCCTCGGACTGCATGATCCCGAAGTCGAGCAGCATCTGCTCCAGCTCTTCCATCGTCACCGGGGTCGGCACCACGCCCTTGCCCGAGTTGTCGTGGATCTTCTGCGCGAGCTGGCGGTATTCCTGGGCCTGCTGGCAGTCGGGATCGTACTGGATCACCGTCTGGCGGCGCAGTTCCGCGTGCTGCACCACGTTGTCGCGCGGCACGAAGTGGATCATCCTGGTGCCCAGCTTCTTGGCCAGTTCCTCGGCCAGGTCCAGCTCGCGGTCGGTCTGGCGCTCGTTGCAGATCAGCCCGCCCAGGCGCACGCCGCCCGAATTGGCGTATTTCAGAATGCCCTTGGCGATGTTGTTGGCCGCGTAAAGCGCCATCATCTCGCCCGACATCACGATGTAGATCTCCTGCGCCTTGTTCTCGCGGATAGGCATCGCGAAGCCGCCGCAGACCACGTCGCCGAGCACGTCGTAGGACACGTAGTCCACGTCGTCATAGGCGCCGTTCTCTTCCAGGAAGTTGATCGCGGTGATCACGCCGCGGCCGGCGCAGCCCACGCCCGGCTCGGGGCCGCCGGACTCGGTGCACTTGATGCCCTTGTAGCCGACCTGCATCACGTCCTCGAGCTCCAGGTCCTCGACCGAGCCCATCTCGGCGGCCAGGTGCAGCACCGTGTCCTGCGCCTTGGAGTTCAGGATCAGGCGGGTGGAATCCGCCTTGGGGTCGCAGCCGACGATCAGGATCTTCTGATCCATCTCGACCAGGGCGGCCAGCGTGTTCTGCGAAGTGGTGGATTTGCCGATGCCACCCTTGCCGTAAAAGGCGATCTGTCTCAGCGCGCTCATGGGGTTCGTCCTTTGCGTGTTGTCTCGTGTCCGTGTCGCGAGAAGGCGTCGCGGCCGCTCTCATCCCCTGTCGAAGCAGGAAGCGTGCCAACCCCCTCGCAGGTTAATTTCATGGAAAATCAATATTCTGCCCGCCCCTCCACCGCGGGGCCGGGCTGTGTCGAACCCGACAAAGACCCGACAATCGGCGGGGCGCGTCCCGGCCGCGCCCGAAACGGCCGCGGCCCCCGCAAGGGGGCCGCAAACCGACGGCGTGCGCGCGCCAGCGCGCTCATTCGGATCGGTGTTCAGGCCGGGGCGCCGATCGCGTCGCTCACCGCCGACAGCGGCAGGTCCAGCCGCTCGATGCCCAGCTCGTCGAGGAATTTCCGCTCCATCCGCGTCAACTCCCCCGCGATCACCGCGGCGTGGCCCTCGCCCGAGCGTTTCGCGATCTGGCGGGCGAAGATCCGCAGCATCTGGTCGTCGAAGCGGCAGCCCAGAAACAGGAAGGGCCGCCCGGCACGGCGCGCCTGCACCTCCTCGGGGATCGGCGACTGGATGTCGATCTCGGTCAGCACCTCCACATAGTCGCTGTCCGACATCAGGAAGGAATGGCCCTCGCGGATCACCCCGTGCGGCTTGTAGATCAGCGTCTCCCAGCCCGGGTCGGGCGCCTCGCCCACCAGCGCGCCGGTCGCGTCATAGGCGCGCGTCCAGATTTCGCGCCACTGGCCCTGGCGGCTGACGCCCTGCACCCAGCCCCAGCCGCCCGCGCCCTCGGTCCGCGCCGCGTCCAGGATCTGGCTGTCGTACCAGGCGTCCACGATCAGCGGCGGGCGGGCCCGCACCAGCCAGCGGTGCAGGGGCCCCGGCGCCGGCCGCTCGGCAAAGGCGGCCTGGACGATGGTTTCCAGCGTCTTGCGAAAGCGCCGGCTCTCCACGAACTGCGCGACCGACCAGAGGTTGCCGCGCGCCCGTTTCGGCGCCCGCACCCGGGCCTCGATCGCGGCGCAGAGCGCCTCGGGCGAGGCCGGCTGCGCATCGCCCGCCGCCGCCGCGACGCCCGCGCCCAGATAGGGCACCCGGTCGCCCGCGGCGACCTCGTCCAGAAGCTGCACCAAACGGTGCGCGCTCATCCCTCCTCCTCCACCGACAGCCGCCGCGCATCCACCGTGATCGGCAGTTTCGGCGCGTCGAGGTCGGGCATCGCGAAGGTCCAGCCGTTGGACAGCTTCGCCCAGCCGCCCCAGATCCCGGGCTTCTCGGACTCCACGACCAGCTCTTCGAGGTCCTTCTTCGGCACGTAGACCTCCATGCCCTTGGGGGTTTCGCGGACGGTGATCTTCATGGGGCGGTCTCCTCTGTCAGGCGGTCGAGCTCGTCGCGGCGCATGCCGATGATCGAGCGGCTGTCGACGAACTCGACGGCGTAGATGTAGAACTGGTTCAGGAAGGTGCCGATGTCGCGGACATAGCCGACCTCGCCCTTGGCCACGACGAATTCGCCGATCTCGCGGCCGGGCACCGTGCCGTCGTTGCGGATGTGCTTCTTCGCGCGGACCTTCTCGCCCGGCTCGTAGGCGGGGGGGCCGTAGATCTCGATCTCGCGGTCATCGGTCGACATCGCCGTTCCTTTCGCTGTCCAGCGCCGCGAGCCGGGCCGCGGCGGCCTCCCGGACCGGGGCTTCGGGATCGTCGAGAAGCCGCCTGGCAATCTCCGCGCCGGCCCGCTCGGCCACCGCGTGGCGCACGCGCAGGTCGGGATCGAGGGCCATGGCGCCGAGGTTCTCGGGCGCGATGCGCCCCGCGACGGCCCGGCGCACCAGCGGGTCGGGGTCGCCGACCAGGTGCATCAGCCAGCGCGGCGCGACGCGGTCGGCCACCAGCATGCGGATTTCCGGGTCGGGGTCGTGCACCAGGATCGGCAGCACGCCGGGATCGGCCCGCCGCGCCGCCACGAGGCGCACGTAAGGGTCGGCATCGTCCAGCAGCGGCGCGATATCGGCAAACGGCAGCCGCCGGGCGAGCGCGGCGCGCACAGTGCGGTCGGGATCCCCGAGCGCCGCGCGCGCCTGCGCCACCGGCAGCCGCAGCACCGCCACCGCGCGGACGCCGGGGTCGGGGTCGTCCAGCAGCGGACGGACGCGGAACAGGTTGGCGATGCGCGCCGCCTGCGCCCGCGTCTCGCCATAGTCCGCGTCGAGGCAGGTCTCGGCGGCCCCGGGATTCATCATGAAGAACCGCGCGATCCGGGGCGCGTAGCGGTCGAAGGCGCAGGACCAGCCCGGCCCGCACTGCCGCGCGGCCCGCAAGTCCGCGAACCGGCACCCCGCGCAGTCCAGCCGCGCGCCCTGCCAGTCCACCGGGTCGGGCCCGTCCGGCATCGCGTCAGGCCGGGATGCAGGTGTCGGGCACCGGGCAGATCTCGGCGCATTGCGGGGTCTCGTACTTGCCTTCGCATTCGCTGCAGGTCTCGGGGTTGATGACATAGGTGTCGTCCTGGAACTCGATCGCCGCGTTGGGGCATTCGAACTCGCAGGCGCCGCAGAGGGTGCAATTCCCGGTGACGATCCGGTAGGCCATGCCGGGCGCCTCACGCGCCCTGGGCGGCGACGCCGCGGCGCGCGGCGCGCGCTTGCAGGACCGCGGCGATGGCCGTCTCGATATAGTCCTCGCCCAGGCTGTCGATCGCCTCGATCCCCGCCGCGGCCAGCGTCTTGCGGGGCCGCTCGCCGATCTTCTGGCACAGCACGAAAGGCACGTCCGCCAGCACGCGGGTGATCTCCTCCATCCGCTCTTCGTCGCCATGGCCGCCGAGGCAGTAATTGTCCGCCCGGCGATGGCCGACGAAGCGGATGCCGTCGCCGTCCGCCTCGTAGATCTGGAACTCGGTGACCTTGCCGAAATGCATGTTGATCCGGCCCGAACCGCGGGTGCAGACGGCAAAGAGCGTGCTCTGCTCCACGCTTTCGGCGGCCGCATCGGCATGTTCGGCGGCGGTGCGGCGGTCCTTGCGTTCCTCGGCCACCCAGTCGCGATAGGCCGCGCGCACCTCGGGGGCGTCCTCGATCTCCTCGGGCAGCTTGTCCAGCGTGAACTCCTGCCCGCGATCCTCGCCCAACAGGCCCACCGCGTCGGCGCGGCACTGGCGGCAGTGGCGCATCAGGTTGGCGCCGCCCGCGCAGGCGTCCTGTACCTTCTTCAGTTCCGCCGCGGTGGGGCCGCGCTGGCCGGTCAGGCCGAAATGCGTGCCATGCGCCGGGTCGGAGATCAGCGGCATGATGTTGTGCAAAAAGGCGCCGCGCGCCTTCACCGCCTTGTTCACCTCGATCAGGTGGTCGTCGTTCACGCCCGGGACCAGGACCGAGTTCACCTTCACCAGAACGCCGCGTTCGTGCAGCATTTCAAGGGCTTGCAACTGCCGGTCGCGCAGGATGGTGGCGGCCTCGATCCCCGTGCGGCGCTTGCCGTCGAAGAAGATCCACGGGACGATCCCGGCCCCGATTTCCGCGTCGATGGCGTTGATCGTGATGGTGACGTGGTCGATGTTCATCGCCACGATCTCCTCGACATGGTCGGGCAGCGCCAGCCCGTTCGAGGACAGGCAGAGCTTGATGTCGGGCAGCCGCTCGGCCACCAGCGCGAAGGTCGCCCGGGTCTTGCGCCAGTCATAGGCGGCGTCGCCCGGCCCGGCGATGCCCAGGACCGAAAGCTGCGGCACCTCGGCGGCGACGGCCAGCACCTTGCGCGCGGCCTGCTCGGGGGTGAGGCGTTCGGACACGACGCCCGGGCGGCTTTCGTTGGCGCAGTCGTACTTGCGGTTGCAGTAGTTGCACTGGATGTTGCAGGCGGGCGCCACCGCGACGTGCATCCGCGCGAAATAGTGGTGCGCCTCTTCGGAGTAGCAGGGGTGGTCCTTGACCTTGGCCCAGGTCTCCGGGTCCATGTCCGCCGGCCCGGCCGACGAGCCGCAGGCGGACTTGGTGCATCCCGCCTTGGACAGCGCCTCCCCCATCTCGTGCCGGCTGGACACCGAAAGACCGGAAATCGGGATCAGGGGGGCGGACATCGGCAAACTCCTTTCAAAGGCTCACCGTTCGGGGAAGCACGCACCGTGCCAACCGCCTTGCGCCCGGCCCGGCGGGCCGCAGGCCCCGCGCGGGGACCGACAGAACGTCGGAAACGCGACAGGCTGATGCAGAGCTGACAGGGCCCGTCAGGGGCGTGGCAGGGGCGGCCGTGTAGATGGGTCCGGGCCATGGCGCCGCCGGCGCGCCGCCCCCGCAGACGGAGGACCGACATGACGACACGAGAGCCCGCCTACCCGCCGACGCGCCCGACCCGGACGCTGCGCTGCCTGCACGTGGATGAGGCGCGGGCGGGCGACCGCGCCGCGCCGCCCTGTCCCGTGACCTGGTGCGACATGCCCGCCGCGCCGGACCGCCGCTTCTGCCCGGCGCTGCGCGGTTTGCCGGTCAAGTGAGCCGGCTCAGAACTTGCGCACCTCGATATTGTGCTTCTTCAGCGCATAGCCGATCTGGCGGGGCGTCAGGCCCAGCAGCCGCGCGGCCTTGGCCTGCACCCATCCGGCACGCTCCATCGCGTCGATCAGGCGCGCGCGGTCGTCCTGCGGCGGCACCGCGGCCTCGGGGACCGGCGGACGCAGCGGCGGGACGGGCGGCTCGGCGAAGCCGCGGGCCGCCGCCCCCCCCGGCGGGCGCTGACCGGCGGCGCTGTCGATCACCGGCAGCGGCGGGCGGATCGCGGCGAGCCCGCCGATCGGCGAATGCTCGCCGCTCTGCATCCGCCACAGCTCGGCCGACAGGCAGGTGCCCTGGCTGCAGGCCAGTTCCTGCGCGTCGATCACCGGGCCCGACGACAGCGCGGCGACCCGGCTGACGCAGTTTTCCAGTTCGCGCACGTTGCCCGGGAACCGGCAGCGGGCAAGCTGCGCCATCGCCTCGGGCGTCATGCGCTTTTCCATGCCGTTCTGCGCGTTGAACCGGGCCAGGAAGGTCTGGGCCAGCTTCGGCACGTCCTCCAGCCGCTCGCGCAGGGGCGGCAGCACGATGGGCACGACGCAGATGCGGAAATACAGGTCGGCGCGGAAATCGCCGCGCGCCACGGCGGCCTCCAGGTCCTTGTTCGTGGCGGTCACGAGGCGCACATCCACCTTCAGCGTGCGCGACCCGCCGACCCGTTCGTATTCGCCCTCCTGCAGGATACGCAGGAGCTTGGCCTGGAATTCCGGCCCGATCTCGCCGATCTCGTCAAGAAACAGCGTGCCCTTGTCGGCCAGTTCGAACCGGCCCTTCTTCTGCGCCACGGCGCCGGTGAACGACCCCTTTTCATGCCCGAAGAGTTCGGATTCCAGCAGGCTCTGGCTCAGCGCCGCGCAGTTGACCTTGACGAAGGGCTTGTCCTTGCGCTCGGACAGCGCGTGGACGGCGCGCGCGAACAGCTCCTTGCCGGTGCCGCTTTCGCCGCGCAGCAGGACCGGCGTGTTGGTGCGCGCCACCTTGCGGATCTGCGCCGTCACCGCCTTGATCGCGGGGCTGTCGCCGATGATGCCCTCGATCGGCGCGCCGCGCAGCCGGCAATCCTCCGGCGAGGTCTCGCTCGCGGCGTGAAGCGCGGCGCGCGCCTCTTCCATCAGCCGCTCGCGGTCGCGGGCGACGAGCCGGCGGAACTTCACCGACTGTTCCAGGATCGAGGCGATCATCGTCATCACGCGCTGATCGTCGTCGAGGCTCTGCCCCTCGTCCTCCGAGATGTCGCGCCAGGCGCCCAGCACCCCGATCACGTAGGGCGAGTGCACCTGTTCGCGGATCGGCACGGCGATGAAGGCGTATCGCCCCTCCGCGAGGGCGGCGGGCACCGCGTCGGACCCCAGCTCCTCGGCCGCGTCGCGCGACACGATCGCGACGCCGGTGCGGAACACCGCGCGGGTGGCGGCGACCGGCAGGTGCCCCGAGGTCGCGGGCGCGCCCGTGGTGCCCCGGATCGTCGCGGCGATGGTGAAGGGGTTCACCTTGCCGCATTCGGGCCGCGCCTTGCCGGAATCGTCCAGAAGCGCCAGCGCCCCCATCCTGAGCCCCATGAACGAGGACATCACGTTCAGGACCGAGGGCATCGCGGCGACCGGGTCGCTCGCCCCGGTCAGGATTTTCGCGGCCTCGACGACCGTGGCCAGGGAATGTCGTTCTTCTGTCATGGGCTCTCCCGACCGGGGCACGCCGCCCCGGATCGGTTTGGTTCGGACCTGAAATGCTGCATTTGCAGTATTCCGCACCGTGCCGCCCCCTGTCCAGTTTGCCCCCGCCCTGCCCGGGCAGTCCGGCGCCCCGGGGCCGGCACCGCGCCGCCTGCCGACGATTTCGATGGCAATTCATGCTGCACTGCCGCGTAAATGTGCGCCGCCATGTCGCCGGCCGGGCCGCCCCCCGCGCGCCGGGGCGGGCGCGATTCGCGCGGCCCCGCCCTCGCGGGCCGCCGCGCCCCTCGCCGCATCGCCGGCCACGGGCGACACTCCGGCCCGACGCGACCCGCCCGGACCGGCCCATGCAGTGCCTCTTCTTCGACGTCCAGCCCAGGCCCGGCCACATGCCGGACGACTTCGCGCATGTCGACCGGCTGCGGCCCGTCCTCGCGCGGCATCGCGGCCTTCTCTCCCTCGAACGCTTCCGCCCGCGCGACGCGCCCGACGCCCTGCTGTCGCACCGGCTCTGGGTGGACGAGGCGGCGAGCGCGGCCTGGCGGCGCGACATGGCGCACCGGGCCAGCCAGTGGGCCGGGCGGCGGCTGCATTTCGACGCCTACCGCATCCGCGTCGACCCGCAGGCCCGGCCGGGGCCGGGGACCGCGCCCACCGGGCCGGGGCGGTATCTCGTGGCCGCCTACGGCACCGCGCCCGCCGACACGGGCCGCGCCCATGAAAGCGTGACGCGGCCGGGCCGCTAGCCCTCGCTCGCCGAGGCGACCGAGGGCGCGGCCGCGGCGGACCTTGCCGCGCGGATGCAGGCCGGGGGCGCCGCCGAGGTGCGCCTCTTCCGCATTTCCCGCGACGACACGATGACGGACCGGGCCGAGGCGCCGGCCCGGGCGTGTTGACAATCCCGGACGCGGGTGCAGGCTGCCCCTGCCCCAGCGACCGGAAACGCCCATGCCCGACCAGCCCGCCACCACCCACGACGCCGAGGACGACCCGCGCAACCGCGACATCCTGATCTACGTCAACGGCGCGCTGCTGCCCCGCGACCGGGCCACGGTGTCGGTCTACGATTCCGGCTTCATGCTCGGCGACGGCATGTGGGAGGGGATGCGGCTTCACGACGGCGTCTGGGCCTTCTTCGACGAGCACATGGACCGCCTGTTCGAGAGTTGCCGCGCGGTCGGGCTCGATATCGGGATGGACCGGCAGGGTATTCTCGACGCGCTGACCATGACGGCCGAGGCCAACGCCATGACCGACGCGGTCCATTGCCGCCTGATGGTGACGCGGGGCGTCAAGCTGCGCCCGTTCCAGCACCCCGCGCTGTCGCGCTCGGGGCCGACGGTCGTGATCATCATGGAACATTCGAAACCGGCCGAACGCCTCTCCGCGGGCCTCCGCCTCGCCACGGTGCCCCAGGTCCGCGGGCTGCCGATGAGCCAGGACGCCAAGTATAACAGCCACTCCAAGCTCAACTGCGTGATCGCCTGCCTGCAGGCCGAACAGGCCGGCGCCGACGAGGCGCTGATGCTCGACCCGATGGGCTTCGTGAACACCACCAACGCCTGCAACTTCTTCATCGTGCGCAAGGGCGAGGTGTGGACCAGCACGGGCGACTACTGCATGAACGGGGTGACGCGCGCCAAGGTGATCGAGCTGTGCCGCGCCGACGGCATCCCGGTCTTCCAGAAGAATTTTTCCCTGGTCGAAGCCTACGGCGCGGACGAGGCGTTCCTGACCGGCACCTTCGGCGCCCAGACCCCGGTGGCCGAGATCGACGGCCGGCCCATCGGCGACGGCACCCGGCCCGTGACCGAACGGATCCGCGCGCTCTACCGCGCGCTCGTCCGCGATCACGTCGCGGCCCGGCGCGGGGCGCGCGACGCCGCCCCGTCTTGGCGGGGCCGGGATCAGCGGCTATAGCGCGGCGACCCGTGCGCCAGCAGAAGGAGAGCGCCCTTGCCAGACCTGAGCCCAGAGACCGGCGAACCGGTGATCCGCACCATCGCCATGCCCGCCGACACCAACCCCGCGGGCGATATCTTCGGCGGCTGGCTGATGGCGCAGATGGACCTTGCCGCCGGCAACGTGGCCGCGCGGATCTCGCGCGGGCGGGCGGCGACCATCGCGGTGGACGAGATGGAGTTCCACAAGCCCGTGCAGGTCGGCGACGAGGTGACGCTTTACGCCAGGGTCCTGAAGGTCGGCCGCAGTTCCATGCGGATCGAGGTCCGCGCCTGGCACCGGCCCCGCTGCCAGGAATGGACCGAACAGGTCACCCGCGGCGTGTTCACCTTCGTGGCCATCGACGAGAACGGCAAGCCCCGCCCGGTGCCCAAGCAGACGCCGTCGACCGCGCCTGCGCAGCCTCCCGACGCGGGCTGAGCGCCCTTCCGCGCCGTTGGACCCCGGCACGGCAAGAGCGATGAAGACAGGGTTTCGATCAGAGACGGAGCAGATGGCGGAGACATGAGAGAGACAGGGATTGATCCAGGATCGCCGGAAATCGGCGTTCTTTTCGTTGCCGGTTTCGGCCCCATCACGCGCGACGCCGAGGCCAGCCGGTCGCTCTATGCGGATGCGCTTGCCCTGCCGCTCCGGCCCTACGGCGACAACACGACCTATCTCTCGACCGAGGATGGCGAACTGGAAGGGTGCAGGCATTTCGCGCTTTGGCCGCTTTCGCAGGCCGCCCAATCCTGTTTCGGCACGCAGGAATGGCCGGACGATCTGCCGACGCCCCAGGCTTGGCTGGAATTCGATGTTCGGGATATCGCGGTCGCGACCGAAGGTCTTCTGGCGCGCGGCTATCATCTTCTGATCGCCGACCGGGAGGAGCCTTGGGGCCAGCGCGTGACCCGGTTTCTCAGTCCGGAGGGATTGCTGGTTGCCGTAAGCGAAACGCCGTGGTTGCGGGACACCTGAACGCCAGACCCGATCTCGCACACCCCGAACGGCAAGGCGGCCGAAGCGGCCACATGGGCAAAGGTCGGCTTCGGCCCGCAATGCAGACACCGGTTCGCCCGGGAAAACGGCCCCTCAGAACGCGTTGAAGGTCAGCGTGGTCAGCGACCGCTCAATGCCGGGAACATCCAGCAGCCGGTCGTTGATGAACTTGCCGATATCCTCGTCCTTCGGGATGTAGAGCTTCAGCAGCAGGTCGAACTCGCCGCTGGTGGAATACAGCTCGGAATGGAGCTCGCGCAGCACGATTTCCTCGGCCACCTCGTAGGTCTTGCCCGGACGGCAGCGCAGTTGCACGAAGACGCAGGTGCTCATCTCTTCTCCTCGGCCGAATGCCGCGCGACGTTACCAGAGCGGCGCGCCGCTTCAAGCGGCAACGGGCGGCGGACCGAAGCGGTTGGTCCCCTCGCTGCCCCGCTGGACGAAGAAATAGATCAGCACCAGCGTGCCGAGGATCGGGATCAACCCGATCAGCAGCCACCAGCCGGTCCGGTCGAGATCGTGCAGCCGCCGCACCCCCACCGCGATGTTCGGCAGGATCAGCCCGAGGCTGACCAGGACCGACAGGGGCCGCGGCGGGCCGCTCTCCCCCACCGCCTCCAGCCCCAGAAGCGGCACGAGCAGCGCCGCGTCGATCAGCTGCGTGACGAACAGCACCAGCACGAAGAACAGCACCCACCACCAGTATTCCGGCCGCGCCGCGCGGCCCGAAAAGGTGGCATATTTCGATAGAACCGTCCTGACAGCATGCAACATGGCAGCCCCCCCTTGCCGTGTTTCGGCGGATATCATGACCGCCAGGCCTCCCCGCCGCGACGGAGGCCATGGCGAACGTCGCTCATCCCAGAGCGTCAGGCCCCGTGGTGTCGATGCTCCGGCCCGGGTCCTGCGCCTCGCGATCCAGGCGTTCGCCTTCGGTCTCGTAATCCGATGTCACGCATCCCGTACGCGCAGGGCACAACACGACGAGGGCAAACGCCCTTGGCATCTTATATCATCCTTTCAAAGCGAAATCAGGCGCCCTAATCCCGGGTCCTGAACCGATCATATGGTCCTTCTTGTATCAGCAATGTGCGGGCGGGCGGCTGGCCCGGTCACGACAAACGGCAACCGGCGAAAAACGGCCGGTCTACGAACGCCGTCAGACCCTCGCGAATCCGGCTTTTCCCGAACGCCACCTCGAAACTGCTTTCTGTCGAAGGTCCTTGGATATGACGCGGCCCCCCCCTATAAGCGGCGCGACACCAAGGCGGAGGCCCCGATGCGGCAAGCAAGCATCACCCGCAAGACGGCGGAAACAGATATCGCGGTCGAGATCGACCTCGACGGCAGCGGCGCCTATGACATGGCGACCGGCGTGGGGTTCTTCGACCACATGCTGGACCAGCTCGCGCGCCACGCGCTGATCGACATGAAAATCCGCTGCGCGGGCGACACCCATATCGACGACCACCATTCGGTGGAGGACGTGGGCATCGCGCTCGGTCAGGCCTTGGCGCAGGCCCTGGGCGACAAGCGCGGCATCCGCCGCTACGGCGCCTGCCTGTTGCCGATGGACGATGCGCTGGTGCGCTGCGCGCTCGACCTGTCGGGGCGGCCCTACCTGGTGTGGAACGTCGATTTCCCCACCGCGAAGATCGGCGGGTTCGACACCGAACTGGTGCGCGAATTCTTCCAGGCGCTGTCCACGCACGCGGGGATCACGCTGCATGTGGACGCCCTGCACGGGCTCAACAGCCACCACATCGCCGAGGCCGCGTTCAAATCCGTCGCCCGTGCCTTGCGCGAGGCGGTCGAGACCGACCCGCGCAAATCCGACGCGATCCCGTCCACCAAGGGGGCGCTGTAGGGCCATGCTGACGACGATCGTCGATTACGAGTCGGGCAACCTGCACTCGGCCCAGAAGGCGTTCGAGCGGGTGGCGCGCGAACAGGATGCCGGGCTGGTCATCGTGACCTCCGACCCCGAAACGGTGCGCCGCGCCGACCGGGTGGTGCTGCCCGGCGACGGGGCGTTCCCCGCCTGCCGGCGCGAACTCTTCGACCATCGCGGCCTGTTCGAGGCGATCGAGGAGGCCGTGGTGACGAACGCCCGGCCCTTCCTCGGCATCTGCATCGGGATGCAGATGCTGGCCACGCGCGGGCGGGAATACGAGGAAACCGCCGGCTTCGACTGGATCGGCGGCGAGGTCGTGCGCATCGCCCCCGGCGAGCCCGGCCTCAAGGTGCCCCACATGGGCTGGAACGACCTGGTGATCGACGCCGCCCACCCGGTGCTGGACGGGATCGAAACCGGCGACCACGCCTATTTCGTCCATTCCTACCAGTTCCGGGTCGCCGACCCCGCGCATCTGCTGGCCCATGTCGATTACGGCGGGCCGGTCACCGCCATCGTCGGGCGGGGCACCATGGTCGGCACCCAGTTCCACCCGGAAAAAAGCCAGGCCACGGGCCTGCGCCTGATCGCGAATTTCCTGGCCTGGGCGCCCTGAGCGGCGCGCATCGGACCCTTTGTCCGATGAAAGTCCGATGGAATTCCGATGGAATTCCGATCGCGGAAACGGCCCCCGTCACTCCGGCGGAAACACCTTCCGCGCCAGCAGCACCCGGCTGGCGGCGGTGACGAAACACAATGCCCCGAACCCCCAGGCCAGCGGCGCGAACCAGCCGGGCAGCAGGCAGAGCGCCACGAAAAACGCAATGGTTTCCGTGCCTTCCAGAAGGCCGCCGGTGAAGTAGAGCGACTTGGTCCCGCGCGCGGAAGTCTCCATCTTGCGCCGCTCGGCCAGGATCGCGAAACCCAGGAAGGTCGCCCCGTTGAAATAGAAGCTCAGCAGCAGGAACGCGCCCGCGGTGCCATTCGCGGGATCCATCACCACGAACCCCAACGGCACGGCACCATAGAATAAAAAGTCGCTGATGACATCGAGATAGCCGCCGAAATCGGTCTTGCGGCTGGCCCGCGCCACGGCCCCGTCCAGCCCGTCGGCCAGCCGGCTCGCCAACAGCGGCACCAGCGCCGGCCCCGGCCATCCCAGCGCGATCAGCACGGCCGCGAGCACCCCCAGGCCCAGCCCCGCCAGCGTCACCGCGTCCGCCGTCACGCCGTATCCGGCCAGCCTGCGGCCGATCCGGTCCAGCGGCGGGTCGATCACCCTGCGCATCATACCGTCAAGCATGGCTCGTCTCGCCCCTCTGCCCCCTCGCCGTTCCCCTGTCCGGCCATCACGCCTGCGCCAGAAGCCTAGAATTGAAGGCAATAACTGCCCCAAAACACACCCTCCCGGCGGTGACCGAAACGATTCGTTAGCACCCGTTTCCGACATTCTGGCACCTAACGTTCCTCAGTCGGATGTCACAATGCCCGCTTTCCTGTATCGGATTCCCACGCGCATCTACGCCATCGTGGCGCTTGCGCTTGTCTTCTCGGCCCTGCTGACCGTGGTCCTGCTGTCACGGGCCGTGGACAACGCCTACCGCATGCGCGAAACCGAATTGCGCGGGGTCACCGACCTGGCGATCAGCCTGCTCGCCGATCTCGAGGCGCAGGTCGAGGCCGGAGAGATCGACCGCGCCACCGCGCAGGAGATGGGGCGCGCGCACCTTCACACGCTGCGCTATGGCGGGTCGGGCTATGTCTTCGCCTTCGATCACGACCTCGTGGTGACGGCCCATCCGACGCAGCCGCAATGGATCGGCACGAACAAGTCGTCCTACGAAGACGTCAAGGGGCTGAGGCTGTTCGCGGAAATGCGACGGGTCGTTCGGGCCGACGGCGCGGGCCGGGTGGACTACTTCTTCCAGAAGCCGGGCGAGTCCACACCGGAACGCAAGGTCAGCTTCGTCCAGGAATTCGAACCCTGGGGCTGGATGATCGGCACCGGCGCCTACGTCTCCGATATCCGGGCCGACCTGGCCGAATTGCGCAATGCCGCCATCATATCGCTTGCGCTCGGGATCGTGTTGCTCGCCGTCATCTCCACCCTCCTGGTGCGCAGCGTGACGGGCCCGATCGGCGCCATCGTGGCCGCCATGAACGATGTGGCCCACAAGCGCTACGGCACGAAGATCGAAGTGGCCGAGCGCCGGGACGAGATCGGCGCGCTCGGGCGCAATCTCGCGGACTTCCGCGACAAGCTCGCCGAATCCGACAAGCTGGCCGAGGCGCGGGAGGCCGATCGGGCCGAGCAGGAACGCGTCGTGAAGGAACTGGGCGTGGCGTTGCAGAACCTCTCGCAAGGCGATCTCACCCGCGCGATCGATGCCCCCTTCACCGCCGAGTACGAAGGGCTGCGCCACGATTTCAACAGCACCATCGACACCTTGAACAGCCTCATGGCCGACGTGGTCGAGAACGCGACCGAGATCCGCGGCCGGGCGGAGGAGATTGCCGGGGCGTCGGACGATCTCTCGCACCGGACCGAGACCCAGGCCGCGACGCTGGAGGAAACCGCCGCCGCGCTGGACGAACTCACCGGCTCGGTGCGCTCGGCGGCCGAGGGCGCGGCCGAGGTCGAGGGCGTCGTGCGGTCCGCCCGCGGCGATGCCGAGGCCTCGGGCCGCGTCGTCTCCGACGCCGTCGACGCGATGGGCGAGATCAAGCGCTCCTCCGACGAGATCAGCCAGATCATCGGCGTGATCGACGACATCGCGTTCCAGACCAACCTCCTGGCGCTCAACGCGGGCGTCGAGGCGGCGCGGGCGGGCGAGGCGGGCCGCGGCTTCGCCGTGGTCGCCTCCGAGGTGCGCGCGCTGGCGCAGCGCTCGTCGGAAGCGGCGCGCGAGATCAAGGAGCTGATCTCGGCGAGTTCGGGTCAGGTGGAATCCGGCGTCGCGCTGGTCAACCGCGCGGGCGAGGCGCTGTCGGACATCGTCGGGCGCGTGGGCAACATCGCCGACCTCGTCTCCGAGATCGCGACCGGCGCCCAGGAGCAGTCGGTGGGCCTGGGCGAGATCAACGTGGGCGTCACCCAGCTCGACCAGGTCACCCAGCAGAACGCCGCCATGGTCGAAGAGGCCACCGCCGCCTCGGCCACCCTCCGCCACGAGGCCGAAACCCTCCAGGGCCTCGTCGCACGGTTCCGGCTGAAGGACGGGGGCACCACGCAGCTTACCGCGACCCCGCTTCAGGCCGTCCCGCAAATGGCCTCCGCGGCGGCGCGGCCCGCCGAGAGCCGCCCGCGCGCGGTGAACGACGCCGGCTGGCAGGATTTCTGACCGGCCCGGGCGGGCGCGGTGCCGCGCCCGTCCCCCCGGCCGGGGCCGGCGTCCGCCCCGGCACCTCCTCCCGCAAGGACAGGCGCATGTAAATGGCGGTCTCCGGCCGCCGACCGGTCGGCGCCCGCGAAGGCCGCGAGGCCCGGCGCCGTCGGCGCGCCGCGGGCTAGCGCAACACCTCGACCAGCGCGAGCGAAAGCGCCGGCAGCGCCGCGATCACGCCAAGGCCCAGCAGGCTCGCCAGGAGGAACGGCGCCGCCCCGCGCGCGACGCGTTCGATCGACAGGCGGGTCACGTTCGCCGCGACGTAGAGGTTGATGCCCACCGGCGGCGTGAACAGGCCGATGGCGAGGTTCACCATCACCACGACGCCGAACCAGACCGGGTCCCAGCCCATCTCGCGCATCACCGGCAGGAAGATCGGCAGCGAGATGAACATCACCGTGATCGCGTCCATGAACATGCCCGCGACCAGCAGCACCAGCATGATGACCAGCAAAATCACCCAGTCGTCGCCGCCGAGCCCCAGAAGCGCCTCGGAATAGGTGCCGACCAGGTCTTCGACCGTGACCACCCAGCCGAACAGCCCGGCATAGGCCACCACCAGCATCACCACCGCCGAGGAGGCCGCCGCGTCGGCCAGCGCCTCGTAGAGGCCTCGCAGCGTCAGCGTGCGGTAGGCGAAGGCCCCCACGCCCAGCGCATAGACGGTGGCGACCAGGGCCGCCTCGGTGGGCGTGAAGATGCCCGAATAGATGCCGCCAAGGATCACCAGCGGCGTGACCAGCCCCCAGAACGCCTCGCGGAAGGCCCGCCACAGCCGCCGGCCGTAAGGCAGGCCGGCATGGGGCGCGGGGTTCAACGCCTCCAGCGCCGGGCTGCCGGTCGCCGGCCCGCCGCGCCGCGCAAAGGGCAGGGTCGCCAGCATCGTCAGCCCCATGAACAGCCCCGGCAGGATCGCCGCGATGAACAATTGCGAGATCGAGGTTTCCGCGATCACGCCATAGATCACCAGCCCGATCGAGGGCGGGATGACGATGGAGAGCGCCGCTCCGGTGCAGACCAGCCCCGCGGCATAGGCGCGGGCATAGCCGTCCTCCTCCATGCCCTTGACGATCATCGGGCCGATCGCCGCGACCGAGGCCGGGCCCGAGCCGCTGACCGCGCCCCAGAACAGGCAGACGACGGTGCCCACCACCCCCATGCCCCCCGGCATCGCCCCGACCAGCACCCGGAAGAACCGGATCATCCGTTCCGCGATGCCCAGCGTGCCCATCAGCGTGCCGGCGAGGATGAAGAACGGGATGGCCAACAGCGAGAACCTGGTGACGCTCGCGGCGATCAGGTCGCCGGCGAGGTCGAGGCCGAAGCCGATCTGCCACATCGCATAGATCGCCGAGAGGCCCAGCGAGAAGGCCACCGGCACCCGGCACGCCATCAGCACGAAGAACAGGATCACCATCTCGGTGCCGGCGCCGAGGCCTGGGATCAGGTCAGACATGGCGCGCATCCTGCGGCGGGCTGTCCGCGGCGCGCAGCACGTCGCGCGCGTTCTGGAGATGGCGGATCAGGATCAGCGCGAAACCGAAGGGCACCGCCGCCTGGTAGTACCAGGCCGGCAGCCCCAGCGCGTAGGAGCGGATGCCGCTGGAAAGCTGGTTGGTCAGCGTCACCCAGGAAAACCACGCCGACAGCGCCAGCAGAAGCACCGACAGCGCCGTGGCCAGCACGAAGAGCGGCTTGCGAAAGGCCCGCGGCAGCAGGTCGTGGACCAGCGTGACCGACAGGTGCTCGCCCCGGCGCGCGGCGATTGCGGCGCCGAAAACGGTGAGCAACAGGAACCCGTTGGTCAGCAACTCCTCGGTGGCCGCCAGCGAATAGTCGGTGCCGTAGCGCACCACCACGTTGGTGAACCCGATGGCCGTCATGCCCAGGAACAGCACGGCGCAGACGATCTTTTCGGCCTCGTCCAGAAGGAAACGCATGGGGAGGGCCTCGCTGTGGCGCGGAAGAAACAGGCCCGCGCGCGGCGCGCGGGCCTGTTCGATGGCGGGCGTTACTCCGCCGCCTCGATGGCGGACTGGAACGCCGCGACGATCTCGGGGCCGACCTTGGCCGCCCATTCGTCGAAGGCGGGCTTGGTCGCGTCGCGGAAGGCCTGAAGCTCCTCCGCCGTGGGCTCGTAGACCTCCATCCCCTTCTCGGTCAGGAAGTCGATGCCGTTCGCGGTGCCCTCGCGCGTGATCTGCCGCTGGTATGCCATGGCCTCTTGCGCGGCGGTGCGCAGCTTGTCCTGCGTTTCGGCATCATAGCTGTCCCACTTGGCCTTGGAGATGCCGAGGAAGATCGGATCGTAGGAATAGTGCCAGGTCGTGATGTATTTCTGCATCTCGTAGACCTGCTGCGGGATGATGACCGCGCCGATCGGGTTTTCCTGCCCGTCGACGACGCCCTGCTGCAGCGCGGTCAGGGTTTCCGACCATTGCATCTGCTGCGGGTTGGCGCCCAGCGCGTTCATCACGTCGATATACATCGGCCCCGCCACGCGCATGTTCAGGCCCTTCATGTCCTCGGGCGCGGTGATCGGGCGAACGTTGTTGGTGACCTCGCGAAAGCCGTTCTCGCCCCAGGCCAGCACGACGATGCCCTTGTCCAGCAGGATGTCGGCCATCATCCGGCCCGGTTCGCCCTGGGTCGTCGCGTCGACCTCGTCGTAGGAGGAATAGAGATAGGGCAGCGAGAACACCGCCATCTCGGGCACCAGCGGCGTGACGTTGATCGCCGAGGTCAGCACCAGGTCCAGCGCGCCGCGGCCGATCATCTCGGCCTGCTTCATCTGGTCGCCGCCGGCAAGCTGGGCGTTGGGAAAGACGCGCACGTCGATCTCGCCGTCCGTGGCCTCCGAGATCAGCTCGTTGAACTTCTCGGCGCCCTGTTGCCAGGTGGTCGTGTCGCCGACATTGTGCGACAGGCGCAGCGTTTCGGCCGAGGCCGCGCCGAGCATCATCGCCCCCGCCACCAGGGCGGCGACGGCGCCCCTGCCCAGTGTTGCAGCGTTCATGGAACTCCTCCGTTCTGTCCGTTCGCCCCGAGAGGCATGTCATGGCGGCCGCCGCGGGCCGCCGGCGCGGCATCAAGACCAGATGCGGCCCGGCAACACAAGATACGGCGGGGGGTCGTCGCTGCGACGCGACTGCGCAGACCGCCCCGGGGGCGGTGCGCGCGGCATCGGCGTCGCGCGGCCGGGCGCCGCCGTCACCGATGGCCCAGCAGGCGGGCGAGGGCCAGGGGCAGCGGCCAGCGGTTCATGCAATAGACATGAAGCGCCGGCGCGCCGTAGGCGATCAGGCGGCGGGCCTGTTCGGCGGTCGCGGCCGCGGCGAGATAAGGCATCAGCTCGGGCGTCTCCTCGCCCTGGGCGAACAGCCGGTCCAGCCAGTCGGGGACGCGGGCGGCGTTGGCCCGCGCGAAGCCACGCAGCCTGGTCCAGCCTTCCAGCGGCATCAGGCCGGGGATGATCGGCGCGTCGATGCCGTGGCGCGCGCAGGTGTCGAGGAACCGGCCATAGGCGGCCGGGTCCAGCACGAACTGGCAATAGGCGCGGCGCGCCCCGGCGTCGAGCTTTTCCTTGAGGTGGTCGATATCCTCGGACATCGTGCCGGCCTCGGGGTGCTTCTCGGGATAGGCGGCCACGGCGATCTCGAACGGATGGCGCGCGGCCAGCGCGGCCACCAGCTCGGCGGCATGGGCAAAGCCCGGCGGCATCGGCCCGGCCGTGGTGCGCGGCCGGTCGCCGCGCAGGGCGAGGATGCGCGCGATGCCGGCCGCCCAAAGGCCTTCGGCCGCGTCCAGCACCTGCGCCTCGGTCAGGCCCAGCGCGGTCACATGCGCGGTGACCGCGCGGCCGCTGCGCTGCGCCACCTCGACGGCGGTGTCATGGGTGCCGGTGCGGGTGGTGCCGCCCGCGCCCATCGTCACCGAGAACCCGTCATCGGCCACCGGGGCCAGCCGGTCGACGGTCTCGTGCAGGGCGCGGCGCCGCTCTTCCGTACGGGGCGGGAACAGCTCGAAGCTGAGCGGGACCGCGCCGCCCGCCTCGAACAGCCGCTGCAGCAGCGCGTCGGTCGGCTGGGAAACCGGGGCCGCCTCCATGGCTCAGGGCGCCCAGTCGCGGCCCGCCGCCCGGGCCCGTTCCCGCGCGCTGGGGTTCTTCGACGGGCGGAACGGCACCTCGACGACCTCCGCGTCGACGCTTTGGCCCGACAGCTCGGTATAGGCTTCGGGCAACGCCACGCGGAACCGCGTGCCAAGCGCGCCGCTCTCCCAAGGCACGAAGCCCAGCGCGATGTTGCGGCCCAGTTCCGGCGACCACCAGGGCGAGGTGACATAGCCAACCCGGTCGCCATCCGGCGTCTCGATCAGCCAGAAATCCGGCGCGTAATCGGTGATCGGCAGCCCGCCCATGGCCAGCCCGACCAGCCGCAGTTTGAACGGCGCGCGGCCCGCGTCGATGGCCTCGCGCTGCGCCTCCAGCGCGGCCCGGCCGATATAGTCCGCCTGCTTGTTGCGCGGGACCTGGTAGCCGAGGTTCACCTGGAAGGGCGAGGTCTCGACATCCATGTCCTGCCCCCAGGACAGGATGCCGGCCGCGATCCGCCGGTGATGGGCCGGCGCGATCACCCGAAGCCCGTAGCGCGCCCCCTGCCCCCGCAACGCATACCAGACCGCCTCGGCATTCAGCGAGGAATCGCGCACGTAGATCTCGTAGCCCTTCTCGCCCGAGAACCCGGTCTGGCTGACCACCACCGGGCAGCCGGCCAGCTCGGCCTCCATCAACCCGTAATAGGGCATCTCGCGGATCGTCTCGCCGAACAGGTCGGTCATGAACTCCTCCGACCAGGGGCCCTGGACCTGCAGCGGCGCCACGTCGAGTTCTGCGATATCGACATCGAAGCCCAGCCCGACATTCACGCCCTGCAGCCACAGCAGCAGATCGCTGTCGGAGGCCGAGAACCAGAACTCGTCCCGCGCAAGCCGCAGCAGGACCGGGTCGTTCACGATGCCGCCCTTCTCGTTGCACAGGATCGCGTACTTGCCGCGCATCGGCTCGATCTTGGTGGCGTCGCGGGTGATGACCCGGTTGACGAAGGCTTCCGCCGCGGGGCCGCGCACCCGGATCTGCCGCTCCACCGCCACGTTCCACAGCGTCACCCGGTTGACCAGCGCGTCGTATTCGGCCATCGCGCCGCCGTCCTCGGGCTTCACGTAGCCGCGGGGGTGGTACATCCGGTTGTAGACCGTCGCCCGCCAGCAGCCCGCCTCGACCGACAGGTGCCAGAAGGGCGACTTGCGCACCCGGGTCGAGATCAGCATCTGCACCGGGGTCGGGCCGGACTGGCGCAGGTTGCGCGGGACCAGACGGTCGGACTGGTCGACATCCGGCACGTTGGGATGCACGCGTTGCACGGTTGTCATGGCGATCCTCCCAAATCGACTCGGGACAAGGATGCCTGTCGCGACCGCAGGTTCGCAAGGCACGGCGGCCCGAGACCGCCCGGACCGCCGCGCCGTTGCCGAATGGCCGCGCCTCGGAACGCGGGCCGTCGTTGCGCAGGGGCACGGCCTCCGTCCTGCGGCCCCCCTGTCGGCAAGGCCTTCGGGCGCCGGGCCGCTCAGATGCTCTCGCCGCCGTCGATGACCAGCGCGTGGCCTGTCATGTAGGCCGAGCGGTCCGGGGCGAGGTAGAGGATCGCCTCGGCGATCTCGTCCACGGTGCCGAACCGGCCCATCGGGATGCTGTCGCGGATATAGCCCTCCCGCCCGGCACGGCCGCCCATCTGCGCTTCGAAGCCGGCGTCGAACGGCGTGTCGATGAAGCCGGGGCAAAGCGCGTTGACGCGGATGTTGTGGCCTGCTGGGGCTTTGTTGCGCAAAGGTCGAGCGAGGGATTCATCTTGTGAATCCAGCGTGGTAGCTGGCCTGCATGAGCAGCCCCATCCCGCCGAGCTACAAGACCAGGAACCGGCCGGCCTACAACGAAGCGCTGAAGCAGCGCGGCTCCCTGACGATCTGGTTCGATCCGGACATTGTCTGGGTGCCGCGGCCGACCGGCAAGCGAGGCCGGCAGCCACAGTATAGCGATGCCGCGATCCAGACGTGCCTGACGATGAAAGTCCTCTTCGGCATGGCCCTCCGGCAGACGACGGGGTTCGTCGAAAGCCTTCTACGGCTGGTCGGCCTCGACTGGGCGGTGCCGGATTTCAGCACGCTGAGCCGGCGCCAGAAATCCCTGGCCGTGAGTATTCCCTACCGGGGCTCGCAGGGCCCGCTGACCTTGTCTTAAGAATCTACCCGGCTCTCGTGCGATACGGGAGCCGCTCTCCGGCACCTCATACATGCCGGAGAGCGGCGGGGGTCGGGTCGAAACGCTGAAGGTTTCTCGGAACCGGTCAGAAGTATGATCGCCCCCGCCTTTCGAATGGCCTGAACGGATACATGGGGCGGTGTTGACCGGCCCCGCATGACAAGGACAGGAGACGAAAGGCGATGCAGGATACCATCGGTATCGACATTTCCAAAGATACGGTCGACGTTCACCGTCTGTCGGACGGGACGCACCGGCAATTCGACAACGACAAGGCGGGGCTCGGGAGCCTCCGACGCTAGATTGGCAGAAGGTCGGTTCGGGTGGTCTATGAGGCAACCGGCCGCTACCATCGCGATCTGGAAGGCATGCTGGATGCGGCCGGGCACGGCCTGGTCAAGGTAAACCCGAACCGGGCCCGCAAGTTCGCCCAGGCGATCAGCCAGGGCGCCAAGACCGACCGCGTCGATGCAGCCATGCTTGCGCGCATGGGCGCAGTGCTTGAGCTTGATGCCAAGCCGTCTCACTCAGAAAGCATGCATGAAATCAGAGAGCTGCACGTCGCTCGCCGTGGACTGGTCAAGGATCGAATAGCCTGTCGCAACCGGCTTCATGGTGCCCGCAACAAGGTGGTTCTGGCGCAGCTGCGCGCCCGCCTTCGCCAGGTCGAAAAACAGATCGATCAGATCGACACGGAATTGCGGCGCCTTGTCGCCGCTGATCCGTGCCTCGCCCGGCGCTATGAAATCCTGATGTCCGTGCCGGGCATCGGTCCGGTAGCCGCCGTCGCGATGATCGTCGAGATGCCCGAGCTTGGCGCGATGTCGGGCAAGGAGGCCGCCAGCCTCGCAGGCCTTGCTCCGATCACGCGAGAGTCCGGCAAATGGAAGGGGCGCTCCAAGATCGGCGGCGGACGAGGCGCCTTGCGCACCATGCTCTACCTTCCCGCGCTCGTCGCAATACGCCACAACCGCCAGCTCGGCAAAACCTACGAGACGCTCTGCGATGCAGGAAAGCCCGCAAAAGTCGCGATCACGGCCGTGATGCGAAAGCTGATTGTCCTCGCAAACACCCTGATCCGCGACGACCGGAAATGGGCCGAAATCGCTCCTTGACCTACACGGATAACTTCTGATCGACAGCACCGGCATCAAGGCGGAGGGCGAAGGCGAGTGGCACGCCCGCAAGCATGGCGGCGCGAAACGCCGTCTGTGGCGCAAGATCCACATCGGCGTCGATGAACAGACGCTGGAGATCCGCGCCATCGAGGTCACCGGAAGCCACATCGGTGACGCGCCCATGCTGCCCGAGCTTCTCGACCAGATCCCCGCTGATGTGGAGATCGGCTCAGTCACGGCAGACGGAGCTTATGACACGCGCAGGTGCCACGACGCCGTCGCCGACCGCGGCGCCGATGCTGTCATACCGCCACGCAAGAACGCCAAGCCTTGGAAGCCCTCGACGGCCGGCGCGATCGCCCGGAACGAGGCGCTGCGCGCATCGAAATACCTCGGCCGCGCCATCTGGCGAAAGTGGAGCGGATACCACCGCCGAAGCCGGGTCGAGACGAAGATGCATTGCGTGAAGCTGCTGGGGCAGAGCCTCATGGCGTGCGACTTCGATCGTCAGGTCGCCGAACTCCAGGTCCGCGCCGCCGTCCTGAACGGCTACACCGCGCTCGGCATACCAGTCACAGAGCCCATGGGGTAAGTGCGTCTGGGGAAAGGGGAGGTCCGGGCTTCACGCTCTTTGCGCAACAAAGCCGCTCGAGATGGACCATGGACACAATGGTCCTGTCGCGGTTTGATGCCGCTCTTGGACGACTAACCGACGATAGAATGACGCTGATCGAGCTGGTTGAGAAGCAGGCTGATGGCGACCTCGTCCGCGAGATGCTGGCCTTCGCGGCTGAGCGGATCATGGCAGCGGAGGTCGAAGAGCGGACCGGCGCGGCGAAATGCTTGACCGCCCGCCTTCGTCCGGCGATCTTTCCGTTAAGCGGCAGGCCACTCCGGGAATGTCGGGTGAGATCGCGTTATGGCCGAAACCAATGGGGTGCTGTCGAACCCCGTGCGGGTAGAGCAGCGAATTCCGACGTGTTCCAGAGAGCTTTCTCGACCATCCCGAACCCGATCTGGCCCCGCGCAAAGCGCCTGTGCAGCGCGTCGCGCGGCAGCTTTATTGACGTGTGTAAAAGAGTTGAAATCAGGGCCTATGGATCCCAGACGTCACCGCACCCGCCTGCGGCCCGAAGCCGCCCCGCGTGCGCTGCTTTCAGAGAAGCCGCTCGCCGAGATCTCTGGGGAGGAGCTTTCGCGGCGCGCCGGCATCACGCGGCAGACCTTCTACGGTCATTTCGTCGGGCTTCCTGCCATGCTCGGGACCTATCTCGACGGGTTTCTGGCCGAAGTCGAGCGCCGCAACGCCGAGGTCAGACGCGCGCCTGCGGACGCGGCGGGCCTGCAAGAGATGCTCCGCCGGAAGTTCGAGCGCGTCTTTCGCGACCTGCCGCGGGACGATCCGCAACTTCGCGCGCTTCTCGACGGCGTGCCGGGGCTCGCCCTGGAAGACCGGTTCGCCGAGCTCGTCGAAGAGCTGATCGGCGCAACACCCGAGAATCCTGTTCTTCCGATCCGATGATGCGCCGCATCGCGGAGCGCTTCTACACCGGTGCCTTCGTCTCCGTCGTGCGCCACTGGATCGCCTCGACCGACCCAATGCCGCCCGACGCGATGGCTTGGGCTTTCACGACCCTTGTTTTTCGCGCCTGGCCCGAGATGGCCGGCGCTCACGAACGGACATCCGCATGACCCAGTATTTTTCTGCCCGCCCTGCCCTTTTTGTTTTCGCCTTGATCCTCGCCCCCGGCCTTGCCCTGGCGCAATCCGATGAGACGGGTGCCGAGCCGCCCGCGGTCCGGCCCGCCAAGATGATGACCTTGACCGCGGGCGATGTGGCGCTCGAACGCGAATTCTTCGGCCGGGTTGCGGCAAAGGAAACGGTAGATCTCGCCTTCCAGGTCGGCGGAAAGATCGCCGAGCTTTCGGTCACCGAAGGCACGAACTACCCCTCCGGAACGCTCTTGGCCGAGCTCGACCTCGACCCGTTCGAGCGCAGCGTCCGGCAGGCCGAGGTGCAGCTCAACAAGGCCGAGCGCGACCTGCAGCGCCTCGAGAACCTTTCGAGTGCGACAGTCTCCGAGGTGCAGATCGAGGATGCGCGCACCCAGCGCGATCTCGCACGGATCGAGCTAGAGAACGCACAGGAGCGTCTCGATGAGGCCACGCTCGAAGCGCCTTATGACGCGCTGGTCGTGCGCCGCGTGACAGGGCTCTTTTCCACCGTCTCGGCCGGTCAGGCGGTGCTGCGCGTCTCGGACATGTCGGAGATCCGCGTGAATATCGACGTGCCGGAGATTCTGTTCCGCCGCACGCAGGACCACTCCGACGTGGAATTCACGGCAACCCTGCCCGGCCGCGATCAGCGCTTCACGCTCGCCCCGCGCGAATTCGAGGCTGAGACTGCCGAGGTCGGCCAGACCTATCGCACCACGCTCGCCTTCACCGAGGATCCCGGCGATTACGTCCTGCCCGGCTCCTCGGTGACTGTGAGAGCACGGGCCGCGATGGGCGATCAGAGCCAGATCTCGATCCCCGAGACCGCGCTCGTCTACACGCCCGACCGAACCCCGACCGTCATGGTTTTCGAGCCTTCTGAGGAGGACGAAAATCGCGGTCAGGTCCGGCAGGTCCCAATCGCAATCGAGATCGCCGATGACGGCACGATCGTGATGACCGAAGGCCCCGAGCCCGGCACCGAGATCGTGGTCGCCGGCGCGTCGATGATCGAAGACGGCCAGACCGTCCGCCGCTTCACCTCTGTCGGGAGGTGAGATACATGTCCATCGCACGCGAAGCCATCGACCGCTCTCTTCTGACCTGGATGCTGATGATCGGCTGCCTGCTGGGCGGCCTCTGGGGCTTTGCCACGATGGGCCGGCTCGAGGATCCGGCCTTCACCATCAAGTCGGCCGTGGTCTTAACCCAATATCCCGGTGCATCGGCCGAACAGGTCGCGACAGAAGTCAGCGAACCCCTGGAATCGGCGATCCAGCAGATGTCCGAGATCGACTACATCACCTCCTCCAACAAGCCCGGTACGAGCCGTATCACGGTGCATATCCAGTCGACCTATGACGGCACCGAGTTGCCGCAGATCTGGGACAAGCTGCGCAAGGAGGTCTCGGACGCCCAGAACCAGCTGCCCTCGGGCGCGGGACCGAGCCAGGTCAACGACAGCTTCGGCGACGTCTACGGCATCTTCTACGCGGTGACCGCGCCCGGCTTTTCCGATGCCGAGATACACGAGCTCGGGGAATATCTCAGGCGCGAGCTTCTGTCCGTCGAAGGTGTTGCCGATGTCGCGCTTGCGGGGCTTCCCGAAGAGCGTATCTTCGTGGAGCCGGACAAGGCGCTCATCAAGAATCTCGGGATCTCGCCCGGCGCGATCGCGCAAGCGATCTCCAACTCGAACGCAGTCTCGGATGCGGGCTCCGTCAGCCAGTGGGGCCAGGAAATCCGCATCGATGCGCCCGAAGGCTCGGGCACGGTAGATGACATCCGCGGCCTGACGATCGGCGTTCAGGGCGACGTGATCGAGATCACCGATTTCGCGCGCGTCTACCGCGAGCGCGTCGCCGATCCGTCGACGATCATCCGTTTTGACGGGGAAGAGGCCTTCACGCTGGGCGTCTCGGGACGGCAGGGCGAGAACATCGTCGATGTGGGCCGTGCGGTCGACGCCCAACTCGACGCCTTGCAGCCGGACATCCCTTTGGGCGTGGAGCTGCACTCAATCTATCAGCAGCACGTTGTGGTCGACGAGGCCTCGACGAGTTTCCTGATCAACCTCGCCATGTCCGTCGGCATCGTGGTGCTGGTCCTCGCACTCTTCATGGGTTGGCGATCGGCCGTGGTCGTGGGCTCGACCTTGCTTCTGACCGTGGTCGGTACGCTCTTCTTCATGGCGCTTGGCGATCTGCAGATGCAGCGGATCTCGCTCGGCGCGCTCATCATCGCAATGGGGATGCTGGTGGACAACGCCATCGTCGTCGCCGAGGGGATGCAGGGTGACATGGACCAGGGCAAATCCTCGCGCGAGGCAGCCGAGGACGTCGCGGGCAAGACCCAGCTCCCCCTGCTTGGTGCGACCGTGATCGGCATCATGGCCTTCGCCGGGATCGGGCTTTCGCCCGATGCGACGGGCGAGTTCCTGTTCTCGCTCTTTGCCGTGATCGGCATTTCCCTTCTCCTGTCTTGGGTGCTCGCAATCACCGTGACGCCGCTTCTGGCGCATTACGTCTTCCGCCAAGGGTCGGGCGAGGCAGGCGATGCCTATGGCGGGCCGGTCTTCCGGGCCTACGGCGCGATCCTACGCGGCGCGCTGCGGGTTCGCTGGCTCGTGATCGCGGCGCTGCTCGCCCTGACGGTAGTCTGCTACTGGGGCTTAGGCCAAGTGAAACAGCAGTTCTTCCCCGACAGCAACACGCCGATCTTCTACGTCCATTACAAGCTGCCCCAAGGGGCTAGCATCAACGCCACGGCCGAGGACATGGCGCTGGTGGAAAACTGGCTTTCGGAGCGAGACGAGATCGTCTCGGTCGCGACTTTCGTGGGCCGCGGCGCGACGCGCTTCATGCTGACCTACTCGCCCGAGGAATCGCTGCCGACCTACGGGCATCTGGTGATCCGCACCGAGACGCTCGAGGACATCCCGCCCCTCCGCGACGATCTCGAGAGCTTCGGCCAGTCGCATCTGCCCGAAGGCGAGTTCCGCACCGAGCGGCTGGCCTTCGGTCCGGGCGGCGGCTCACCGATCGCGGTGCGCTTTTCAGGCTCGGACGCGGATGTGCTGCGCGGGCTTGCGAAGGAAGCGGCGGACCGGATGCAGGCAGCGACGAGCAACGTGCAGGACCTGCGTACCGATTGGCGCGAGCGCGAGCTTGTCCTGAAGCCCGATTACGCCGATGAGCGCGCGAAGACGGCCGGCGTCGCCCGCGAGGATCTCGCCACCGCGCTTTTGACCGCAACGGACGGCGCACGCGCCGGTGTCTATCGCGAGAACGACCGGCTGATTCCGATCCTCGTGCGCATGCCAGGCGCGACCCAACCGGGTGCGGCGCACCTGATCGACCAGGTCGTCTATTCCGATGCCGCGCAGACCTTCATTCCCGTGGAGCAGATCATCAACGGCTTCGATTTCGGCATCGAGGACACGCTCATCCAGCGCCGCGACCGGGTATCTACGATCACGGTCGAAGCCGGGATCCCTGCCGGGATGAACGCCTCGGCCGTGTTCAACACTCTCCGCGCCGATATCGAGGCGATGGAGTTGCCGGACGGCTATACGATGGAATGGGGCGGCGAATACGAAAGCTCAACCGAGGCGCAGGAAAGCCTCGGCAAGCAGCTTCCCCTGTCGCTCATCATCATGGTGGTGATCTCGATCCTGCTCTTCGGGCGGCTGCGCCAGCCGCTGATCGTGTGGCTGCTCGTGCCGATGGCGGTGAACGGCGTGGCGATCGGCCTTCTGGGCACCGGGCTGCCGTTCAGCTTCACAGCGCTCTTGGGTCTGCTGTCGCTGTCGGGGATGCTGATCAAGAACGGCATCGTGCTGGTAGAGGAGATCGACCTCACCCGCGCCGGAGGTGTCGCCTTCCGTGAGGCCATCGTGCGCGCCTCCACTTCGCGGCTAAGGCCGGTCGTGCTGGCGGCGGTGACGACGATCCTCGGGATGATCCCGCTTCTGTGGGATGCGTTCTTCGCGTCGATGGCGGTGACGATCATGGGCGGGCTCGGGTTCGCCTCGGTCCTGACGCTGATCGCGGCACCGGTCTTCTATTCGCTGATGTTTCCGAAAGCCGATCGGGAGGCACGCGAAGCCGCCTGAGGGCGGTGGCGTGCCCCCGTTGGGTGGTCCGGTGTGGATCGGCATGGACACATGACCCTCCCTTCTTGGGGGCCAACACTCTGCAATCATGACATCTTCTGGCGATCAGGTGGGATCATGATCTGCGCAGGTGTTGACCCCGGCCACGGCGCTGAAAGCTTCAATGGCTTGGTTGCCCACCCAGTTGGGTCAAGTTTCGGCGCCTATTCACAAGTCCGCCCCCTGCGGAGACGGCCAAATCTATGAACGGTTCGACAGGTTCAGTCTGCCACCCGCACGCAGGCGCTGAACACCGCGCAGGATCGCGTCGGTAAAGGCCGGGCTAAACGATCCGCGGGCTGCGCGCTCTTCAAGCGTATAGGAGGTCTCGAGGATATCGGCGTTCAACTCGTCTACGATCACCCAAAGCGGCAGATGGGTGTCGAGGTTTGCACGCCGTGCCTCGGTTTCTGGAACTTCCAAGGCGACCCGGCCCGCATCCGGCGCTTTGCTGGTGATCGGCGCGATGAACATGACGTGATGCCCGGCCGCGTTCGTGACTACGATGACGACGCAACTCGGTCGCTTCTTGCGGCCTTCCGTCTCACCGCGATCCGCCTGCCATTTCCAGAGGTAGTGATAGTCGAAGACCTGACCCGCAGCCGGGAAATCAGCGACCACGGAAGTGATCCTCGAGGCCCTCGTCCAGGAGCGTGCCCAGGTCCTCCGGCATATCGGCAACATCCACCGCGACCTGCGACCCGCGCCCGGATGTGAGCGCCTCGAACCGTTCCATCGACATGATCACGAACCGCGCTTTGCGATGCTTCGTGATTGCGACGGGGGCGAGGGTTGCGGCCTCGAAGAGATCGCCCGTGTTACGGGTGAGGTCGCCCGCCGCAAACTGTTTCATCGTGGATCACCATGGTCTTCTGCGTTAGGCAGAATATACGTATTTTCTTAATATTCTGCAAGGGCGAACTCGCTGAGCTTCATACAGGACGCGTTACGGATCGCACCCGCCAGAAACGCCGCCAGCACAGGACTTGCCGCGCCTCTTTTCGGAGCTGAGCAGCTCCGAGCCCGCGAGCGAGGCTTTCGACAGGCAGAACGCCGCCCACCACGCAAAGCACATCGCTTCATGCCTTTGGCCACTTGGATTTACCGTCGGATCTGCTAGTGCTCCCGAAAGAACATACCGTGACCACAAGCCCCATGCCGATTTACCCGATCGACAAACCCGTTCGCATCCCAAGCCCGTCTCAGCGGCTCGCGCTACCGCGCGCAAGCGCGGGCTTTCCCTCTCCCGCGGCCGATGACCTCGAGGATGAGATCGATCCGATCGCGTGGATCGTGCGTCACCCGACCTCCACCTTCTGGTGGCGGGTGGAGGCCGACTGCCTGTGGGACGCGGGGATCCGGGACGGGGACCTGATCGCCGTGGACCGGGCCGGGAAGCGGCGAATCGGCAGGGCGGTCCTGGCCGTCGTCGAGGGCGCCGTGACCGCCAAGATCCTGCGCAAACGGGAGGGACGGTTCTACCTGGCCCCGGCGAACAGCCGGGAAGCTTATCCGGACATCCCGCTCACCGAGGAAAGCGAGATCTGGGGCGTCATCTCCGGCGTGGTGCGGCGCTACCCGATCGAATGACCCGCGCGGTCGCGATCTCGGACAGCGCGAACTTCTACGTGAGCGCGGAGCGGAGGCGTCCTGGCCGCAACGGGGAGGCGCGATGCTCGCGTTCGACCTGAGCGCGATAGCCATGCCTGCCGTCCCCTGGATCGTTGCGGGCACCGCCAGGCAACGCGGCGGTGCCGTACGGGCCAGCCGCTCCCGCGTAAGTACCTAATACGCGGGCCCGGTGGCGTTATTGAACGACATTTCCTCGCACGCCCGGCCGGTCCGCATTTTCCCGGAAACGCCCGAACATGCGCCGCCGGCCGCGGCCGACATGACCGATCCTGCGCGCCGTCTCCGCGAGAACCGGCTGGGTTTTCCACAGAAATCTGCACATCCCTGCCGCTTCTCTACCCCACCCGGATCGGGATTTTCGGGGTGGTGTCATAGGTTCTCCATGCACCCCCGGGCGAAGTCCGCCCGGCTAAAACAAGGAGACCTGACCATGCGCACCATGACCGAACCGTTCGCAGCCTCGAACACCACCAAGCGTTCCAGGGTGATCAAGTTCCGCACCACGCCCGCGGAGGAGGCAGAGTTGCAGCGCCGGGCGCAGGAACACGGTTACGCCCAGCTTGCGGAGTTCATCCGCACGCGCCTGTTGTCCGCGCAGGTGTCGCACGACATGCGGCTCGCCCGCGAGATCGCCCGGATCGGCGAGCTTCTGAACGCGCTTCTGCACCTCGCCCAGGCCACGGACAGCCCGATCCCCCGGGACCGGATCGAGCGGTTGCTGGATGCCGCCGAACAGATGTTTCTGGCCCATCTGCCGGCGGGATCGGAGCGGGGCTGATGCGCCCCCATCTGCAATTCCACCAGACGGCCGAACGCCTGAAGAGCTACGACATGCGGCCCGGCCATGAGCTGCTGGGCGGCACGGTGCCCGTGTCCAGCCCGACCCGGGCGCGCCGGTTTTTCCAGCGCTATGCCGAACCCGGTCGCGCGGGTTTCGTCCACGTCACCCTGTCGGCGCCGGAGGGGCTCTGGCTCTCCCGGCCCCAATGGCTGGCCGTATTCCGATCAGTGCTCGCTCGACACGGGTTGCCGCCGGACATGACGCCCTGGCTCCTCGTGCGCCACACCGATGCGGCCTGCGATCACGCCCATGGCTTTGCTGCGCTCTGCACCATCCTCGGCTTTCCCCTCTGCCCCAACACAAGCCCCGCCCATACAGATGCGACACACCGGAGGCTGGCCCGGCGGCTGGGCCTTGAAGAACCGCATTAAAGCCGCGGTCGCGACGTCCGCCTGTCGGGGCATGTGCCCAAGCGGCGCCTGGCCGAGCATGTCCATGCCCCGCGTCTGGCCCGGGACCTGAACGCGGCCTTCGCGCGGCGGCCGACGGACCTGCCCGGGCTGAACGCCGCGCTGGAGGCGGTCGGCAGCCCGATAAGGGTCGAGATCGAAACCACCGGCCATGACACCCGCAGCCTTGTCTGCCGGCAGGCGGGGACGCTCTCCCTGCGCCTCTCCGCCCTTGGCCATGATTTCGAACCCGCCCGCATGCGCGCCCGGTTCGCCCATGCCGCGGCCCTGCGCCGGGCGGAACCGGTGCTGGCCGCCGGCCTGCTGCTGCGCACCCTTTCCGGACAGCCCGCGCCGGCGGTTTTCCCCATGACACAGGAGACATCCCATGACCCAGCCCCACCGCAGCCCCCTGGCCTTGCCGGACCCGGACAAGGTGCTGATGAGCACGCTCGAGGACACGCGCAAGGACGTGCAGGCCCTGCACCCCTTGCTCGACCTCTTGCAGAACCCGGAAACGACCGAGGGTTCCGCCGCCGCCCGGCTGATCAAGACGATCCTGGAGATGCAGGACATGCTGGAGCGGCAGGCCCACGCGCTCCAGGCCGTGCAGGAGAAGCTGGACGCGCTGGAGGGCATTGCGGACAACGTGGCAGCCCTGCGCGCGCTGCTGGAGGGGCCAGCGGAGACCGGCTGAGCCTTGGCGCCTGGATCGGGCGAGTGTTGAAGGCGGCCCGGCAAAGCGCGGATCGGTTCCGCCAACGCATCCACGCGTCGGCGCGCCGGATCGACCTGGTCTTCGCGGATGGCAGCGCGGCGCGGACCACCCCCGATCGCATCCTCCTGGGGCGCCCTTCCCGGAACGGGACGTCGGGCACGGCACGGGACTTCGCGCAGGCCTATTGCGCGCGCTCCGACCACCTGCCGGCCCCGCCCGACCCGTTCCACCCGCCCGCCCCGGGCATGCTGCTGTCCGGACGGGCGGCGGTGCTGCGTCGCGCGGCGCGGGCGCGCGCGGACCGGCTGGCCATCGTCACCCTGAACCCGGACCCGCCGGACCGGCTGCGGGCGCAGCTGGCGGCGGCCACAGGCCTGCCCTGCGATCGCGTTCCGGTCCCGGGGCTGGAGGATTCGATCCCGGAAAATGCGCGCCCGGTCTTGGTCCTTGGCCCCGCAGCCCTGGCGGCCTTCCGGGAAGACCCGGCCGCCTGGCGGGAGCGCCTCGGCACGCTCGAGGCCGCGCATCCCGACCTGCCCTGCCTCGACCCCGAAAACCGGAAAACTACCCTGCCCCGCCCGGTCGCCAAGCTGGCACGGAATATGGCGGCCCAGATAAGCTCGGAGGCAGAGCCGGAAACGGGAGGGCCGGAAATGAGGTGAGGCAAGAGGAGCGGCATGCCCGGCGAGGCGACCGGACCGGATCCGAGCTTGTTCCGGAAATCTTCCCTATGGGCGATGCAGGCGGCGCGGGCAAGTTGCGTGGACGCGGCCCCGCGCATCATCATCCTCCGCTCGGAAATCCGGGCGACCTCCCCCGTCAGGCCGGGTAATACTTGCGAGCCACCTGTGCCCGGCAGTCCGCCGGAAAGCTGATCGCACCCTTCCGGATACGTCGAAGGGCGGCGAGCAGTCGTTCGCCGCGGTCTGGACAAACGGCAGCAATGCGCAGATCGTGACCGTTGCAAATCAATGCCCATAAAGCCGGTCGCGTGCCAAAAACAAGTTCAGCATGCTGCAACGCGGCTCGTCATTCCTGCTCTTCGCAGCGCTCAAAATTTAGGCCGACGGAACACGTTCGCCGAGAGGCCGAGCAATCATCCGGCCCTAAACTCCAAATTGCAGCGTTTCGTGCAATTTGCGCATTCGCAAGAGATGCTGAGGCAAACAGAGGTCTAGCCTGAATCGACCTCTTGGTTTGTTGTCCAACGTCGCTGGAGGACAGCGCTCTCGAGGCGATCGTGCGTTTCTAATCAGACCCTCTTTTCCCTTGCGAGAGTCGCGCGCTCTGCGGCAGACAGCCTGTTCAAGGCCTCGTTTTCGCAGCCGGTCTCGGCCAGGGCCTTGTGCCAGATGCGGGCGACGGAGGTTGCGCTCCAGGGCAGGACGGCCTGCGCGACCCAGGCGCGGGCGGGCGGCGGCAACCGGTCATGGGCGGCCATCGGATTCGTCCGCGACCGCGCCGGCAGGGGGCTGCGCGCGTTGCCCGTCATGCGGCATGGCCCCATTGCGGGAACGGGTCGGGCAGGCGCGCCCAGGCGTCCGGCTCGAAGCGGGTTTCCGGCACCAGGCAGCGATCCAGCATCGCCGTGATCCGGTCGCGGTTCATCGTGCCCAGCGTGCCGATGAACACCATCTCCTGCCGCCGGTCGCCGAATTCGCCGGCCACCCGTGCGGCCATCCGCTCGCGCTCGTCCGGCGGCCAGTGCTTCTCGGGGACGGCGGCCCACCAGAGACCCAGCGCCTTCACCTCGACCGCCGATCCCGCCAGCGAGAATTCGCCCGCCCAGTGCGGCCTTGTGGCGATCCAGAAATGCCCCTTGGCGCGGATCACGCCGGGCAGCGGCGTGTCGAAAAATTCGGCCAGCTTCGCCGGATCGAAGGGGCGCTCGGCCCGGTAGACGAAGCTGGTGATGCCGTATTCGGCATCTTCGGGCACGTGGTCGGCGAAGCCGTAGAGCTCCTGTAACCAGGTCGGGTGACGATGCGCCGCCTCGAAGCTGAACCGGCCCGTGCCCATGATCTCGGCCGCGTCGACCTTCGCGTAATCGGTCTCGATGATCTTCGCATCCGCGTTCAGCGCGCGCAGGATGGCGCGGGCAGCGGCCAGGTCTTCGGCCGAGGCGAGCGACACCTTGTTCAGCACGATCACGTCGGCAAATTCGATCTGGTCGGTCAGCAGGTTGACCAGCGTGCGCTCATCTTCCGGCCCCAGCTCCTCGCCGCGGTCCTTCAGGAAGTCCTGGCTGGAGAAGTCGCGCAAAAGGTGTGCGGCATCGACCACCGTCACCATCGTGTCGAGCTCGGCCACGTCCGACAGCGACCGGTCCTGACCGTCGCGATATTCGAAAGTGGCCGCGACAGGCAGCGGTTCCGAGACGCCTGTGGATTCAATCAGCAGGTAGTCGAACCGGCCCGCCTCGGCGAGCCGGCGCACCTCGATCAGCAGATCGTCGCGGAGCGTGCAGCAGATGCAGCCATTGCTCATCTCGACAAGCTTTTCCTCGCCGCGCGACAGTTCGCTGCCCGCGCGGACGAGGTCGGCGTCGATATTCACCTCGGACATGTCGTTGACGATCACAGCAACGCGGCGCCCGTCGCGGTTGTTCAGGACATGGTTCAGAAGGCTCGTCTTTCCCGCGCCCAGGAAGCCCGAGAGAACTGTTACGGGGAGTTTCGCGGCGCCGCTCATGCTCGTTCTTCCCCGTCAAGCTCCGCGGCGACGGCCTTGATGGCGTCCAGAAGCCCGGCGTGGTGTTCGGCGCCATGGCCGTGGGCCTGAGCCATCCGGGCATGTTCGCCGGTGTCCACCGCAGGCGCATGCGCCGTGCCATGGGCGATCTGTTCCTCGTGCCGGGCGATCTCGGCCTCGTGGCCGACGATCCGAGCCTCGTGCAGCATCAGCGCCGCCTCGGCCCGTTTCACCGTGGCCAGCGCCTCCAGGTGTTCGCGCCGCCAGCGGAAATGATCCTGCGCCTGCTTCAGATGCTCGGCATGCATGGTCTCGTCGGTCGTCGTCACGGGGCTCTCCCTGTTTCTTTGCGAAGCGTGCCTCGACCAGGCGAGGCGCAGAGGTAACGTAATGTGATAATATATCTATGTGCAAGCCGATTTCCGCAGAATTTCGCCAGTCGCTCGCACCCTATACCCGCGTCCGCCGAACACCCTCGATCCGCCCATCGAAACCCTCGCCACGATCTGCCATCTTCGTCGTCTCCGTCTGGAAATTCGGAACGAGACTCGGCTGACGGTCAGACGCGGGGAAACCGTGGTTTAATGGGGCGGAGACGGCAGATACGGCCGTCGCGCAACCAGAGCCGGTGAACCGCAGCTACGAGAAGGGCCGCTACGCTTCCAGGTGTTTAGTTCCCAGTCCGCCGGGCCGGTCAGAACCCTAGAAAAACACTGTCGGGATCACATGAACGCTGCGATGAAGGAACACCGCCCGCGGCGACGGTGGGAGCTTCCGGGCGACTTGGCAGACCGGTGTAACGGTACGATCCGCCACCGCCCCACGATCCCTATGCTGGCGAAAAAGAAGAGGGGCTGGCCTTCAAAAGGGTTGGTACCCTGCCGTTGCCGTCAGAATGGAAAGACGACGGGGATGATGAAGAACGCAATGGTCGCGATGCCAAGCGCCAGCGGCACGCCGACCTTCAGAAAGTCGGCAAACCTGTAATTGCCCGGACTGACCACCAGAGTCACCACCGGCGACGACACGGGCGAGGCAAAGCCCGCCGATCCCGCGATCAGCACCGCGATGGCCATCGGTACCGGCGAGACCCCCATCGACAGCGCGGCGTTCACCGCAATCGGCCCCACCAGTACCAGGGTCGCCGTGTTCGACAGGATCCAGCTCAGGGACATCGTCAGCAAGAACAGTGCCATCATGACCGCCCGTGGACTGTCGTCGCCCGCCATCTGCAACAGCGCGGTCACGATCATGTCGGCGCCGCCGGTCTTGTCCAGCGCCGTCGAAAGCGGCAGCATGCCCGCGATCAGCACCAGCGTATCCAGACGGATCGATCGATAGGCCTGGCTGGCAGAGATGGTGCCGCTCATCACGGCCGCAATCGCTGCCAGGATCACCGCGATCGTGATCGACAGCCCCCCGATCGAGACCGCGATCATGCAGAACAGGATGATGAGCGCGATCCAGAGTTTGCCTGAATTGGGCACGGACCGCGCCCGCTCGGCCGGCTCTTCGAGAATGACGAAGTCCCGCGTGGCGGCATTGACCCCGTCCAGCCTTGACCACGGGCCGGCGACCAGCAGCCGGTCACTGCCGCGCAAGGGGGTCATCTGGATGTCAGCCAGTGACCTGCCGCCGCGCAGAATATCCAGCACCTCAAGCCCATAGTTTTCGCGGAATGCCAGCTCGGCCAGGGTTGATCCCCGGATGCCGGCCTCGGGGTGTATCATCACCTCCATGATCCCGAGGGTGTCGATCCATCTGTTCATGTCGTCGTAGAACGACCCGGCCGGCGCGACACCGGGCGTCTGGGCAAACCGGGCAAGGTCGGCCTCGCTGCCGGTCACGACAACCAGGTCATCACGCTGCAACTCCATTCCGATCGAGAACAGCGTCGTATGCGGGGTGCCGCGCGGGCCGCGGCGCCAACGCGACAGGATCCGCGGCGCGATGGCAGTCAGGTCTCGCGCGGCGCTGCCGGCAAAGCTTTTCTCGATCCTCATGACCTCGGCCCGGTCCAGGCCGTGAATGCGGAACATTTCGGCAAGGGACCGGTCGCTGCGCCTTGGCTGGTCGGTGCCGTTCGCCGTCAGCGGGCCAAGCAGGTGACGGCCGATAAAGACAAAGAACAGCACCGTGAGGACCAGAATGGTCACCCCGATGATGGTGAAGCTGAAAAAGCCGAGCGGTTGGCCGGTGGCGTCGCGTAGCGCGTCTGAGACCGCCAGGTTGCCGGGCGTGCCGATCAGCGTCAGCATGCCGGAAATCAGGGCGCCGAACGCCATCGGCAACAGCAGCCGGGCGGGGTTTATGCCCGAGTCGCGGGCGATGCGCAGGACGATGGGGATAAAGATGGCCACCACCGCCGTCGAGGACATCACCGACCCCAACACAGCCGCGCCAACGCAAAGCGGCACCATCAGCCGCACTTCCTGACCCCGGCCGTATTTCAGGATCTGGTCGCCCACCGTGCGGGCCACGCCGGTCCGCTCCAGCATCTCGCCGACGACGAACAATCCCGCGACCATGATGATGATGGTCGCCCCAAAGCCCGCGACAGCCTCGGCCGGACTGAGAATTCCCGAAAGGGCGAGAGTCACAAGCACGAAGAGCGCGATCAGGTCATAGCGGACCCGGTTCGACGCCATCATGATTGCGGCCAGGCCCATCAGGTAGAAAACGAGTGTCGCGTCGCTCGGCACGGGCGATCTCCGGGTCGTGGCGATACCACAGCCCTAAATGATCAAAACAAAGGGTTCCATCGATCAGGTGGCCGCGATGACCTGTCACTTAGCGGTGATCCAGCCATCTCTGGCGCCGGGGTGCTGTTTGCGCCAATCGGCACAGGCCGATTGACCTGCCACGGGATTTTTCCTCCACCTGCGATTAGAGTCCGACCCAAGGAGGGGACGGACAATGAAGCGAACGAGATACAGCGAAGAGCAGATTATCGGCATCCTGGCCGAGCATGAGGCCGGGGCGAAGTGTGCCGATCTGTGCCGCAAGCACGGCATGTCGGAGGGGACGTTCTACAACTGGAAAGCCAAATACGGCGGCATGACGGTGTCAGAGGCCAAACGGCTGAAGGCGCTCGAGGACGAGAACGCCAAGTTGAAGAAGCTGCTGGCGGAGCAGATGCTGGATCTGGCCGCGATGCGCGAGCTGGTTTCAAAAAAGTGGTGACGCCCGTCGTGAAGCGCGAGGCGGTCGCGCATCTGAAGGCCCGGTTCGGGCTGTCGGAACGACGGGCGTGCCAGATTGCCGGCGCGGATCGGAAGACGATCCGCTACCGGTCGCAACGCGCACCCGACACGGAACTGCGCGGCCGATTGCGGGAGCTTGCCAACGAGCGTCGGCGGTTCGGCTACCGGCGGCTCTTCGTCCTGCTCCGGCGGGAGGGCGAGCCCTCGGGGATCAACCGTATCTACCGGCTTTACCGCGAGGAAGGGCTGACCGTCCGCAAGCGGCGCGCGCGGCGCAAGGCCATCGGCACCCGCGCCCCGATCCTGGTCGAGGCGCGCGCAAATGCCCGTTGGTCACTGGATTTCGTCCATGACCAGTTCGCGTGCGGGCGGCGGTTCCGGGTGCTGAACATCGTCGATGACGTCACGCGCGAATGCCTCGCCGCGATCCCGGACACGTCGATCTCCGGCCGGCGCGTCGCGCGGGAGCTGACGGCGCTGATCGAACGTCGCGGCAAGCCGGGAATGATCGTGTCGGACAACGGGACGGAACTGACCTCGAACGCGATCCTGAAGTGGTGCGCCGAGAACCGGATCGAATGGCACTACATCGCGCCGGGCAAGCCGATGCAGAATGGCTTTGTCGAGAGCTTCAACGGCCGGATGCGGGACGAGTTCTTGAACGAGACGCTGTTTCGTAACCTCGCCCATGCCCGCGACCTGATCGCCGCCTGGGTCGCCGACTACAACACCGAGCGCCCCCATTCGGCCTTGGGCTATCAGACCCCGGCTGACTACGCGCAGACCCTGACCACCGCAATCGCCCGACCCGCTGCGCGAGATGAGAGCTCCGCGCGTCGGGCGATTGCTCAACCCGCGCCATTTGGCGTAAACACCAACCGGGCTCCGGTCGCGGCTGGATGAAAGATCAGTGGCAGGTCAGTAGCACCGCCGTAGCACCGAAACCTGCCAACGCGACCGCCGCCCTTTCGGGCGGCGCGTAAGATGCTGTTCTGTGGTGATTTTTTGGTTGCGGGGGCATGCAACCGCCGAAGCCTTCCTCCTTTACGATGCAGGTTACCACGATAGAAAAGAACCACCTGTATAAAGGCCCATCTTGTTACGGGGGGGACAGCATCAGCATCCGTGATCGCGGCCACGAGGATCCGGACTGCGGATCGGCATGGAAACGTGACCCTCCCTTCTTGGGCTCCAACACTCTGCAATCATGACGTCCTCTTTCGATCAGGTGGGGTCATGATCTATGCATATGTTGACCCTGGCCACGGCGCTTAAAGTTCTCTTACGTCAATGGCTTGCAAGTCTACGGAGCGGGACCAAGCGTCGGCAACCGTTCAGATTCATTGGTCCACCGCCCTCAGGATCGCTTGCCAGTCCTGCCCTGCACCAAGGATACGCAAGATGACGAGGCGACCTTCCTCGATCCGGTAGATGATCAGATGCTCAGCGCTTGGATGGATGCGGACAGGCGGATCGAACTCCGGACGCTCGCGCGCCATCTCCGGCATGAAGAGCAACCGGTCGAAGGTATCTTCCAGGATGTCGGTATAGCGGTCGGCCTGCACCATCGACCACCGCTTCGCCGTGTAAAGCCAGATGTCTTCCAGGTCGTTCCGGGCGGCCGGTGTCAGCCGGTAGGCGGTCAGACTACTTGCGGGCATGCTGCTCCCGCATCCGCGCCTTGAACGCCTTGAAATCGAACGGCTCGGGCGCGCCGCTCTTCACACCCTCGTCAATCGCGCCCTGCAAGGCTTCGATCGCCTGCGCGCGCTCCTGGTCACGACGAATGAGGTGGCGCACATAATCGCTCGTATTGCTGAAGCTGCCGTCCTTCAGCCGCGCTTCAACCCAGGCCTTCATCGGATCGGGCAGAGACACATTCATCGTTGCCATGGGTCATCCTCCTTCATCCGAAAATCGTATCATGCGCTGACAAGGAATGTCAAAATCCCTGGCAAGATTTGCCATATTGTGGGTCGACAGGAAGCGTCGTGATTGCAGAATGCCGGGCCCCAAAGACGGGGGCGCGGAAGCCCACGGCCAGGATGGCGTCGAGGTTGTCGCGCAGGGTTCTGCAGGACTTCCCGCCGGCGGCAGTTGTCAAGTATTCCTTGACGAGTGCCTCTTGATGCGAACACTTGGGATGTGTATTGTTCGTGTGCTCCACGAGGGTTCCATGCCGCAAGCCACGTCTGAAAAGCAGCGCACGAACGTCACTCTCACTGCGGCCAACCTGGCTGCCGCGCGAGAATTGGGCCTGAATGTCTCGGCCATCAGCGATGCCGCGCTGGCCGAGGCCGTTCGCAAGGCGAAAGCCAAGGCCTGGGCCGAGGAAAATGCCGGCGCGATCGCAGAACGGCGTGCCTGGATAGAGGCGCATGGGGCGCCCCTGGATGATCTTCAGGTGTTGAAGACCGAGTGATGGCGCAGTTCCAGGTTTTTCGCATCGCCGGCGGCAGGCTTGTGCTCGATCTCCAGACGGACCTGATCGAGACCGGCACGCGGGTCGTGGCGCCGCTCTTGCCAGCGGAGTCCGGCCCGACGGCCATCGGGCGCCTTGAGCCGGTCTTCAAGATCGAGGGTTCGGCTTACGTTCTGCACACGGCCGAGATGGCCGCAATTCCATCGGCGCTGCTCCAGGGGGAGCCTCTCGCAGATCTTTCCGAGTTCGATTACGAGATCCGCGGCGCCCTCGATATGGTGTTTTCCGGCTTCTGATCGCTTCGTACATCCGGTCGCGCTGATGGTCCGGAAAATGAACGAGGAGCTAAATGCGAATGACCGCCCGGGCATCAGACCGTGATCTTCTCGATCAGCGTGACGCCGGTTAGCCCCTCGAAATGTGCGTCGCAGGTCAGGAGCAACGTACCTTGCGCGCAGGCCGTAGCGAAGATGCCCAAGCTCGCCCTTCAACGTGGCGATCTGCTCCTGCATCGGCACCTCGTCCTCGGGAACGTAGGGGCAGAGGAAGAAGGGAACATCATTGCCCGGCACGTCGCCGCCAAGAACCCGGCGACCGGTGATGATCGCCTTCAGATGCGCCCTGAGCGCCGGCGTCGCGCGCGCCGTCTCACCTTCGTCGAGAATGAAGTCGAGATCGGTCATCCTGCCCCCGGAATGCAATCGAGCCCTGGCCCCGGACGACGCCGCAACAGTTCAAGGAGAGACGCGCCGAGATGGAGGGTCTGCACCCGGCCGGCTGCATCGATCAGTTCCGCCTCCCGCATCATCCGGAATGCCACGCTGCGCAGGCGCTTGCGCGTGCTTTCCGCCAAATTGGCCACCTCCGGATGCGTCAGGCCGAGATCGTCGAGAAGCCTGTCGAAATCCACCGGCCGGACCGGCTCCCCGAACCCGCGATAGCGATCCTGGAGGGTTTCGCGCGCAAAATCGGCCAGCACGCGATATTCCCGACAGGTCGCGATCCATACCAGGGCGCGGGCATCGGTCATGCCGCATTCCGCGAGATGGGAAAGCTCTGCCTCCTCGAGCCGGGAAATGCGGCGGATCACCTCGTTGCGCATTCGCCGCGCGGAGTCCGGCCGGCCTGTTCCGACGAAGAGATTGTCCGGTACCTGCTTGCGGACCTGCCCCCAATTGCGGCACGTGAACCATGCACGCGCCAGGTCGCGAGCTTCGTGCAGGAAAAGGCCGCCAACGGTGAACGACATGCGATAGACCGGCTCGGCGCCCATCGGCGAATACCCCCTGAAATCCTTTCGTGCCCGCGCGTTATCGCCGGCCAGGGGCGCGGCCTCGATCCCAGCCTTCGCCAGCGCCATATCCACACGAAAATTCACGCCCAAGCTCACTCTCCCCACTTTCCGCCCGGATTTCAAATGTCTGCGGATAGCCTAGTAGTTGTGGGAGACAGAAAGAATCCCCCGCCCTGAAAAACTTGTGGATAGAGATGACGCAGCCCGCCCGGAAAACTCACCCGCCAAGCGCCGCCATCACCTCGTCGCGGTTGACCAACACGATCTGCTGGTCGCGCGGCGCCCGCGCACCTGGGTCCGCGTCCAGCCCAACTCCCGATTTTCACCTGTACGAGATCGATCCATCTCGATTTCGCGCTTTCATGGGCGTCCCATCGCGTTCAAACATGGTTGTCATTGCGGCGCTCACGGGGTCAGAGCTCGTCGACGCGTTCCCCTCACCTTCCGCGGCCGCGACAGTCTCGCCGAGAAACGGGATGATCGCGAACTGGTCCCCGTCACGTGGGCTGATCGAGAACCGGTCCGTCAGGGTCACCTCGAGACCAGAGAGGAAATCGGTCATCCCGAGGCGCGCCTCCGCGTCGGTCCGATCCATCCGGACCCCGGGCTCGAGGGCGCGGCGGAACCGGGCAAGCGCCTCCCAATGCTCGTCCAGGTCCGTGCCGGCCTGAAACCGGTCCGCCACCTCCAGCGCGTCCAGCATCCATCGGGGGAGACGCCGAAGCCCGTCGGACCCGTCGCCCGAGGTCTCGAGGATCGCGCCAGTCCGGTGCGTGATCTCCTTTCGGCCGGCGCGGACCCAGTCATGGGTGAGGCGGAAATCGGGGCTTCCGATCTGGCCCATGACGTCCGTGCGCAGGGTGAGATCCACCAAAGGGGGGAGGCCAAGTGCATCCGCCGTTTCGGAGGAGAGAGCGCTCAGCGTTTTGTGGGACAGGCGGATCCGGTTCTCTCCGATTTCAACCTCATCCCCCGCCGTCTCGGCGGTGGCCCGCAGCTCCGCTAACGCGAAACCAAGACGCTCATCATGATCGAAGTCCTGCTCTGCCTGACGGGAGAGCAGGCGATCCAACAAGGACTGGCGCGACTTGAATTCAAGGGTGACCCCATCCGGATCATAGCTCAGCGCAATCAACTCCGCCCATCCTTGCCGTCCTGGCACAGCAGCCCATAGAGCCTTTGGAGTTCCCCGATTTCCATTGGTCGAAGATCCGGGTCACGTTCTCTCAACTTCCTGATCGCAATCGCCGCGGTCTTGCGTTGTTCGAAAGTGTCTTGCTGCCTGCCGATCTCTTCAAGTGCGTCGACATGCTCGAGAAGAAGGTCCAGCCGATCTTCGGCGCCATCAGACAGGGACCGGAATTTCCCGGCGTCGGGTAAAGAAGCGCCCTCAGGTTCAGGTGCAGTCTGCCTTGTCTGCGCCGGCAATTCGGACGAGATGGAAGGTTTCGCGAACAGGTCATCCAGATCGATGCCGCTCGTTTTCAAGTTGATGAGGAGATGTTCAAGCGCGTTTCGAAGCCTGAGCGGCAACACGCCCCGTTCGGCGCGTACCCATTCAAGCCCCTCTCTTGACTTGGGCGACAGGAGGGGGCGCGTTCGGCCGTCGGCGGGCGCCTCCAGGTAATCGAGCACGGCCGCAATGGCCCCAGGTCCATAGGCGATCATCCGGTCGGTAAGGCTGGGGAACCGGGCCTTCCTCAGGGTATCCCCTAAACTATAAATAAGACACGAGCCGCCGCGACGGAATCGCCCATAGGATGATTTCTGTGGAAAAACAGCCCGCTTTCCGACTGTTCGATGCCGGCAAACCGAAATCGGATGGCCGGATTCACCCTTGCGCAAGGCTTCACCCGCCAAGCGCCGCCATCACCTCGTCCCGGTTGACCAGCACGATCTGCTGATCCCGCGGCGCCCGCGCGTCCGGATCCGTATCCAGCCCCAGCCGCTTCAGCGCGTAGTAGAGCAACGCCCGGCGCACGGGGATCCGCGCCACGCCCTCCTCCATCGCGTAATCCATCTCGAAGACCCGGGCCTGCGCCTCGGAAAGCCCCGGATGCGGCGCGATCACCAGCTCGATTTCCTCCTGCCAGGCCCGGTCGTCCGCGGAGGCACTTTCCGCAAGCCCGCTCTCCCGGGCCTCCAGGATCCGTGAAAGCAGGAAATCCTTGAACACGCCGTCCCGCCGGCAGAAGGCCCGCGCATGCCAGCGGAACCCGTCGAAGGCCAGCGCATGGGGCTCGATGACCCGCGCCCCCGGCTCCGGGCGCGACATCGACTGGTAGACGACCTCCAGCGCCAGCCCGTCCGTGATCGCCCCGTAGACCTCGCGCAGGATTTCCGGAACGACGCCGCGCGCCGGCAGGGGCGCGCCGGCCACCGCCGGCAAGGGCGCGATCCAGCTCTCGGTCCGGGCCAGCAGGCCGGTCTCCACGGCCTGAAGCTGGGCCAGGAACCCGCCCGCGTCGGGCCGGTAGAAGCGCGGGCGGAAATTCCGGCCCCGCCGGTAGCACTTGGCATTCCGGTCGTAGACCAGGTTGCTCTTGCGGCCCTCGAGATAGGTGTTGATGTCGGCCGAGGCCTGCTGCTGGGACAGCCCGAAGGTCCCCATCAGGTCGCCACGGTTCAGCCGACCCGTCCAGAACAGGCGGAACTCGATGAACTCGTAACGCTTCTCGACACTCCATCGCGGACCTGATGCGCGGACTGGACTCATGAACCCGCCTTCAGGATAAACCGAGCTTTCCGATGCGTCCAGTTTTCCGATTGACTCATTTTTCCGGCCCAATGATCTTCGCGGCACCGTTGAAAAGAGTCTACCACAAGACACGGGGTCGAGACATGAAAACACGCTATCGCAATTTCCTTGGGGCGGCGCTCGTCGCAACGCTGGCGCTTGGCGCCTGCGCCAAGCAGCCCGATCAGATTGCCGCGGTAGAGATCGATGACCATGATTACGCGCGGCTTTCCTGCAGTCAGCTGGCCGACCGGAAAACGCGGATCGAGCAGGACCTCACGAACCTGAGCGCGGCACAGAAAGCCGCCGCTTCCGGGGATGCATGGGGCGTCTTCCTGCTCGGCCTGCCCGTGTCCAGCATGTCCGGAAATGACAAGGAAGCCGCCATCGCCATTGCCAAGGGGCGCCTCCAGGCCATCGAGCGCACGATGGGCGCAAAGCGGTGCCGCTGATGCCCGGGAAAGCCCTGCGCCCAGGCTTGTCCGTCTTCCTTCTGGCAGGGCTCCTCGCCCTGCCGGCAGCCGCCGAGCGCGTTATCGAGGGGCGCGTCACCGTCGTGCGCGATGTCGACACGATCGTCGTGGCCGGCACGCCTGTCCGCCTGAACGGCGTCGACGGGCCCGAAACCTCCACCCGCGCCGGCCGGGACGCCCGGAGCTTCATGGCGCGCCTGGTCGGCGGGAAGCATGTCGCCTGCCGGCTCAACGGCGCGCGGACCTATGACCGCTGGGTCGGGGTTTGCTATCTCGATGGCCAGGACATCGGCGCGATCGCGATTGCCAATGGCCAGGCGCTGGATTGCCCGCGCTATTCCGGGGGACGCTATCGAGAACTCGAGACGCGGGCCGCGCGGGCGCGGCTGCCGCGCTCGGGGTATTGCCGGTAGCCGCTCATAGCGATGCCGCCTGATCTGAAGCCCCTTCCATCCGACGGGATTGGTGCGGGAGGCTAATCGCTTATTGCGGCCTTCCGTCCCTCCACGATCCGCCTGCTATTTCCGGAGGCGGTGATCGTCGAAGACCTAGCCCGCAGCCGGGAAATCAGCGACCACGGAAGTGATGCTCGAGGCCCTCTTCCAGGAGTGCGCCCAGGCCCTCCGGCATATCGGCAACATCCACCGCGACCTGCGACCCGCGCCCGGATGTGAGCGCCTCGAACCGTTCCATCGACATGATCACGAACCGCGCCTTGCGATGCTTTCGTGATCGCGACGGGGGACCGAAGCGCGATCTCGCGCGGTGATGCAGGCGCTGGATGCGGTCAATGCCCGGTTCGGCAAGAAGACCATGGTCCTTGGTTCCGAAGGGACAGGGCGGGCCTGGGCGATGCGCGCCGAGTATCGCAGTCCGCGATACACCACGCGGATCTCTGACTTGCCGGTGGAGCGGTAAACTTGCTGGCCGTGTGGAGATCGCCGTCAGCGAATGGAGCGACCGGATTTCACGAAAACCCGGCATCGCACCGCAGGAGCTCTGAGAGGCTCTCTGAGGCGCGCTCTTCCATTTTCCACCCAACACAGACCCGAAAACACGCCCGCCCTCAGCGCCTCGCTCCGCGGCCCTGAGGGGCAATCCGCGGCCTGACCCGCTGGCGCCTGGGCGCGCCCAGCCTGGCCACACGCCGCCTCTAAGCGCCCCACCCGACCGCTTCGGGCAATCGCGAAAATCGCCCCTGCTGTAACAGGCTCTCCTGACGCGCCAAAAATCTCTTCTTTATTTTCAATATTTTAGGCTTTTTCCGTGCGTCATGCTGAAGTGGTGTTACAATTTTTCCCTTTATTTTCTTGGACTTACCCCTTCCTGCCCGCGGCGTCGAAATCGCGTTACACCTGTTTCGTTTATTTTCAATGGCTTAGCTTGTGTAACGCGTAACGCCGAGATGTATATCCCTCAGGGGCGTGTGCGTACGTGCGTGCGCGTGTGTGTGCGTGCGTGTGTGTGTATGTATGTATATATATATCTATATCTTGTTACATAGATAGATAGATAGATTATATGACATAAAATCATACACTTAGAGATGTAACATAAAGTGTTACATCAGATCTTCACGTTACATCCTTGTTTTGTAATAATTTTTTGAGATTCCTGTTACACACTTCTCCCGCAAAACGGCTCCGAGGAGGCTCAAGAATGTCTGTTTTGCAGGATTCATAACCGGAAAGCCATTTTTCTTCAATATGTTACGCACTTTCGGGGCATTTGGGGGTTATGAAAGTGGGGGTTATGAAAGGGGCAAAACGGACATTTCCGGGCAGTCGGCCTGCTCTCCCGGCAGCCCGCGCGGCGCAGGTTTCAACGAAGAGCAGAAGCATCGCGCGTTACAGGGCCGCGCTTGACGAACGTGGATAAGGCCCCCTCGACCGGATTCTGTCCGCCGGCAGGTCCGAGCTACGGCTACCTTTGGCAGACGACATGCCCTGAGGCGCGATGCTCGCGTTCGACCTGAGCGCGACAGCCATGCCTGCCGTCCCCTGGATCGCTGGGGCACCGCCAGGCAACGCGGCGGTGCCGTACGGGTCGGCCGCTCCCGCGTAAGTACTAATACGCGGGCCCGGTGGCATTATTGAACGACATTTCCTCGCACGCCCGGCCGGTCCGCATTTTCCTGGAAACGCCCGAACATGCGCCGCCGGCCGCGGCCGGCATGACCGATCCTGCGCGCCGTCTCCGCGAGAACCGGCTGGGTTTTCCACAGAAATCTGCACATCCCTGCCGCTTCTCTACCCCACCCCGATCGGGATTTTCGGCGCGATATCATAGGTTCTCCATGCACCCCGCGGGCGAAGGCCGCCCGGTTGAACGAAGGAGACCTGACCATGCGCAATATGACCGGACCGGTCGGAAAGTCGAACACCACCAAGCGTTCGGAAGAACAAAAGATCCGCCTGACACCGGCGGAGAAGTCAGAACTGAAGCGCCGGGCGCAGGAACACGGTTACGCCCAGCTTGCGGAGTTCATCCGCACGCGCCTGTTGTCCGCGCAGGTGTCGCACGACATGCGGCTGGCCCGCGATATCGCCCGGGTCGGCGAGCTGCTGAACGCGCTCCTGCACCTCGCCCAGGGCACGGACAGCCCGATCCCCCGGGACCGGATCGAGCGGTTGCTGGATGCCGCCGAACAGTTGTTTCTGGCCCATTTGCCGGCGGGATCGGAGCGGGGCTGATGCGGCCGCACCTGCAATTTCACCGGACGGCCGAATGCCTGGCAAGCTACGACATGCGGCCCGGCCATGAGCTGCTGGGCGGCACGGTGCCCGTGTCCAGCCCGACCCGGGCGCGCCGGTTCTTCCAGCGCTTTTCCGATCCCGACCGGGACGGGTTCGTCCACCTCACCCTGTCGGCGCCGGAAGGGCTCTGGCTCTCCCGGCCCCAATGGCTGGCCGTCTTCCGCTTCGCGCTCGGCCGGCACGGGCTGCCGCCCGACATGGCGCCCTGGATCCTCGTGCGTCACGCCGATGCGGCCTGCGATCACGCCCATGGCTTCGCCGCGTTGAGAACCTTCCTCGGCTTTCCCTTGCGCCCCATCACCAGCCCCGCCCATACCGATACGACCCACCGGGGGCTGGCCCGGCGGCTGGGCCTTGAAGAGCCCTATTACAGCCGTGGGCGGCCGCTCCGCCTATCCGGGCATGTGCCCAAGCGGCGCCTGGCCGAGCATGTCCATGCCCCGCGTCTGGCCCGGGACCTGAACGCGGCCTTCGCGCGGCGGCCGACGGACCTGCCCGGGCTGAACGCCGCGCTGGAGGCGGTCGGCAGCCCGATAAGGGTCGAGATCGAGACCACCGGCCATGGCACCCCTAGCTTTGTCTGCCGGCACGCGGACACGCTGTCCTTGCGCCTCTCCGCCCTGGGCCATGATTTCGAACCGGCCCGCATGCGCGCCCGCTTCGCCCATGCCGCGGCCCTGCGCCGGGCGGACCCGGTGCTGGCCGCCGGCCTCATGCTGCACACCCTGTCCGGACGACCCGAACAGGCCGCTTTTCCCATGACACAGGAGACATTCCATGATCCAGCCCCAGCCCACGCCTCTGGCCTTGCCGGACCCGGAAAAGGTGCTGATGAGCACGCTGGAGGACACGCGCAAGGACGTGCAGGCCCTGCACCCCTTGCTGGACCTCTTGCAGAACCCGGAAACGACAGAGGGCTCCGCCGCGGCCCGGCTCATCAAGACAATCCTGGAGATGCGGGACATGCAGGAGCGGCAGGCCCACGCGCTCGGGGCGGTGCAGGAGAATCTGGACGCCGTTTCGCAAGACGTGGCCGCCCTGCGCGCGCTGCTGGAGGGGCCAGCGGAGACCGGCTGAGCCTTGGCGCCTGGATCGGGCGGGTGTTGAAAGCGGCCCGGCAAAGCGCGGATCGGTTCCGCCAACGCATCCACGCGTCGGCGCGCCGGATCGACCTGGTCTTCGCGGATGGCAGCGCGGCGCGGGCCACCCCCGATCGCATCCTCCTGGGCCGTCCTTCCCGGACCGGGACGTCGGGCACGGCCGAGGTGTTCGCGCAGGCCTTTTGTGCGCACTCCGACCACCTGCCGGCCCCGCCCGACCCGTTCAACCCGCCCGCGCCAGGCATGCTGCTGTCCGGACGGGCGGCGGTGCTGCGCCGCGCGGCGCAGGCGCGCGCGGACCGGCTGGTCATTGTCTCCCTGGACCTGGACCCGCCGGACCTGCTGCGGACGCAACTGTCGGCGGCCACGGGCCTGCCCTGCGATCGCGTTCCGGTCGTGGGGCTGGAGGCCCAGCCCCCGGACAGCGCGCGCCCGGTCTTGGTCCTTGGCCCCGCAGCCCTGGCGGCCTTCCGGGAAGACCCGGCCGCCTGGCGGGAGCGCCTCGGCACGCTCGAGGCCGCGCATCCCAAACTGCCCTGCCTCGACCCCGAAAACCGGAAAACTACCCTGCCCCGCATGGTCGCCAAGCTGGCCCGGAATGCGGCCCGGTTCAGCTCGGAGGCAGAGCCGGAAGCGGGAGGCTCGGAAATGGGATGAGGGGCTTGGGTCCGGTACGCCGGGCCGGGCGACCGGAGCGGATCCGCGCTTGTTCCGGAATTTCCCCTATGGGCGATGCAGGCGGCGCGGGCAAGTTGCGTGGACGCGGCCCCGCGGATCATCATCCTCCGCTCGGAAATCCAGACGCCCCCCCGTCAGGCCAGGTAATACTTGCGACCCAACTGTGCCCGGCAGTCCGCCGGAAAGCTGATCGCGCCCTTCCGGATGCGTCGAAGCGGGCGGGGAACTGCCGTTCGCTGCGCGTCGGACGAATGACCGCTAAGTGCTGGAAACGACGACGCAAACCTAAGCTATTCGAATTCGACTTGAGCGGTTTCGCTGCTTTGAACGTGCGCTTGTCTGGACGTGTTGCATGAGCTACCGGCTAAGTCCTCGAAGCGTTCTTAGTGTCACCGTCTTTGTCAGATAGGTGGCGCGAAGCATGCCTTCTTGCTCCATGAAAGAGTAAAGTCGATCAGCGGAAAGTTGTTCTTGTACCCTACTCCCCTCGCAGGCAACCTCTGGGCAGATTTTCGGAACTCCATCGCCGAGACAATGAGCTCGCCGCGAAAGCAACAATGAAGGTGACCGCAGATGCAGCAGTTCAGTCTTGAGAAATCCTCGCTGTGCGACAGCGCGCCGGAATTCGATTTTCCGGGGATTGCGAACGAGGCAAATAGCCGAGCTCGGTCGTTGCAGGAAATTTTTCGCGTAACTCTAAGCCCCCAGAACAGACGCTTATTGTCTCTTGGGTTCTATTCGATCGACGGCGGACTAATCACGTCCGAAGAAGTCTTTGATCGGTTTGCTCCTGAATTCTTCCATCGTTCAAGACGTGTCGTGCGGATCGCCGGACAGGTACACCTCAGAGGAACCCGGTACACCATCTCGACGAACCCAACATTCGAGTTGCGACAAAAACTTGCCCATTTCAAAGAGGATTTGGACGAAGCCTTACAGGCCATCCAAGAAACAAAGCACGCGTTCTTTCAGCTTGGAATAGCGGATTACGCGAAGAACTCTATTATCACGATGTTCAACAGCTTTTTGCATGAGGAGAAGCAAGGGAAATACAGGTTCGATCAGGTTGGGTACCAATCGGTCCGCCGCGATGGGCAAGCATACGCCCAAGCAGCAGTGGATTTTTTTTACGGAGTTTTGCTGCAGGCGCAAAATTTGTCAAATAGCGGCTATCGGACACTCGTCGAAAAGCGGAAAACGTTCGACAAATTGCAAGAACACATTCTACTCGAGTACCAGCGCGGCGTTTTCTCGTCTCGGCATATCACTCGTCGAGAGGCCGCGCACCCTCTTACTATTGCTGCAGCGGCCGCGCAATACGCTCGATATGGGAGTCGAGAATGCGAGACCATTATCGGGTTGCCATCAGGCTCCACAGAACTGGCGCTCGCTCATGCTACCGCACAGAGATTCATCAATAGGAAGAAGTGCGAAGTACTTCTGGTGCCGGTATCTCTTCACTCTTCAAAGGATGAATTCGACACGCACGGTCTGACTGGGTCAGACCTCGTCCGATGGACAAGTCACCACGAAAAAAAACTTGCCGGAAAACACGTAGCGATTGTCGATGACAACAGTTCAACGGGGCAAACGATCCAATTTGTTGCGGACGCATTGCAGCCAGCTAAAATTGGAAACCTTGAAGTCGCGGTCGCCGAGGCCGATGTCACACGTAGCAAACTGGACCTGCACCACCCATTGCGGAAAAACATCGCAAAACGGTCGCTTTATCAACACTCTGTTGGTGTTTTAGCGGTATCAAAACGGCTCCGGCCCAAGGCCGACCTAAAGGAGATCTACGAGCAACGAAAGATGTTGAATTGTGTGCGGAAAAGATACCTGACTGAGAAATGTGATTTGTCGCGGCAGATTGTGGGTAGAACCTATTGTGATCTACTTAAAACAAAAACCGAAGATGTAATTTCTAAGTTGCCCGACGACAAGATTATTCGGGTTTTTCGAAAAACATTCCTGTCTAACTTTTTCCCAGTTTCCGTCGTAGTCGATGGGGTCAAATATGATTCTGTTGAACACGCTTATCAAGCCATGAAGTTTGAGGCGGGGACTTGGGAGAAGATATCTGATAGCGACATCGAAGCCATCAATCGTAAGCTGGCTGCACGTGGAGCGCGCGTGACCCGAGCAGACCTGCCTGAACTTTTCGTCAAACCAGAAATTTCGGCCGGAACGTCGAAAGTGGCCGCCAATTACCTTAGGATATTAGGTTTTGTTAGAAGTGACTGGGACGATGTCAAAGTTCCAATCATGACTGACCTTCTCCTTCAGAAATTCTCCCAATCGGACCTCTATTCTCGACTGCGGAAGACCAATGGCATGTATCTAATCGAAGGTAACGACTGGGAAGATACCTTTTGGGGGGAATGCAACGGCCGCGGGCGTAACGTTCTTGGTAGAATGCTTATGGTAATTCGAGAGATTAAGCGATCAGACCTTTCAAGTGCGGCCGAGGTTATACGGAATCAAAATCACAAGGCGGCGGCCGGAATTACTGTTAATTGATCGCAAATCTCGTCCGGACCTGGCTGACAAGTACCAATTGATGGTTGCGTAGCCCACATTGCGTGAATTGGTCTGCTTGCAGACCTTGGCTGCGTCAGGCACGAAGGTCGGTTCTGGGCCGCCTGTGAAGGCGGCCCGTCGTCTTCATATCTCAACGCTCTCCGAGATCGCCAGAGCATCTTCCAGTTCGACGCCGAGGTATCGGACGGTGCTGTCCATCTTGGTGTGCCCGAGCAACAACTGCACGGCCCTCAGGTTGCCCGTCTTCCGGTAGATCTGGGCGACCTTCGTCCGGCGCATGGAATGTGTGCCGTAGGAGGTCGGGTCCAGGCCGATGGAACGCACCCACTCCCGCACGAGCCGGGCGTATTGGCGGGTCGAGATGTGAAGGCGTTCGTGGAACCGCCCCGGCCAAAGGTATTCCGAGCCGATCATCAGGGGCTCCTCCATCCAGCGCGCGAGCGACCTGCGCGTGCCTTCGGTGATCTCGAACCTGACCGGGCGCTGCGTCTTGCTCTGGATGATCGAGGCGCGTTCCTTGACCTGGCCGGCCGCGTAGACATCCGCAACCTTGAGTTTCACCAGGTCGCAGCCCCGAAGCTTGCTGTCGATGGCCAGGTTGAACAGGGCGAGGTCGCGGTGGTTCCCGGCGATGTCGAGGCGCACGCGAATGGCCCAGACATGTTTTGGCATCAGCGGGCGTTTCTGGCCGACCACGCGGCCCTTGTTCCAGGCGGGGCGGCAGGCACGAATGGCAGGCAAGTTGGCGGTGGGCATGGCAGTTCCTCCCATCCGCCTCGCCCACCACGACACCAACCCGACGTTGGTGACCCATTGTAGCACGGGAGACCGGCGAGGCGGCGTGGCCAACCGCGGGGCCCATGTCGATGGACGCCGCGCCTCGTCCGAACGGGCGCAATGCGCAGATTGCGGACGTGGCGCTTTGGAAAGCCGATGCATCCGTCTTGAGCCGCCGGCAGACCGGCCTGATGCTTGATCATCGCGCCTGCGCACGCCATGGTGGCGGTTGTAAAGGTATTTCGGAGTCTTCGGCGCTATGAATTTCACCCGCATCGGGCGCATCTTCGCCCAAATCTTCTTTTGGTTTGGCTTCATCGGCGCCGTCTTCTCGCTCTACCAAGGCTTCATCGCCTTCAAGTATCCCGAGCAGATGATTGCCCAGTCCAAGTACCTTCATGAAAATGTCGGCGGCGCACTTACCGTCGCCTTCATGGGGTTAGCCCTTGGCGTTCTGTGCGAAATCAGTTCAAAGAGAGGCGCGCCTGATCGTCAGGCGTAAGGCGATCGAGACGACGACGCGCTTGCCATGTCGTGGCACACAGGACGCAAGGCTGGCTTAGGCAGCTCACTGCCTTTTCCGGCGGCCGTCCGTGACCAAGTTTTATTTGCAGCGAATGTGGCGTTCGGGCTGGCCTGCGACATCTGATGGTTTGTGTCAGGTACTCGAAATGCCCCGATATGTGCGGTGTGCCGGCTGCGTGATTTCGCAGGCGCAGCGAATGGCTGGAATGACGGGCCGCGCCGCGGCGGAGCGAGGCGATGTCAATGGCAGGAGTGGGCCGTCAACGCTCCGTGGCTGCCGTGTTGGACAGAACCGCATCGTCGAAAATCCCGTAGAGAGCCTCGAACTCGGCGGATCCTGCGTCGAGTTCGCCGGCGAGCGCGATACGCGTCTGCATTTCGACGGAAGACGGGACAGCGTAGGCAAGTTCCGCATCCCCCTTCGGGATCTGCCGGGCGATGTCACGGGCATCCAGGCCCTGCGCCGTCACGTTCTCGACAAAAGCGAACCGACGCGCCCGGTCAAGCAGCCACTGAGGAACAGCCTCGGCACGCAAATCGAAATCCCGATAGTAGGTGTCGAAAAGCAGGCTCACGACCTTCCTCGGGCCAATCCCTTCCAGAATTTCCGCCAGTTCGCGATAGCCCGATCCCTGGGCCAGGGCGTCAAGGGCTTCTGCGTCTCCAGCGATCGCCGCTCCAAGGTTGAACAGCCTGATCGTCATTGCCTCGGCGGCGGCGTTCTCGGAGTCGCTGCCGAAATCCGATATCCGCAGAAGTTCGTCCAGAGTCTGCCGCTCGCCCTCGGACCCAAGGATGAAGGCGGCTTTTCCGGCACTGTCCCAGCCGACGATGCTGTACGACCGGTCCGCCTCTTGCGCGATGGCTGCCTTTGCTCGCGCGGCGTTTCCATGTGTGGCGCTGAGCCAAAGAGAGCGTGTCCTGCGGGGACTGGATGTGTCCTGCGCAGCGGCGATCACCTCGTAGATGCGCCACAGTACATCCGGCTCGAAACGGGAAGGATCGTCGAGATCCTCGATCTGTCCGCTTTCGAAAAAGCTTTCCAGATAGGTATCTGCGTCCTCGGATCGCAGGATGATATCAAGGATCCTGTCCGGGCTGACGTCCGGCTGGAATCCCTTGTCGTCGAGTTTCGGCCAAAGCTCTTCCATGCGGGAGTCGATTTCCGCCATGTCCATGCCCTCGTCCAAAATCACACTCACGAACTCGGACGAAACGGACCCCGTGCGCGCCGCATCCTCTGCCGCCACGCGCTGAACCCGGTCCCTCAGGGCATCGCTGATGTCGTCCCGGAACAGCCGTTTTGTGCCTTCCTCGACAAGGGCCGCCGCCAGCGCCGACACGTCGCTCCCCTCCGGCACATCGAAAAACGGGGACTGATCCGCAATCGCCCTGATGACCGCCGCAGCACGCGCATGATCGCCAGTCGCAAATCCCGTCAGCCCGACATCGACAAGGAACGCCGCGTGATCCTTGGTCAGGCGATTGTCGATGTCGAAGCTATCCCCGAAAAGCGCCGCGTAAAGCCCTGCAAGAAGCTCCTCGTAGTCACCTTTCATTGCGAATTCCGCGAGAAGCGCCGTTCTCCCCATGGGAGAGTTTTCGATCATCGCGCTCAGGCAGGGTTGCGTCGGCCGGATCGGGCATTCCTCGGCAAGCGCATCCTGCTCCAGATCGAGGGTGATGGCCGCAATCTCGCGGTCGAGTTCCGACGGCGTATAGGCGCCAAGCTTTTCGTCCAGCACGATCCTGACAGCCACATCGGAAGCCGGATAGTCTTCGACGATTGTCGTGAATGCCGATTTAATGTCATTCAACTGGGCCAGGCGCTCGGCAGGGTCTTCGGGCAAGTCGGCATAAAGACGAATGGCCTGAACAAAAAGCGCATTGGCGGCGGATTCCTCGGCCGACGCGCCGGGCGACGTCATCCCGATAGTCATAATGATAATCAAGGCGTAATGAAAATTCCGCATGCTTGCCCCCAAAATCCGAGTCCGCGACCGCATAATCGTTTCTCGGTCTGTTCCAAATTCTCTCGTGCACGGACGCCCCTGGTTCAACGTCCGCCGAATCCGATTGCAGGATTGTCAGGTTCCGTCCGACGGTCAAGTCTTGCGCGCACCTGGGCGCACACCGGTTACGTACGCAATCGTTCCACAGACGATGAATTCGGCTGATCTGGCGTTCCGTCTGCCGATGAGCGAGGAAGGCTGAACGTAAAGAGAGCCCGGCGCACCTGCACCAGATCGTCTTTCTCGCACGCGCGGCGATTGACCGGTTCGATGACGCTGCACCGTGGTGCCAATTCGGTCGACGAATGTCGGGAAAGGGCCGAGACTGTGTGAAAACTCAGATTTCCGGAATCTGCGGGGAGTTACTTCCTCCGCGAGGGCTCTTGGCGGCCCGACAATAGAAATACTTCTCGCGGAGGCGTCTTCAAGAGAACTTCGTTCCGGCTCCGGCCATGCTTGACCGAGTTTTCACACAGCCTCGGCCGTCCTCGACGCCGCGAACTGCCTGCATCCTAACCCCTTTCCTCCAGCACGCCCAGTTCCTCCCACATCCAGCGGAAGTCGTATTCGGCCATTGGCGTGCCCTCGGCCTTCGCGCTGCGGTTCTCGAGGTATTTCAGCCATTCCATGACCTTCTTTCGCCCCGCGGCGCTCCGGACGGCCTCGCGCGGGGTCTTGTCGCCGAGCGCGGGGATCGGCTGGTCCAGCGTTTCGCGGTAGTGCCGGTCGAGGTGCTCCTGCATGATCTGTCGGGCAATCTCGGGCGGGATCTCGTCCGCCCCCTCCGGCGGCCCTCCTGGGGCATCGCGGTCGCGCATCGCCTGGTCTACCGTCTGGATCGTGGTCAGCGGGGGACGCAGGAGATCGCCCAGGGCCGCCGTGATCAGGACCGAACCGCGGGCCGCACGCTCCTTGGAATTCACTTCCAGGATCAGCGCCTTGCCTTTCAGGTGCAGCGCTCCGAGCACCGTGCCGCCGTCCGAGGATGTTCCGAGGGCCAGTCCCGGACCCGTGCCCTTGGATTTCGAAACACCTTTCGCCGGGGTCAGCCAGCTCCAGGATTTCGGACCGTCGGACGAAAGCTCCGCCTGCCGGTCCAGCACCGTCGCAACCTGGCCCTGCACCACGCCCGCCGCGAAGGGGAAGCGGAGCTCGTGGAACACCAGATCCTCGCCGTCGGTGTTGGTCAGGTGCGGCATCTGCGGGTCGAGCAGGCGGGGCAGATGGGTGAAGAGCCAAGCGCTGCTGAAGAGCGGCGCCGAGGACCGGAGTTGCTCCACGCTCAGCCGCGGGGTTTCCATCTTGCGAAGCCGCAGCGCATCCCGCAGCCCGTCGAACAGAAGCTCCACCGCATCCGCCGAAAAGGGCAACAGGCCTCCAGAGATCACGTGACGATCGCGGACCGGCACCACGCGGACGGCGACCCGGTCCCACTGCTTCAATGACCGCGTCGCGCTCTTTTCCCGCACGGTCACGGGGTCCGCCCCGGTCAGCAGATCGCGCAGCACCATGCTGGTGCCGGGGACCACCGCGGTCACCTCGTGCAGGCTGACATGGGCGTCGCGCAGGCCCTCGATATAGGCGCGGTTCAGCACTTTCTCCGTCCAGCCCCGCCGCTTGAGGTAGGTCTCGACGATGTTCTGCCCGTCGGGCGGCCAGCGGCGGGACAGGAAATCCTCGAAGGCGCAGCCCCAGAGGGTCCAGGGCGCCTGGTTTCCAAGGATGTCGGCCAGGTCCTCGAAATCGAGATCGAACTCTTCCAGCGCTGGCAGGAAATGCTCGTCCACCACCCCGGCCAGCCGTTCGGCCCAGGCCTCGTCGCGATGGGCGAAATCGATGATCCCGCCGAGATCGTGCCCCTGTTTCACCGGTGTCCTCCCCCTCGGATCCGCTGCCCATCCGTAGGACTGCCCGGAATGCCGGGCAAGCCCGCAACGAAGCTGGCCGGAAAACCTCTCAGTACGGCGGCCGGTCACGACGACTACGGCCTGACCAGGTGGAACTCCGGGCCGTCCGTGCCGCTCGAATGCGCACGGTTCGCGGTAACGCCGCGCGGCATCCGACGTCGGAAAGGGCCAAAATACTGAATGCTGCGCTTGGCACGGACGGCCGCAATGCGCAGAAACCGGACCCAGCAGGCTTTTGCCAAGCCCACGAGAGCAGACTCTCGGTCCGATTGCGGCGAGCGGATTTTTTAGAGACCCAAGTTCGCTGTTCTACCGCTCGGACGATCTGGCAAAGTTCCGAGCAGTACGTTGATCACGGCCATTTCAATCATCGAGATCGCTCCAGGGATTTATTGTCATTCCCGAGATCCACCCCGAAGATGTGACGCAGTATATTCATGATCTCGGGATGGTATTCGGCAATCGCAACCCGCGCGAACTCCTTGGGGTCAACGCCACAAGCGTCCGCCAAATCCGGAATACGCTCAATCGGCACTTTCATCTCACCATGCTTCATCATGGAGATCACGTTGGCTCGCGTAAAGCCGGACCGATGGGCGATCTCGCGCTGTGTACGTCCTGATGTCGAGATTGCCTCGGACAGGAAATCTGCTGTGGGGCTGTCCGCTTCACTCATCTGCTTGGTCCTTTACGTTTTCATGCATCTTCACCTTCTCCGAGCGCGCACGGCGTCCGAGTTCCTGTTGGCTCATGCGGATCCACGACACGCCTTGCACAATACCCCACCCGCCGCGACTGGACGGAGCCGGCCTGCGCCAGCTTGGAACATGCATTCCTTGCAAGCGCTCGAGAGCATCCTCAAAGTTCTCGAGTCTTTCTTCCTCGCCTTTGAGACCAATCGTGAATCCGTTGCGCCTCCGAAGCTCGGGATGGAACACGGAGCCATCCCGTGCTTCGGGGATGAAGAAGAAGCGCATGTCTGCGTCTCCATGACCCGGCTCCTCCCTGCTCAGGGATAGCCGTTTCGTTCGCCAGATTGACGGAAAATAGTTGTCCCGCCCCTCAAGCCACGCCAGCGCTTCATGGGCTGGTATTAGTCCATTTTCCCGGTGCATTTCCGGATCGCGGCCGGTCACCATGTTCCGCATCCGCCCCTGACTGACGCCACCAAGGAGGGCGAGTCCCTCCGGTTCAACAGGCCGGTCATGATCGAGCGCCCACCGCGCCCTTGCCATCGAGATGGTATTCTCCAGGTCGGGGGTTCGTTCTTTCCCGAGCCAGGCATCTAGGGGGCAGAGAGCAAGGAAACGTTCCGCCGCCTCGACCATTTCTCTTAAACGGTCCTCAGGCTCGGTTTCGTCGCCCTCTTCCTCGGACCCAAGGTCGATCCCGTAGCGGCTATAGGCACTCAGATTGTGAAGCATCGAACCGAACGGCCATTCACTGAAAGCGCCAGACTCATTGTCCGCCAACGCTTCACGCCAGTCCTCGCCGCCTCCAGCCATTGTACCAATGATCCGATGCATGCCGTCAGCGGCATCTTCGGGTCGGACGATCATGGTCAGGAAGTCCCCGGCGGCCCTTACCAGCTCGACAAGAGTGACGGCCGGGTCGCCGTCGTTGCCATAAGTACGTGTAAACTCGTCATGGCGTTGATCAGCATCCATGTCACGTGGCTTCACCTCATCCATGATTAGGCTCCCAGCTTTTTCATCTTGGCCGTGAGGTCGGACTTTGCCGCATCCAGACGATCGGCATTGGTCTTGGCGGACAGGAGTGCGCGGGGTTTGCGACCAAGGAAATAGGCCACCCTCTCCGCACTGGCGCCGCTTGGATGCGGGAGCCCATCGAGTATCTGTTCTCGGGGAACGCCGGTCTTTTCAGCCATCACCGTGAGCGCCTCCCCAACTTTCGGCCCGAGCGGGACCCATAGCGCATCGGGCAGGGTCCGCATTTCCTCTACCAGCGCGGTCTCGAGAAGGTCCCTCAGCATCGGGACACCGGTCATCGCCGGCGTTCCGGAATAATTCGCGCCGTCAACAAACACGGGGTAGCGCAGGGCCGATGTGAAATGCACGAGGTTCGCGTCCCCTGCCCAAAGCGACGCCGTGCTCGCCAATCCAAGAAGACGCGCCACACCGATTGCATCGAGCATATCGACGAGATTTTGCCGCATCGGACCGGAGAAACTGGCATGGGTCTTGGCAGCTTCGAGGGCCGCGGCCGTTGCGCAACCGGCGCGCAATTGACGCCGGCACTCCTGGATCGCATTCCGCATTTGCTGGCGCCCGGGTGTGATTCCTACGATCACGATACGAGCGTTCCCGTTGATGAAGTCGAAGGGTGCGTAAGCGATCTCGATCCTCTTACCGCGGTGCGTGTCCGCGGCAATCAAGAGTTTCGAAGGCGATTCCAGTTCGCTCTCCAAAGAGGCCTGACCGGCAGTCTCGAGGAAACGAAGGTAGTCTTGGGCGAGGTGCGTTGTGTCCATCTGTGGGGCTCCTGTCGTGGCGTCCATTTGCGTGATGTAATGAATCACACATAAGGCGCCCCTCAAGAAGCGTCAATAGCCGTGATGTGTGCGAGCACATAAGTCGTGCGGGTCCGTCGCCCGCGACCGCGCTTCGCAATTCGTACTTCGTTTGTGCTTTCCGCGTTTTCGAGGCGCTATCCCGATCAAAATGCTCTGTTTTTGCCCGGTCCGAACCCTTGGCCAGAAGTCCGGAGCTACGGCGACTTGCCGCGCCGCCATCGAGAACAAGCGCCAGATCGTCGGCGAACCCTGTGTTCCTCCGTTGGCCGGCATTTGAAGGGCCGCTTTGCCAAGTGGCTTCGGTTCCCCGTGCGTCCGCTATGGGCTGGCATGCGACATCTGATGGTTTTTATCGGATATCCGTGCGATCCCTCGCAGCATGGTTGCGCCGCATGCTCTGCTTCGCGGACGCAGCGAATGGCGGCTCTGACGGGCCGCGCCGCGGCATATCGTTGTCAAGGCAAGGGCGGCTTAGGGCCGACCTCGCATCCGGTCGCGCACGGTGATCAAGGGGGCCGCGTGTCGGATCGGAGCGCGCTGACCATGCGTGCGTTATCCAGCGCGATGACGCTCTGGTCCGCGAAGGTCTGCGCCAGCGCGGTGGCCTGGGCGCTGAAGGGACGGACGCTCTGGCGATAGATCGTGAAGGCACCGGCCAGCTGGTCGCCCGACATCATCGGGATCGCCACGAAGGACCGGGCGCCGCCGAGGATCGCGGTGGCGTGGCGCAGCGGATCGTCGGTCTGGAAGAGTTCCTCCGCCCGGACGTCGTAGATGTTGACGACGCCGTGACCCGTGGCAAGCCGGCCGAGCCCCGTGCGCGGGCTGACCGCGAAGATGCCCTCGGCATCGAGCCAGTCGCGGAACGGGTCGGGGATGCCACGGCTATGGGTGGCCGCGAAGCGCCGCTCGCCGTGATGGTCGAACAGGATGCCGAATTCCGCCTCGCAGAGGTCCAGCGCGAAGCCGAGGATCGCCGACATCACCGCGTCGATCTCGCCCTGCGACCGGCTGATGATGCGCAGCACCTCGGCCAGGGCCTGTTCGCGGCGCAGCGCCTCCTCGAGGCTGAGCGCCAGTTCCGAGATGACCGCCGCATGGTCGGTCTGCATTCCCGCGTCCGGCGGCGCGCCCGAGAGCCGGGCGTGAAGCTCGAGCTTCGAGGAGACCTCGAGCTTGCGGTAGATCGTGGCCAGATGGGTGCGCACGGTCGAGGGCGCGATGCCCAGCCGCTCGGCGATCGCCTGATAGGTGTCGCCCTGCGCATAGGCGCTGGCGATCTCGATCTCGCGCGGGCTGAGGATCTCGTCGGGCGACATGGGGTGCGGGAGGTCCCTGGCTGGATGCCCTCATCCTGTGGCAGCCCGTGCGATCCGGCAATCCCGCAGATGCTGTAGTCGAATACCGCACGGCGCACGGCCGATTTACTGCATCTGCCGGATTCCGCGCTCCGCGAATGGCGCGCACCCTGCCGTCATCTGCAAGGGAGGACCGACCGATGAGCATCGAGACAACGGCGCGCGACTTTTTCGAGGCCTGCGAGACGGGCGGAGGATGGGCGGCCTGCGAGGCGTTTTGCCACGAGGGCGCAGGCTTTTCCTGCCAGGCGGATGCGCTGGCGGACGTCACGACGCTGGAAGGCTATACCGAGTGGATGAAGGGCCTGCTGCGGCCGATCCCGGACGGGCATTACGACCTCACGGCCTTCGCCGCCGATGCGGCCCGCGGCACGGTCGTCGCGGCGGCGGTGTTTCACGGCACCCAGACCGGCCCCGGCGGGCCGGGCGAGCCGACCGGGCGCAGGGTCGCCTCGGACTACGTCTATGTCATGACCTTCGAGGGTGATCGCATCCGCCACATGACCAAGGTCTGGAACGACGCCCACGCGCTGCGCCAACTCGGCTGGGCGTGATGCGCTGGCGCATCCTGGCGCTGCTTTTCGCCGCCCGGGTCGGTCTGGGGCTCCAGTTCCAGACCCTCGGCTCGGTCGGCGGCGACCTGTCGGGCGCCTTCGGTCTCGACAATGCCGAGATCGGCCTGATGATTGGGCTGTTCATGGCGCCGGGCCTGTTTCTCGCGCTGCCGGCCGGGTTCTCCGGCCGGTTCGCGTCGGACCGCGTGCTTGCGGGCCTGGGGCTGTTCGCCCTTGCGCTGGGAGGCGCGGTATCGGCGACCGCGGCCGCCCCCGGCGGCATCGGGATGGGCCGGCTTCTGTCCGGCGCCGGGTTCCTGTTCGCCACGCTCTATTTCACCAAGATGGTCGCCGACTGGTTCGAGGGCCGCGAGATCGCCACCGCGATGAGCGTCCTTGTCATGAGCTGGCCCTTCGGCATCGCCATGGGGCAGGTCGGCCATGCCTGGCTCGCCGAGCTCTACGACTGGCGTGTGCCCTTTTGGGCGGCCTCGGCCTGGTGCGCGCTGGCCGCGCTTGCCGTCCTCGTCTTCTACCGGGCGCCGCACGACGTGGCCACGCGCGCCGGGGGCGGACCGTCCCGGCTGATGCCGCGGGAATGGGGCCTGATCCTCTGTGCCGGCCTCGCCTGGGGGGCGTTCAATGCAGGCTACGTCATCTATCTGAGCTTCGGGCCGATGATGCTGGCGGCGCAGGGCATGGGCACGCTCGCGGCGGCCGCGGTGATCAGCGCCGGCAGCTGGCTGATGATCCTGTCGGGGGCGGCCTGCGGACAGATCGTCGACCGGTTCGGCCGGCGCGAGACGGTGCTTGGCCTCTGCATGGCGGGCGCGGTGGCGGCGCTGCTGCTGCTGGGCCGGCCCGGGGCCGGGCTGACGGCAAGCCTGCTCTTCGGGCTGCTGGGCATGGCGCCTGCCGGCGTCATCATGGCCCTGGCCGGACAGGCCGTGGCGTCCGAACGCCGCGCCTTCGGGATGGGGATCTTCTTCACGATCTACTACGCGATCATGGCAGCGAGCCCGCCGGTGGCGGGTTGGCTTCTCGACCGCAGCGGGACACCGTCCGCGGCGATCCTGTTCGGCGCAACGCTCTTTGCCATCGTGTTGCCCGCGGCGATCCTGTTCCGGACGCTCGAGGCGAAGCCCCGCATCGTCCCTCTTCGGGCGAACCTCTGACGCGGTTTGACAGGACGATGCCCCGCGGTGCGGTGCGTGATGGAAGAGAAGACCGCACAATGGGCTCGTTCATCCCGCGTCGGCCCTTCCGCACCGATCGGTTGACTCGGGATCAGCCCTATTCGCTGTGGGCAGCGCGAATAGCCAACAATCACGTCGGACGGCGGCGTGCTAATGACCGCTTCGGTGAAGCTGCACTGCGGCGTCAGTGACTGAGGTGGAAGGCCGTTATGGGCCGAACGGGTCGTTCCTTCTGGCCAAGGTCCAAGAGACCATCCGACCTTTAGAAAGCCGGAACCCTCTCTGCATGGCCATCGTAGAACGTCCAGGCCCGCAAATCACCTCAGGCCTTGTCGCCGCTCCTGGTCTCGAACCATTCCGAAAGAATCCTGCGGATCATCTCGGGGCGGGTCGGTATGTCTGCCTCGGCCCTTCGCACCTCATCGATTCCCTCGAGGAGCTCGACGGGCAGGCGCAACGTGAGCGCGACGGTATCTTTCTTGGGCGGCGCCATAGCTTTTTGCCTTTTTAATGTTGACATCATAATGCTGTGGGCCATAAATGTCATACATCACGGACGGGAACAAGAGCTTGCACCTCTTCCTCCCGCCCTGACCACACCGATGACGAAGTGAAAGGACATCGACATGGCTGACACTGTGCTTAGCACCCCTGCGCCGGGGAATGAAGGCGGTGCCGTGTTCGCGGCGCATACGGCGATCTCGCAGCGGTTCACCGAGTTGCTGGCGCTGACCGAGGCGGCGGTGGCCGCGGAGCGCGACCTCGACGGGGTCGAGCCCTGGGATCCCGCGGTGGCCCATTGGCCCGAGGCGGCCGAGCGCGCCTGGCAGGCTGCCGGGGCGGCGGCCGACGCCGTGCTGGCGATGCATCCCGCCCGGGACGAGGATCGCCCGCTGCAGCAGATGGCCCTGATGTTCCGGCTGGCCCTCGGGCTTGAGGCGCCCCGCGCCGGCGCCCAGCTGATCGAGCAGGTCCAGATGCAGCTGCCCGTCTTCAAGTGCCCCGGCACCAATCCGGTAGCCGGCATGGTGAACCGCACCCTGGGCCGCGCGGCCCATGTGCTGGCCGCCGTCCACGCGGTGCTGGAGCCTGACGCAACCGGCGACGGCCCCGGCGACCTGCCCCCGGCGGGCGCTGTTATGGCCGCCTGACACTCCCCTTTCCACAACTGACCTGACCATCCGAACCCGGGCCTCTCCTGCCCGGGTGAGCCGATCGGTCTGTCTCGCGGTTTTACGGGATCGGTCCCTGTCCGGACAAGACCTGTGCCCCCACCGGGCGCGCCCCGCGCGCCTGACCCCTGCCCCCTGTTCAGAAGGATCCTGCCATGTGCAAGACGCCCACCGCCCCCGCCTTCCAGCCCGTTTCGCTTGACGGCCGCACCCTCCATGTCCCCCGCCGCTCGGGCCATGTCCCGGCCGAGACCTGGGCCGTCCCCTATAACGGCCCCATTCCGGATCACTGGCAGAAGATCGCCCGTGCCAAGGGCTTCCACATCCTCGCCCGCGTGCGCGACCGCTATCACCTGGCATTGGAATGCCGGGTCTGCGGCGCGGTGACCGCGCAAAAGATCTTCACCCTGCGCACCGCCCAACCCGCCTGCGCGGGCTGTGCCGAGAACGGCCGCCGGACCACCGCGCAGGAGGCCGGCCTGGTCTATCTCGGCCGCGATCCCGAAGATCGCCATTATGGGCGCTATCGCATTCCGGAATGTGGCCACGAGGTGCGCCGGCAGTTCGAGATCATCGAGCGGGCCGCCGCCGGCGAGACGGCGATCCGCTGCGAGACCTGCCTGCAGGCCCGCGAAGAGGACGAAGCCCGGCGCCAGGGCTGGACCCGCCTCGGTCCCGACCCGCTGGGCAATCCCAGTTATCGGCTCTACCGGCACGATGCCTGCGGCCACGAGCAACGCGTTGCCGTGGCCAACATGTACTGGGGCCAGTGCGATTGCGCCATCTGCGGCGAGAGCTGGACCGCCAAGGCCTCTACCATCTATCTCGCCCGCATCGCCCTGCCTCGGACCGGCCGGACGGTGCTCAAGCTGGGCTACAGCGCCCATCCCGAGAAGCGCTTCCGCCACCAGCTGGGCCTGCCGGAAGACGCGCAAGTCACCTTCCTGCGCCTGCTGGCGATGCCCACCGGCCATGCGGCCTGCGCCGCCGAGAAGCGCGCCCATGCCGAGCTGGGCCGCCGCTTTCCCCAGGCGGTGATCCCGCCCAAGCTTTATGCCGGGCAGATCAACGTGGTGACCGAGATCTACGCGCCCTGGCTGTTGTCCGAGATCGAGCGCGTGCTGAACCGGATCGCCCGCGACATCGCCGCGCCCGACGGTGCCCGCCCGGGCTGAGCGGCGTGTGCCCGGGCCGGCCCCTTTTGTCCGGCCCGAGCTGCACCGCCCTGCCCTCCAGCACGCCCCCCGTTTTTTCCGCTTTTCGTCTGTTCTCGGACCAGGAGGCTGTCCCATGCCCGATCCGTCCTCCTCCCTGCCCGGCCTGGCCGCGGCCCGCGCCCGCGTCGCCCGCGAGATCCGCGCCGCAGCGCGGGGCACCAAGGCCGATGCGCCGCCCAAGAGCGACGATCTCATGGCCCAGTCCGAAGCGAAGATCCCGGACACCCGGACCGTTCCGGATCCGCCCACACGCGATCCCGGCGACCGGCGGCGGGTGGTCTCGCCGCTTGCCGGAACGCTGTCGATGATGCTGCGCATTGCCCGGGCCCTAGAGGGCGCCCCCCTGGGCATGTCCGGAACGCTGGTCCTGCTCACCGTCCCCGCCGACCTGCTGGGCCTGGCGCACACGGCCTGCGCGGCGTTGAAGGCCGGGGGCAGCGTCGGAGCCGAGATCGTCGGGCTGCGTCGCTCCGGCGACTTACGCTCCGACATCGCGCGCAGCCGGGCGGAATTCCGGGAAAGCATCACCACCGCCCTGCGCGCAGGCCACGCCGTGCTGGCCATCGCCCCGGATGCAAGCTCCCTCGGCGAGGCGTTGCGCCCTCTGCTGACGGCCACGCAGGCCCTGCCGCCCCTGGACCGGGAGATGCTGGCCGCCCTGCTGCCCCTGACCCATCGCGGGGCAGGCCGGCCCGATCGACTGCTCGGTGCCGACCTCCTGCGGCACCTCACGCCCCTGCATCTCGACATCGCCTTCGCCGGCCCGACCCCGGAGGCGGTGCTGGACCGGCTGGGCCGGATTGCCGCCAAAGGGGCGACCGCGGCGCCCCGGACGACCCTGGCCGATGTGAAGGGCCTGCCCGCTCTTGTGACCGAACTGGAGGGGCTCGTCCGGGACGTGGCCGCCTGGCGCGCCGGGGCGCTGGACTGGGGCCGTGTGCCATCCAGTTTCCTGCTCTACGGCCCCCCGGGCACCGGAAAGACCATGGTCGCCGCCGCCCTGGCCGGTTCGCTCGAGGTGCCGCTCACCGCCACCAGCTTCTCCGAATGCCAGAAGGAGGGGCATATGGGCGACATGCTGGCCGCGCTGAACGGCCATGTCGAGGCCGCCATCGCCGCGGCGCCCGCGGTCTTCTTCCTCGATGAGATGGACAGCTTCCACAGCCGCGGCGGACGCGATCGCAACGAGCGCTACATGGCCTCGGTGGTCAACGGGTTGCTGGAACAGCTCTCCCGGCTCGACGCGGCCGCGGGCGTCGTCGTGATCGGCGCCACCAACCATCCCGACCGGATCGACCCGGCGGTGGTCCGCTCGGGCCGGTTCGACCGCAAGATCCCCATCGGATTGCCGGACAAGGACGGCATTGCCGCGATCCTCGCCACGCATCTGCCCGATCTGCCCCCCGAGCAGCTCGCCGCCGAGGCCCGCGACCTGGTCGGGCTGACCGGCGCCGATCTCGTGGCCTTGGCCCGCCAGGCCGCGGCAATGGCCCGCGGCGCGGAACGGGCGGTCCGCCTGGCCGACCTGCGCGCCGCCGCGGCCCGGCTGCGCCCGCCGGCCCCGAAGGGCGTTCTGCGCCGCATCGCCCTGCACGAGGCCGGGCACCTGCTGGTGACCCATTTCCTGGACCTGCCGGCCGCGCAGTCGGTGCAGGTCTCGCCCCGGGGCGGGGCCGTGCTTGCGCCCGAGCCGGTCTGCCATACCCGCGCCAGCGCCGAGGACATGCTGGCCCTCCACCTCGCCGGCCGCGCGGCCGAGCAGTTGGTGCTGGGCACGCCCTCCAGCGGGGCCGGGGACGGGCCGGACAGCGACCTGGCCCAGGCCACGCGGTTGGCCGCCCGGATCGAGCTGCAATGGGGCATGGGCCGCATGGGGCCCGCCTGGCAGCCCCTGCCGCGCGATCTGGAGAACCTCCGCTTCGACCCCGCCCTGCGGGCGCGGCTCAACCGCCATCTCCGGGCGGCCGAGGCCCGGGCCACCGCCCTGCTGGACGCCCATATCGCCGACCTCCTGCGCATCGCCGAGGTACTCGAGCAGGAACGGGAAGTCGTCGGCGCGGCGCTCAAGGCCTTGTTGCCGGGGCGACAGTCGTCTCGGGACAGCGACAATGTGCCGGTAGGGGCGGAGGAGACGGGGCCATCCCTTTCGTGGAGACCCTCGGGCCGGTCCGCATAAGGCCGCCCGGCCGCGCAATATGGGCGCGTCCGGGAATTGGCTCGCGCGCGGTAGTGACATTGCTGGAAAGAAACAAGGGATCAACACCCTGAATAGGCTGCACAATCCACAGTTTTATTTTTGCCTCTCGCCCTTTGCATTGCGTTCGAAACATCCTTTTTAGCCTGCATGCCGGAGCGCGGATCACGCGCCCCAAAAAGAAGATCGGCGTCCTTGGCTTTCCGCGGAGGATGCGCAGGCAGAAGAGAAAGACGATGTGGAATTTCATTTCGAAGGTTGGGCAGTTTTCCCGCAAAGGCCGTTTTCTCGCGCAGGCACACCATGGGGAGGCGGGCAATGGCTAAGCATATCGAAGTTGCGGGTCGGAATGAGGACCGGCATCCTGCACTCGTTGGAATGGCCCGGCTGCTCGCACAGCAAGCCGCTCGGGAGGCCTGTGACGACCTGCTGACGGAGAACGAGACCCCGATCCCGCACATGCATGAAGGACCTTCAGAGCATGATGAAGACTGACGTCATCGGAACTGTTCCTCGCATGCGCGCGGCGATCTACGCGCGCTATTCGACAGACTTGCAATCGCCGGCCTCGATTGCCGACCAGGTCCGGACCTGCCGTCGGCTCTGCGAGGAGCGGGGATGGGAGGTGGTCGAGGTTTTCGACGATATGGCAATCAGCGGGGCCACGCGCCTGCGCCCGCAATTCCAACAGATGCAGGAAGCGGCACGGAAAGGGCAATTCGATGTACTGGTGGCGGAGGCGCTGGACCGGCTGAGCCGGGACCAGGAACATATCGCGGGCCTGCACAAGCGGATGCGCTTCAACGGGGTCGCCATCTTCACGAAGGCGGAAGGCGAGATTTCCGAGCTGCACATCGGGCTGGGCGGAACAATGTCCGCGCTGTTCCTGCGCCAGCTTGCGCAGAAGACCCACCGAGGCTTGGAGGGCAGGGTGAAAGCGGGCAAATCGGCGGGCGGGATCAGCTACGGATATCGCCTGAACCGGCAGCCGCTGCCCGACGGGAGCTTCACGACCGGGGACCGCGTGGTCGATGAGACGGAGGCCGAGATCGTTCGGCGGATTTTCAGGGAATATGACCAGGGCAAGAGCGCACGGACCATTGCGGTCGGGTTGAACAGGGACGGGATCGCCCCGCCCCGCGCAGGAGGCAAGGGGTCGGGCGCCTGGTCCTTCTCGACGATTTCCGGGAACTGGAAGCGCGGAACAGGTATCCTGAATAACGAGCTTTATGTCGGCAAGCTGGTCTGGAACCGCCAGAATTTCATCAAGGATCCCGAGACCGGCAAGCGGCAGGCACGATTGAACCCACCGGAAGCTTGGATCATCGAGGAGGTGCCGCATCTTCGGATCATCGATGACGCCCTCTGGGACAGGGTCAAGGAGCGACAGAGCGCCATCCGCAAGACGATGAAGACCTCGAACCAGCCGCGGAATGCTTTCGGCGCGGCGCGACGGCCAACCTACCTCTTTTCCGGATTGCTGAAGTGCGGAGACTGCGGGGCCGCATATACGCTGATGAACGGAAAGAAGTATGGCTGTTCGGGGGCCCGGAACAGGGGAACCTGCGCAAACCGGGCGCTGATTTCCCGGACAGCGGTAGAACGGCGGGTGCTGGAAGGGCTCAAGCATGAGTTGATGCATCCAGACCTGGTCCGAGAGTTTGTCGAGGCATTCCGGAAAGAGATGCGGCGGGAGCGACGTGCGACGCAGGCGACCCGCGAAGCGCAAAAACGGCGTCACGGGCAGGTCTTGACCGAGATCGATGCGATCGTGAGCGCCATCACCCAAGGCATGTTCCACCCGAGCATGAAGGCGAAGATGGACGCGCTGGAGGCGGAACGTGCGGAGCTTGAAGAGAAGCTGGCAGCGCTGCCGGAGACCGAGCCTGTTACGCTGCATCCCCGCTTGTCGGATATTTATTCCCGGAAGGTCATGGACCTGACCAAGGCTCTGAACGACCCTGAGGCGCGGGCGGAGGCAGCGGATCTGCTGCGTGGTCTTGTTTCTGAGATCCGGCTGATCCCGGATCCGGACGCGGAAGACGGTCACGCGATCGAGCTTTTCGGGGATCTTGGGTCTATTCTTGCGTTTTCGCGGGACGGGAATGCCAAACCCCGCCGTTTTACGGGCGGGGTGTCGGATTCGTTGGTTGCGGGGGTAGGATTTGAACCTACGACCTTCAGGTTATGAGGCCGGCTCGGGCCAATCCCCCCACCTTCGCCAACCTGCGCCCGCCTACCCTATCTTGTTGAACCTATTGCTTTTTCATTGACGGCGGCTGCGCTCGCTTTCTACGCCTTACCCCGTGATTTCCGCTCGGAATCTTCCACCAGGCTTCCACGGAAGCGCCGGAGAGAGGGGACAAGAATGCCGAAACTGACCAAGCGCAGCGTGGATGCCCTGGCGCCGGAGGCGCGCGATTACTTCGTCTGGGACAGCGAGGTGAAGGGCTTTGGTGTGCGGGTGATGCGCACCGGCGTGAAGACCTATCAGCTCCAATACAAGAAGGGCGGCCGTACGCGGCGCACCTCGCTCGGCCGGCATGGCAGCATCACCGCGGACATGGCCAGAGCGCGGGCCAAGGAACTCCTGGGCGATCTGTGCCGCGGCAGCGATCCAATCGAGGAAATCGCGCAGCACCGCCGCGCCCCGACCGTCGCCGCGCTCTGTGATCGGTTCTTCGAAACCCACGTGGCGGAACGCTGCAAGGTCTCGACGCAGAAAGAGTACCGGCGCTGCATCGACCTGTTCATCAAGCCGGCCATCGGCACGTTCAAGGTGGTGGACGTGGCGCGCAGCGACGTGGCCGAACTCCATCACCGGCTGCGGCATGTGCCGTACCAGGCCAACCGGGTGCTCGGCGTGATTTCCAAGATGTTCAACCTGGCGGAAGTCTGGGGCCTGCGCCCGGACGGCTCGAACCCGTGCCGCCACGTGCCGAAATACCGGGAGAAGAAGCGCGAGCGGTATCTGACGCAAGCCGAGCTGCAACGACTCGGCACGGTGCTGAGCGAGGTGCTGCGGGAGGGCTCGGAAACCCCGCACATGGTCGGCGCCTTCCGCCTGCTCATTCTGACTGGTTGCCGCCTCGGGGAAATCCAGACACTGAAATGGGAGTATGTCACGGCCCAGGGCTTGGAGCTGCCCGACACCAAAACCGGCGCGCGGCGCATCCCCCTGCCCCAGGCCGCGCGGGACGTTCTGCATTCCATCCCGCACGTGCCCGGCAACCCTTACGTGATCGCCGGCAAGGTGCCCGGCCAATACGCGACCGATTTCCAGCATCCCTGGCGCCGCATCCGGGCGCGGGCCGGCTTGCCGGACGTGCGCATTCACGATCTGCGCCACACCTATGCATCAAATGCCGTGTCGTCCGGCATGCCGATCCAGATGGTCGGCAAGCTCCTGGGGCATACACAGCTTCAGACGACGATGCGCTATGCGCACCTGGCCGACGACGCGGTGCGGCGCGCGGCCGAAGAAAACGCGTCCCGGCTGAGTTCGGTGCTCGGAGACGCCGGCAATGCCATGCCCGCCTTGCGTGTGGTGAAATAGAGACGCCCGCAGCGCATCGCGATTGGGCAAAAATGGCGCCGAGGGCATCTTTTCGACGGCGTCGCCAAACGGGATGCCCTGGCGCAGGTTTTGGCCGCTACATGCGGCACCCTTTGCTTTCCATCGACGCATGGATCGCTTCGAGTTCACCGCGCGCCTGCGAAAGCGCCTGGCTTTCGCTATCGTTGCCATCCATGGCAAAAACGGCAGGCCAGAACAGAATCCAGGTAACGGCTTCCATGTTCTTGTCGTGCTTGTATGACTTTTCAACGGCCGCTTCCAAAGCCGGCGTCCGTTTTCTTATGAGAGCAGCCTCGGTCCTCAGTTGCGAGCAGGACATTCCGCGGTACTCACTTGTTGAAATCGCTGCCGGGGGAACCTCGCTCGCTTTCTTCGCGTCGCTGCATGCCCCCAGAACCAAAACCAACGCACACACTCCAACAAAAATACGCATACTTTCCCTCTGGTTATATGACGTAGACCACTCTGGTATGCGATCCGGTCAACTCGGTCCACGAGAAGGAAAGCGCCATATTGGCGCAGGTGGACGTGCCGAGTTCGCCTTGTCTAGACGCACCTGGCCGACGACGCGGTGCGGCGCGCGGCCGAAGAAAACGCGTCCCGGCTGAGTTCGGTGGCTCGGAGACGCTGGCAATGGCCGACCGGCCTTGCGAGTGGTGACGTGAAATGATCCGGCCAGCTAGGACGACCATGCCGATTGTGCCCCCTGACTTCTATGCTCCCACCTACACGCCCGAAGATGTCGCAAGGCTCTGCCGCATCGGCGGGCTGAGCGCGGCCGATCCGGCGCGCTTCCGCCAAGACCTTGAGGATTGCGCCGCGATCTATCGTTGGGAGACCGCGCGGCATCAACGCACCGCCCGCAAGGCGGATTCGGAACGGGAACTCGCGAAGGCTGCGAAACTCGCCCGAAACCTCGCCGCCGCGCTTGAGACCCTGCCGCCGAAAGCCAGGGAGGCGTTGGTAACGGAAATCGAAACCGGTCTTCCGGGCGCCCTCACCGGTTCGGAAACGGCGTTCGAAATCTCTTTGGACGGCTTTGAAACGGAAGCCCTATCCGTTGCGCTGGACTTGCCGGCCGTTGAACGGATCATCGGCGGGCTTGCCTCCGCTTTGGAAGATGCGCCGGCGCACCTGGGCAACGGGAAACGCGGCGCCCAACGGGATTGGGGCCTGCGCATCTGGATGCGGAACATCCACGATCTGTGGTGCAGCGTGACGGACCAGCCTTTCACGCGCGACGTCACGGATGACGGGCAAGCCATCACGCCGGCCTCGCAGTTCTGCGTGGCAGCTTTCGAACAGATCAACCCGGACTGCCCCGCCTCGCGCGTCATCCGCGAGCAGAAAGCGTCGATCAGCACGTCAAGGAAAATCGCTGGACGAATTATCGCCAGTTCCGACACCTAATTCGTCCAGCGATTGGGCTCGCGTGGCGCAGCTCGGCGCACCTATGGTCGTCCCATAGCACGAGGCAAGCAAAGGACGATCAACATGCAGCACCAGGCATTTTCCACCGACCAGGCGGCGCCCGCTCCCGACTACTGGAACGGATTCATCACCGAGACCGAGGCGGCGGATTACCTCTGCCAGAGCGTGCGCACCTTGCAGAAATGGCGCGTGTCGGGCGCGGGGCCGGCCTTCTACAAGGCGGGCCGGTCGGTCCGCTACCGCCGCGCCGATCTGCGCGATTGGGCGGAAGCGCGGCGGCGGCAGCACACTTCGCAGAACTGAGTTTTGCCCGCGCGGGGTTGGCAGCACCGCGCGGGATTTTGGGGCCGGATGGCTCTGATGGGGCGCGGGGTGGCGTCACCTCGCGCCCCTGTCATGCCCAGGTAAAGCACTACAGAAGGGACAGAAGTTATGACCAATCAACCAGCTTACAAGTTCAAGATCGGGCTGATCACCGCGACGATCTGGGACAATGACGGCTTCCACTCCGTCGATTTCTCGCGCGGCTACAAGACGGCGGAAGGCGACTGGCGGTCGAGCAGTTCCTTCGCCCATAACGACCTGCTGAACGTCGCCAAATGCGCTGAACGCGCCGAGAAATGGATCGCCAGGCAAAAGGCGATGGACCACGAATAACCGGCGCCGGGCAGACCTGCCCGGCCCCAAAACCAAAGCTGCCCCGCCGGAGGCACCTTTGAGGGCGCGCCAGCGCCCACCCTTCCCAGAAAACCAACCCACCCAGAGCGGCGCCGCCGCCAGAGGGGGGTGATTGTAGCACCCCCCTCTAGAAATACAGAAAGGAGCGTAATCCCCATGCAGATCGTTCACCGCGGTTTCGACACCATCGCGCTTTCCATCCAGGCCAACATCCCGCCCGAGCTGTTCGACTATCTCGACGGTGAACGCGAGAAGGCGGAAGAGGCCCGCGCGCCGGTCCCGGTCAGCTATGGCGGCGTCGAGTTCGATCTGCTTCACCACGGCGGCAACGGCTATCGCTTCATTCTCAAGGGCGGGCCGCTGGACATGACATGGTTCTTCAAGAAGCCGAACGCGCGCGACCCCTGGGGCATCCGGCTTTCGGTGGGCTCCACCCTGCTGGCCACCCAAGGGCTCGGCTATGCCCGCGCGCAGATCGACAAGACCTTGGACCGGCTCGGCATCCGCCATGGCGCGCACCAGGTCAGCATCGGCCGGGCGGATTTCTGCGTCGATATCCTGGCGCCCGAGTTCGAGCTGGTGCCCGAGAACTTCGTGATCCACAGCCACGCGAACCGCGCGGACCAGCTCATCGCCTCGGAGGACGTGCGCAGCAACGGCAAGTCCGGGCGTTTCACGTCGGTCACGGTCGGCAAGATGCCCGGCCGCCAGATCATCCTCTACGACAAGCGGCGCGAGGTGATCGACCGCCGCAAGACGATCTGGTGGGATATCTGGAACGCCAACCTGGCCCGCGACGGCCTGCCCCCGCTGAACCCCGAGGACCGCACGCAAAGCCAGGTCTGGCGGATCGAGGTGCGCGCCGGCAAGGACCACCTCAAGGACCGCTGGCAAATCCGGCAATGGGCGGAGTTCGACGCGCTCTTTGGCGATGTGGTCGCGCGGACCCTGGCCCAGGTCCGGTACAGCCAGCCCGACCCCACCGACAGCAACCGCGCGCGCTGGCCGAACCATCCGATCTGGGACATGGCAGCGGCCGAATGCGAGGGCGACCTGACAGAGATGCGCAGCCACGTTGACCCCGACAGCGTGCGGTACGTTCACCGCGCCGAACATATCCGGCTGATCATGGCCCAGCTCACCGGCAACGCCACCACTCTGGCCGCGCTGGAAGGCGTGCCGGAGCCCGAGCTATCGGACCACATGGAACGCCTGGGCGCGCGCCTGGCCGACGCCATCCGCGCCGATCCAGAACGCGCGGCGAACAAGCTGACCGAGGCGAAGGCGCGGTATCGGTTCACAGAATAGGCAGCGCTTAGACTATCTAAGCGGTCCGCGGCCTTTGCTGCTCGCCGCGTTAGGTGCAGCGCTTTCTCGGCCGTGCGGCGATCAGTCGCGAACGTTTTGCCTGCGGTGCAACGTACCTTTCCGGCAACGGAAGCAACGGTGAATGATTTGGACTTGCACTGCGGCAAAAGACCCCTTCCATTGGGTAGAAGGAATAGGAAGTCAGTCAGCGTATGCGCCCTGGAGGATTGACATCACCGCTTGGCCGAGCATGAGCACCGCGAACAGACGGTAGGATCAGATGGAAGAACTTTTTCGCACTCTTCGTCACCGAATGAATTGGACGAACGCAAAGAAAATTCTACAAGCCAACGGCGTCTCCACCAGTTACGGCTGGGATTCAACGCTTAAGAAAATTGAAGCTTCAGAAAAAAAAGTCGATTGCGGCAGATTGGAAGATGCTTTGGTTGAGCATCTGCTTTGCGGCGAGAAGTTTACGAAACTTTATGCGGTCGATCCGGCACTTCGCAGCGCGATCCAAAACAAGTTGTTGAGTGCCGAAATCTCCGATGCCCCTGCCACCACGAGCTACCCCTACTTAATGCCCGAAGATGAATTGGCTAAAGGCACTGGCGATATGTCTATCGTTAAGTTCGAGAGAAATGAAGATGGCGTGGGGATCATGCTCTCTTCGGTACTTTGGATAAAAACACGGGAAGAAATTCCCTTTCAGGAATTTGATGATCCCTCGGGAATGAAAGCTCGATACGAAGAGGTTGTTGGATTGAAGCGGCAGCCTGTTCAAATGTTTCACGTAATCTGGATGCCTCACGAGCGCGACTTTCTGGAGATACGCGTGGATTTTCCCCGCGGGGTGCCAGAGGCCGACGTGCATGGGTTGCACTCTGTCCTCAAGAGGACCGTCAATAGCTGGAGAATCGTGCCACTCGACAAGGGTGTGAACCTCTTCCCAGCTGTACGTCCATTCTACGAAGACGCAAAGGAAGGTACAGTTACGCAGATGACCTTCCAGACCACAACGGGTGGCATTAAGGACGAGAAGATGCCCCGCCGGCGAGCCAACGCTGATCAGCGGACGGAAGCCTACCATGTAGCCGGTAAAGACGCGGTGGAAGCAATCGCGATCTATCGAATCACTGTGGAGTGGGCTTTCCACGAGGATAACGTGACTTATACGCCATCCTTGAGCCTATCGGCATCTGGGCCGGCAGGTAACGGTGGGGGTGGAACTCCAGTGATTACCGGCGCGCAGATCAAAAACTGTGTGCGGGCGACTGATTACGAGTTTGTAATCGACCGCCTCGGAAAAAAGGCTAAGCTGGAAGCCGGCAGCGTGTCATAGTACCAACATGAGTATCGGGGAGTTCAGAGACCGCTTAGCCGCTTCAAAGCTTTCCCCAGACATGCGATCCGTATGTCTGGCGGTTACGGATGTCCTTTCTGGTGTCAGGGAAGGCGACGGCGCACACTTGGGGTTTTCTTTCTTCTATGAGCGCCTTGATAATGAAAAGCACCGAAAGTTATTGCTACCGGCTTTGAGCATCTTGGCCACGAGTGAGTGCCCGATACTCGAAATTCACGGTTACCTGGAAGATGCCGAAGAGGGACAGCTGCACCTATCTACAGAAGAGTTTCGCGACTTGATGGAAACTGGCGTTCTGGCTCACCCGATATCTGGCGAGATCGTAGAGGAGCCGATGGCCCATGTCCGCATCTTCTATTCCCTGAAGGCCGTTTAGTAGATGGCTGCTGAAGACATGCGTTTGTCAGAGTATTTGGGCTTTTTCGGAGATAGCCCTGGAGGGCGCGCGCTGCGTTGGCAACTCGCCAGAACACACGGGGAGCGTCTGAAAATTCTCGAAGAGGCTTTGTCGTTTTGTTTCTCGCGACTGGTCGATAATCGCGGATTGGCGAAGGACAGAGGTGAGGACGAGCTTACGATGCACATCGCCGATATGCTGGTGTCTGGAGGCATCTCCGCCATTCACGATCGGCACGTGAATGGCCACTGCGATCTGATCGTCGAGCACAACAGCTTCATGTGGTTGGGCGAAGCAAAGGTTCACAAAGACTACCGCTGGCTTGAGGACGGCTACCACCAGCTTTCTCACCGGTACGGGACTGCCATGCTTGGGCGGGATCACGGTGAACTGATAATCTATCATCGGAAAGGCGATTCAAAGGCCGTTCTTGAAGAATGGAGAAATCGCCTTGTGGATCGTCATTCCGATGTGACAATCACGGAAGATATTGATGGCTCAAGGCTGAGTTTTCGAACGAGCCACAAATGCCCGAATTCTGGTTGTGATTTTTTCGTTCGTCATAGCATCGTTCCCTTGATGCACGCGCCGATCAAGTAGCGATGGCCGTTCGTAACGAAGCAGGGAGCGTTATTTTCCAGCGCTGTAGCCACAGGTAAAGTCGGAATCTGCGAAGCGACATAGCAGGTTCAGCGCTGTCCGATTTGCATGAGGAATCAGGGACAGGCTTGCATTATCGCAGCAGGGGCCACGCAGGCCTATTGGTGCTTGCCCTTCCATCGACTTGGCGTCCATGTCCCACCTATCCACGGGCGTTTCGGCAGGCGGATCGCTCGGTGCCGCCTAATGGCGTGTTGCGCGCCCGCCACACCCCTTGTTCCCGTTCGCGGTCTTCCACGCGGCTTCCACGCCTGGCGGGGCAACGACGAGAGGCCCGCGGCTTGCGGGTCTAAGGCGTTGGTTTAATGGTGATTTTTTGGTTGCGGGGGTAGGATTTGAACCTACGACCTTCAGGTTATGAGTCTAAGGGCCTGTAGTTTGCTCAAATTCGCCGCAGGCATTTCTATCTTTCTTTATCAATATGTTATGCAAATATCCGGCTTGCGCGCCATGCCGCCAGATTGCCCAAATTTGCTCCAGAGTGTAGCACCAGCGTAGCACCGCTGTAGCACTGGATCACGGGAGGCAGCATGGCCAGCCACCGCCTGAACTTCACCAAGGCCGCCTTGTCGAAGGCGCCGCCCGCCGCCAAGGGCAGCCGGGATTACTACTATGACGAGCGGGAACAGGGCCTGGTCCTGGCCGTCTCGCCTGGCGGCAGCAAGAGCTTTTATCTTTACAAGCGCGTGGAGGGGCGGCCCGAGCGGCTTCTCCTAGGGCGCTTCCCCGATATCAGCATCGAGAACGCCCGGAAGCTCGCGCAGAAGGCCAAGGGCGAGATTGCGAGCGGCAAGAACCCGCAGAAGGAACGGCGCGCCATCCGCGACGAGATGACGTTCGGCGCGCTCTTCGAAGAATATTTGGAAAAATACTCGAAAGTTCACAAACGCTCTTGGAAATACGATGAGCGTGAAGTTACGAAGTTCCTTTCCCACTGGTCCAAACGCAAGATATCGAAGATTACAAAATCCGATGTGGAGCGTTTGCACGCCCGCGTCGGGAAGGAAAACGGCATTTACCAGGCCAACCGCCTGCTTGAGCGGGTCCGGTCGATCTTCAACAAGGCGATTGATTGGGGCTGGGACGGCACGAACCCGGCCGCGGGCATCAAGAAGTTCAAGGAACAGAGCCGCGACCGCTTCCTGCAGCCCGACGAGTTGCCGCGCTTCTTCGAAGCCCTGGCGAACGAACCGAACGAGGCGGCGCGCGATTTCTTCCTGATTTCCCTGCTGACCGGCGCGCGGAAGTCCAACACGCTCGCGATGCGCTGGCAGGATATCAACTTCAGCACGGCGACCTGGCGGATCGGCGAGACGAAGAACGGCGACGCGCAGATCGTCCACCTGCCCGGCCAGGCGCTGGACATCCTGAAGGCACGCAAGCTCGCCGCTGACGGCCCGTGGGTGTTTCCGGGCGGCGGTGCATCGGGCCACCTGGCCGACCCCAAGAAGGCCTGGGCGCGCATCCTGAAGGAAGCCGGGATTGCGGACCTACGCATTCACGATCTGCGCCGCACCCTGGGCAGCTACCAGGCCGCGACCGGCGCCAATGGCTACATCATCGGCAAGTCCCTGGGCCATCGCAGCCAGCAATCGACCGCGATCTATGCCCGGCTGAACCTGGACCCGGTGCGCGACTCCGTGAACAAGGCGACCGACGCGATGTTCGCCTATGCGCGTCCCACGCAGGAAACGAGGGACGACCTTGACCATTGAAGCCCTGTATCCGCGCCTCGCGATCAACATGGACGAGGAATCGGAGCCTCAGTACCAGGAACTGATCAGCGATGAGTTGCTGAGCGAGGTCATGGCGCATGGCGACATGAGCGACGACCTGGAAACGCAGGCCTCGTTGCGGCAAGGGCTGGTCGTCGCGAGCGATGCCTATGTGACTGCCGCCCTGGAACGGGCGACACAGCGCAGCGAAAAAGAAGACAACGAGGCGCTGGATCGCGTCACGGAAGCCGCGCAACGGCTCTACGATGCCCTCCTGCATCTGCAGGATTACCCGGGACTGGAAGCGCGCGTAGAGAAGGCCGTGAGGCGCAACCCGCATCTTCACGAGGTACGAAACGGCGTCACGCTCGCGGACATGTTGGGCACACGCCGAAATATCTTCGCGAGTTTCCGCGAAGTCCTGGTGGACCTGCAAATCTGCGTTGAAAACACGATCAACCGGAAGCCGAAGCCGATGCTGCTGGAACCTGATATGGAAGGCGAGGCCCCGCTCCGGCTGGATTCAGAGGACGAACTCGAAGCGGGCATGCAGCGTTGGCGGGAACGGTCGAAGGCGCGAAAGCTCCCGAAAGACCATGCGCTTCTGGCTTTCCTTGTCAGCTTCCGGCCGACATGGCTGGCGCTCTCGGGGCATCCCTTCACCGAAGGCATGTACTATCCCGAAACGGGCCGCACCGTTTCTCGCCTGGTCGATGCCGTGGACGCGGTGATGCAGCGCCTTGATCCGGCCGTCAGGCGGTCCGCCATCGTGAACGCGGTGCGGAAGGTCAGAGCCAGCGACGCAAGAGGGCCGTCATCGTAAATCCGGGGCGCGGTTTCCGCCCCGGAATCTCCGATCAGGTTTGATGGAGCGCGGCCCGCGATGCTGGCAGCCTTTCCTTGTCGCTAACAATTGACGAGGAAACACGAAATGAGCCTGACACCGAAAACCCTTCTCACGCCCCAGGACGTGGCCGACCGGCTGGGCGTGTCCACGACCACGCTCAGCACCTGGCGCTGCACCAAGCGCTACCCGCTGCCTTATGTGAAAGTCGGCCGCCTGGTGCGCTATCGCCTGGCCGATGTGGAGGCCTTCGAAGTGGCCCGGCTGCAGGAGGTTGCGGCCAATGACAACTGACACCCTGCCCGCCCGCCATATCTATTTCGTGGCCGTCAACGCGGCGTGCCTTGCGAACCTGCCCCGGCTCCTGGCCGCCTGGCTGCCCGATGGCCGCCGCGTCGGCCAGGAATGGGTGGCGCGCAATCCGACGCGCGCCGACCGCCGCCCCGGATCGTTCAAGATCAACCTGGCCACCGGCCGCTGGGCCGACTTCGCGACCGGCGACAGCGGCGGCGATCCCGTCAGCCTCTACGCCTACCTGAACGGCCTCAGCCAGGGACAGGCCGCCCGCGAACTCACCGAGGCATGGGGGATGAAATGACGGCGACCGAACTTCACGCACTGCGCCATCCCAAGGCGGGCCAGCCGGACGCGCAGTATGTCTATCACGATGCCAGCGGCGCCGCGATCCTGGTGGCCAACCGCTTCGACCGGCCGGACGGCAGCAAGTTCTTTCTGCCTTACGACCCGGTGCGGCAGGAGTGGAAGGCGCCGGAGCGGCGGCCGCTCTACCGCCTGCCGGAGGTGACGGCCGCTGCCAATACGAACCGGCCGGTGATCGTGACCGAGGGCGAGAAATGCGCCGATGCGCTGGCCGCGCTGGGTTACGTCAGCACCACCACGTTCGGCGGCGCGAACGGCGCGGGCAAGGCGGACCTGGCGCCGCTGAAGGGGCGCGCGGTCATCCTCTGGCCCGACAAGGACGCGCCGGGCCGGAAATACGCCGAGGGCCTGGCCGTTACCTTACATAGGGAGTTCGGCACCCTGCCCCGGATCGTTCCCGTGGCGGACCTGGTCCTGCGGAACATCACCGGCGGCGCGCCCATCGCGGCGAACGATGGCGGGCCGAACGTCGCCTATCCCAAGGGCTGGGACGCGGCCGATGCTGTGGCCGCGGGCTGGGGCGTCAGGCAGATCAACACGCTCCTGGCCCTGGCGCGTCCTCTCGACGGCACCCGCGAACCGGCGCCAGACGACGACGCGCCCGCGCCGCTCTTCGATGGCATGGAACTTTGGCACACGCCCCGCGGCGAGCCGTTCATCTCGATCCGGCGCGGCGGCCATTGGGAAACCTTCGCGCTCGATGGCAGCACCTTCAAGCGGCTGCTGGCCCATGCCGAGTACCAGGCGAGCGGCAAGACCCCGAGCGCATCGAAGCTCGACGACCAGGTGCGCCAGATGATCGGCCAAGCGCTGTTCGAAGGCGAGCGGCGCGAGGCCTTCACGCGGATCGGCCGCCAGGGCGACGCCCTGGTGCTGGACCTGGGCGCGGCCGACTGGTCGGCCGTCGAAATCACGGCCAGCGGCTGGCGCGTGCGCCAAGCGAAGGAACCGCGTTTCAAGCGCGCGCCCAGCATGGCCGCGCTGCCCGTTCCCATCGCCGGGAGCGGCGATCTGGACGCCCTGCGGGCCTTCGTGAATGTCGGATCGGATCAAGACTTCCGGCTCATGGTGGGCTGGCTCCTGGGCTGCCTGCGGCCGAGCGGCCCCTACCCGCTGCTGATCCTGACCGGCGAACAGGGCAGCGCCAAGAGCACCACATCGAAGGTTCTGCGGGCCTTGGTCGATCCGTCCGAGCTGGAAACCCGGAGCTTTCCCGGCGACGAACGCGACCTGGTGATCGCGGCCCAGGGCGCGCATGTCCTGGTTTTCGACAACCTCTCGCGGATCAAGCCGAGCATGGCCGATGCGCTGTGCCGCCTGGCCACTGGGGGCGGCTTTGCTACGCGCAAGCTGCACAGCGACGCGGACGAGGTGCTGTTTGACGCCACCCGGCCCTGCATCCTGAACGGCATTCCCGACCTGGCGGAACGCGCGGACCTGGCCGACCGGGCGATTGCCCTCACGCTGCCCACGATCTCGGAAACCGGCCGCGTCTTCGAACAGGAGTTCTGGGAGCGCTTTGCAGAAGCCCAACCCCGCATCCTGGCAGCGCTGCTGGATGCCGCCGCCTGCGCGCTCGACAAGCTCGACGCGGTGACGCTCGCAGAGCGGCCCAGGATGGCCGACTTCGCCCGCTGGGTCACGGCCGCGGAACCGGCCCTTCGCTGGCCGCCCGGCGCATTCCTGGAGGCCTACCAGGCCAACCGCCGCGCGCTGGAAGAAACCGCGCTCGACGGCAACGCCCTGGCCAGCGCGATCCTGGCGCTCCTGGCCGATCACGGCCCCTGGCGGGGCACGGCAACAGACTGGATCGCCCACCTGCGGCGCTGCTACCCTGCCCTGACCGACGCAGCCGACGCCTTCCCGCGCAAGCCCGCCGCCTTCGGCGCCGAGCTTCGCCGCATCGCACCGCTTCTGCGCCGCCGCGGCATCCGGATCACCCACGACCGGGAAGGCAAGGACCGGCGGCGCGTCATCATCATGAACCAGGCGTGATCGCTGTCCGCCCTGTCCGCCTGCCGTCCGCCACCATATTCAACAGGGCTTCGCAGGCGGACAGCGGCGGACAGGGCGGACGGCAGAAAGGTGAATGCAGAAAGATGAGGCTTCGCGTGCAGACCCAAGCCCCTCGCGCTGAGACCAGTGAGGCGTAGCACGAGCCTTCACCGCCGAAGGAAGGGCGGATTCCGGACTTTCTCTGCATATGCATGGTGAATCAATGGGAACCGTGAAAACTGACGTTAATTCGCGTGCGCGACTATGATTGTATCGCGGCCGACGGAATCGTTCTTGTCACTTTTCAACGGCTCACTAGTAATCTGTATCGTGCTCCACTTCGAAGTGCTCGTCGTCGTAGTCGTCATCATAGTAAGACTTTACATCTTCGAGAGCGGATTCCACCTCGCTGGGGTCTTCGATATCCGCAAAAGCTGCTGGAATAGCGCCAGGGTCATAGAACTCAGTGTCATTATCGTAAAGCTCTCCAAAGAACGCCGGTCCATTCAGGTTCTTGGTTTTAAGTTTGAAGCCAAATAGCCTATCGGCCTCGTACGCAAGCAACCAGTTATCACCAACCATCGGCCGGTCTCCTATCCGTTCAAGCAGTTTTGCCTGCGGGTATTTGAACTTCTGAGGATTAGACTGATAGACATCGAGCGCAAGTGTCGCAGCAAGCGCACCGCAGCGATCTAAAACAAACTCATGAATGTTTAGTTCAATTGGAAGTTTCACCTCTTTCGCTAGCCATAGCGCCCAGCATACTTCGGAATCTTGCCCAGCTTTGGACTGCGTGGAGAGTGACTTGGACGCCACTCTTGCCCACAGTTCTCGGTCTATTCCGTGCGTGCGAGCCCGCCAACTAACAATCCTGGCAATGTAGTCCCAGCAATGCGGAAAGTTGATTGCAGCTCGCACGAGGAACGGCTCAACAAGTTGCCAGTAGTCCTCCCAAAGCTTTAAGTCATCCATCTTCCGCAATGAGTATTTTACGACACCATCATCGTTCTCTTCGTTGGCAATCCGAACAATCTCGTCCAAGAAGTAAACGAAATCATGCCCCGTGCTGCTTCCTGATGCTTTTGGATTCTGGCCACTGAATCCCTCAATTTCTCGCCTAATTCGGACCGGCCAAAATGGCTCCAAATCCAGATTTGTCGGGACAACGGTCGTCTTGCTGTCGTTAACATCCAATTGGAATTGCCGAATGGAATCGCGGATTCCGGTTAAGAGCTGGTTAGCTTCATCATGATCGTCCGCTCCAATAAAGATATCGTCTACGTGCCGAATGATGGTGCATTGGTCTCCATGAAATTCTCTGAATTTTGCATCGATCGCCTTCCCAATGATCTCCGAAGTGTATCTCGAAAAATCTGGCCCTACTGGGATGCCAACCGTTTGACCGTCCTGAGATTGGCGGACAATGTGATCTAGCCGATTTCCGAATACTTCGGCGGAATCCGGTTTTCGATCCTTCTTGGCATCCGCCTTACCATGCAGTGCCCATGGGATCGAATGAGTATAGATCGAATGAAAGTATCTCGAAACGTCTGTACGGACGATATATCTGGAAGTAGCAAGCTTCTGCCTTCTGATCCTGTGAAAATCGGAATGACTTGTAATCCTTGCAGGGCGCCCGCAATCATGAAACCTCGGAACAGACAACGAATCATCTGTTCTCTTGAAATGCTCGAATATCTCTGAACGGTACTCGGAGAAGAAAATAGCGGCGTCAATCATGAAGATCGGGTTAGGAAGCTCGAATACCCGCCGAGAGCCCCCTCGCTTAGACGCGTTAAATATCGCTGGCTCTGTGGGCTTTTTTGAAAGATAATCTTTTGATTTCAGATAAGGAATAGCGGCTTCATGAAAGTTTGTTATTTTGAATACTGGAGGCAGGTTTTCGGGGTAAAATCCGCTCTCAAGCATGCACTCCGCAAAGGTGTTCGCGTCGACACCGAAAATCTCGTCTTCGTCCATCTTGTGACCTGCTAGCTAACTGCCGCAACCTTACGTTGCGAACCCATGCTTCGCTAGGAAAAACACTGGGAGAGGAAGCCTGATATTGCCGGTATTGGGACTATTGTCGCACCGCAAAGTTTATTCCGCGCGGTAGACCTTCACCGGCAGGCTGATGCGGCAAGCGTGTCGACTGCCCGGTTCGGAGGAGCGGCACCGCAACATCGGTTAGAAGAACGAACGGCCGGTTTGGGCCGCTTGTGCCCTCACTTTGTCTACAGCGCTCCTGCTCTGCGTCGGTCGCGTTCTGCGCATCGCGGTTAGGCGGTCCAGGGCGTCGATCTGGAGCCTGGCGCCAAGCCATGGGTGTCACTGACCTGCCACGGGATTTTTCCTCCACCTGCGATTAGAGTCCGACCCAAGGAGGGGACGGACAATGAAGCGAACGAGATACAGCGAAGAGCAGATTATCGGCATCCTGGCCGAGCATGAGGCCGGGGCGAAGTGTGCCGATCTGTGCCGCAAGCACGGCATGTCGGAGGGGACGTTCTACAACTGGAAAGCCAAATACGGCGGCATGACGGTGTCAGAGGCCAAACGGCTGAAGGCGCTCGAGGACGAGAACGCCAAGTTGAAGAAGCTGCTGGCGGAGCAGATGCTGGATCTGGCCGCGATGCGCGAGCTGGTTTCAAAAAAGTGGTGACGCCCGTCGTGAAGCGCGAGGCGGTCGCGCATCTGAAGGCCCGGTTCGGGCTGTCGGAACGACGGGCGTGCCAGATTGCCGGCGCGGATCGGAAGACGATCCGCTACCGGTCGCAACGCGCACCCGACACGGAACTGCGCGGCCGATTGCGGGAGCTTGCCAACGAGCGTCGGCGGTTCGGCTACCGGCGGCTCTTCGTCCTGCTCCGGCGGGAGGGCGAGCCCTCGGGGATCAACCGTATCTACCGGCTTTACCGCGAGGAAGGGCTGACCGTCCGCAAGCGGCGCGCGCGGCGCAAGGCCATCGGCACCCGCGCCCCGATCCTGGTCGAGGCGCGCGCAAATGCCCGTTGGTCACTGGATTTCGTCCATGACCAGTTCGCGTGCGGGCGGCGGTTCCGGGTGCTGAACATCGTCGATGACGTCACGCGCGAATGCCTCGCCGCGATCCCGGACACGTCGATCTCCGGCCGGCGCGTCGCGCGGGAGCTGACGGCGCTGATCGAACGTCGCGGCAAGCCGGGAATGATCGTGTCGGACAACGGGACGGAACTGACCTCGAACGCGATCCTGAAGTGGTGCGCCGAGAACCGGATCGAATGGCACTACATCGCGCCGGGCAAGCCGATGCAGAATGGCTTTGTCGAGAGCTTCAACGGCCGGATGCGGGACGAGTTCTTGAACGAGACGCTGTTTCGTAACCTCGCCCATGCCCGCGACCTGATCGCCGCCTGGGTCGCCGACTACAACACCGAGCGCCCCCATTCGGCCTTGGGCTATCAGACCCCGGCTGACTACGCGCAGACCCTGACCACCGCAATCGCCCGACCCGCTGCGCGAGATGAGAGCTCCGCGCGTCGGGCGATTGCTCAACCCGCGCCATTTGGCGTAAACACCAACCGGGCTCCGGTCGCGGCTGGATGAAAGATCAGTGGCAGGTCATCACGAGTGCGCTATGGCTTCGCGTGCGCGGCCGGTCTTCGCGCGCCCATGCGTAGCACCATTGTAGCACCAACCTGAACGCAAGCGACCGCCGCCCTTTCGGGCGGCGCTTAAGTATCTGTTCTGTGGTGATTTTTTGGTTGCGGGGGTAGGATTTGAACCTACGACCTTCAGGTTATGAGCCTGACGAGCTACCGGGCTGCTCCACCCCGCGCCATTTTTTGCCTGAGTATCGGCGCCACACGCTGTTGCCATCGAAGAGAGTCACAAGGTTGGGTCTTTCTAGGTTTGGCGGCGACCTACTCTCCCACGTCTTGAGACGCAGTACCATCGGCGCTACGGCACTTAACGACCGGGTTCGGAATGGAGCCGGGTGTTTTGCTCGCGCTATGACCACCAAACCGAGGAAGACCCAACGCTGTCCAAGCTGCACACGTCCGTGCGCTTTCGACCAGCAAAGCTTGGCTTTTACTGGATCAAATCAAGCCTATCGGGCAATTAGTACCGGTCAACTGAACGCATTGCTGCGCTTACATCTCCGGCCTATCGACGTGGTGGTCTTCCACGGCCCTCAGGGATACCTTGTTTCGAGGGGGGCTTCCCGCTTAGATGCCTTCAGCGGTTATCCTGTCCGATCATAGCTACCCTGCACTGCGGCTGGCGCCACAACAGGTCCACCAGTGGATCGTTCACCCCGGTCCTCTCGTACTAGGGGCAACTCCTCTCAAGTATCCTACACCCACGGCAGATAGGGACCGAACTGTCTCACGACGTTCTAAACCCAGCTCACGTACCTCTTTAAACGGCGAACAGCCGTACCCTTGGGACCTGCTCCAGCCCCAGGATGAGATGAGCCGACATCGAGGTGCCAAACACTGCCGTCGATATGGACTCTTGGGCAGTATCAGCCTGTTATCCCCGGCGTACCTTTTATCCGTTGAGCGATGGCCCTTCCACTCGGGACCACCGGATCACTATGGCCGTCTTTCGACTCTGCTCGACTTGTCAGTCTCGCAGTCAGGCTGGCTTCTGCCATTGCACTCAACGAGCGATTTCCGACCGCTCTGAGCCAACCTTCGCGCGCCTCCGTTACGATTTGGGAGGCGACCGCCCCAGTCAAACTACCCGCCACGCAGGGTCCCGGATCCGGATGACGGATCGCGGTTAGACATCAAGCAGGCGAAGGGTGGTATCTCAAGGGTGGCTCCACCTCAACTGGCGTCGAGGTTTCAAAGCCTACCACCTATCCTGCACATCGCATGCCTGATGCCAGTGCGAAGCTGTAGTGAAGGTGCACGGGGTCTTTCCGTCTAACCGCGGGAAGCCTGCATCTTGACAGGCAATTCAATTTCGCTGAGTCGATGTTGGAGACAGCGGGGAAGTCGTTACGCCATTCGTGCAGGTCGGAACTTACCCGACAAGGAATTTCGCTACCTTAGGACCGTTATAGTTACGGCCGCCGTTTACCGGGGCTTCAATTCGGAGCTTGCACTCCTCCTTTTAACCTTCCGGCACCGGGCAGGCGTCAGACCCTATACGTCGTCTTGCGACTTCGCAGAGCCCTGTGTTTTTAGTAAACAGTCGCCACCCCCTGGTTTGTGCCCCCGGACCACATGGCCCGGGCCTCCTTCTCGCGAACTTACGGAGGTATTTTGCCGAGTTCCTTCAACATCGTTCTCTCAAGCGCCTTGGTATGCTCTACCAGTCCACCTGTGTCGGTTTAGGGTACGGTCTGGCGGAGGGCTATTTCCTGGAACTGTCTTGGATACGCCCCAATCCGATAAGGGACGCACGCCGCCACAATCCGTCACATCCTCCTGGCCCAGGAATATTAACCTGGTTCCCATCGACTACGCCTTTCGGCCTCGCCTTAGGGGCCGGCTTACCCTGCTCAGATTAGCTTTAAGCAGGAACCCTTGGACTTTCGGCGACAGGGTCTCTCACCCTGTTTGTCGCTACTCATGTCATCATTCTCGCTAGTGATCGCTCCACCGGCGGCTCACGCCCCGGCTTCACAGCCAAACCCGCTCCTCCAATCCGCCCGAGGACGGTAAGGAGGAATGGGTTTTATCACACTACGCTCCGCTACCACTGCTTGCGCAGTCCTAAGCTTCGGCTCGTGGCTTGAGCCCCGTTACATCTTCGCCGCAGGACAACTTGTTTAGACCAGTGAGCTGTTACGCTATCTTTAAAGGATGGCTGCTTCTAAGCCAACCTCCTGGTTGTTTTGGTCGTCCCACCTGCTTTCCCACTTAGCCACGAATTGGGGGCCTTAGCTGTAGGTCAGGGTTGTTTCCCTCTCCACGACGGACGTTAGCACCCGCCGTGTGTCTGCCA